>JAISIF010000039.1 GCA_031262165.1 Myxococcales bacterium | reverse complement strand
GAGATCTGTCACGAGACGAAAGCGATGAGCTTGCAACAATGGCTTGAGCACATTGGCGCTCAAATAGGGACTCACCATTCGTAGCTCGCCGTCTTTTGCATCCAGTTTTGCATCTAGGATAGTTTTGACAGCGGCAGCGAACGCATCGCTCTCACTCGATCTATCGATCGGGTGAAATACGAGCTCGACTTCCTGTTCTTGTTTTCTCATGACATTCGTCTCTGGTTGTGTAGGGCAACCATGGAATTGAGTTTCTGTTGTAATTTTACGCGATGAAATCGCGCATGCAGATGCCGGAAAAACCGGAGGAATGAAATATCATGAACATCATGGAACACGCTGAATTGGAGCGCTGGCTCAGGGAAGAGCGGCCCGAGGTCCTCGAAGAGCTCTGGCGCCGCGCCGACGCGATCCGTCGGGAGATGGTCGGGGACGAGGTCCACCTGCGCGGCCTCATCGAGATCTCGAATCACTGCGCGCGTCAGTGCCACTACTGCGGGCTGCGCGCGGGCAACCGCGACCTGACGCGCTACCGCATGAGCGCCGATGAGATCCTGGAGTGCGCGCGCGCCGCTGCTCGCTTTGGCTACGGCACGGTCGTGATGCAGGCAGGCGAAGATGCGGCACTGACCGGCGCGTGGGTCGCGGACGTTGTCCGACGCATCAAGGCTGAGGTTGACTTGGCGGTGACGTTGAGCCTGGGCGAGCGCAGCCTCGATGAGCTCGCGCTCTGGAAAGAGGCAGGCGCAGATCGCTACCTGTTGCGTTTCGAGACCTCGAACGCCGAGCTCTTCAGCCGCATCCATCCGCCCAAGGCTGGGAGCGCGACCGTCGTGGATCGCGTGGCGCAGCTCCAGGCCATGCGGTCGCTCGGCTACGAGATCGGCAGCGGCGTCATGATCGGCATCCCGGGTCAGAGCTACGCGGACCTGGCGCGCGACCTCGAGCTCTTCCGAGAGCTCGACCTCGACATGATCGGCGTTGGGCCTTTTTTGACCCATCCAGCGACGCCGCTCGCCGCGATCTCCCCCAATGCCGGAGTGGATCAGGCGCCCGCGACAGAGCTCATGACCTACAAGATGGTCGCGCTCACCCGCCTGTGTTGCCCGCGCGCCAACCTGCCCAGCACCACGGCGCTGGCCACGCTCAACCTCGCACGCGGTCGAGAGTTCGGGCTCCTGCGCGGCGCCAATGTCGTGATGCCCAACCTCACGCCGCCGAAATACCGCGCGCTTTATGAGATCTATCCAGCCAAGGCGTGCGTTCGAGAGACGGCAGAGCAGTGTCACGGCTGCCTGCGGCGCCGCATCGAATCCATTGGCAGACGCGTGGGACAGGGCAGGGGATCGGCTCTTCGGAAAACGAGCGAATTCCGCTGAGGGATGACCTCATTGAAAGCAATCATCGCTGCCGCCAATTCACATAAAGAAAATTGACGTTATTCATCGAGGATTTTGTAGGGGCGCAGCGTGCTGCGCCCGTCTAGCAAATAAAATGAACAATCTCATTCTTTCTCGAAAATGCTGTAAATTGCGAAGAGAAGCGCAATATCTTCAATGTTCTTTTGGGTGTCATGAATGACGCCCCTACAAATCCCGTCAACGAATACAACGGTTTTAATTGTTTGTTGTTTTTCATAGAGGCGTCATTCGTGACGCTCATGTTTTGTTTGTAATAAATCAACTCATTCTTTACAACCGTCGCATCAGCAAATCGATATGAAAAAGGGCGACCAATGTAATGATGGTCGCCCTTTTATTTCATCGTATCATTCGCGATTTTTTCTCAATCACCCAGTCCCGTCTCGAATGACGTCAGGTCAGCGGCGAGCGTTCCCAGGAAGAATTCGGCATCGATGCGGACCGGGATGTGGCGCGCGTCATCGGTGAAGAAAATGCGGATCTCGCGCTTGCTCTCGAGTTTGCCGGAGAAGCCCACTTCGACGTGGACGCGCTTGGTGTCGAAGGTTCCCACCTTGGTCTTCAGGCGTTCTTTGCCGATCACGGTCGCCTTCATCGTGAACGTCTTGTTGCCCGTGAAGATGGGGCTTTCGATCACGTCGCCCACGGTCAGGGGAAGTGCGCGCATGACATAAAGGGTGGCGAGCAAGTCCTGCGCGTCGAGCGGGAGCTGGTGTGTCTTTTCTGAGCGCGGTTTTTTGCCTCCCTCGCGGCGCACCGTGGCCTCGTTCTTGACGCGGTCGAAGCGCACGCGCTCACGGCGCGCGACGCGATTCTCGTTCGCGAGGAGTTCGTTGCCCAGCGACAGCTTTGTCTTGGGATCGAGCCAGGACACGTAGCGATCCTTGACCGGGAACAGGACGAAGGCCGGGTAGGTCGTGGCATTGGCAATGAGAGGCCAGGTCGCCGCGCCTTCGAATTCACTCTCGGCAGCGATGCTCGCGTGGATCGTTCCGATGGGCAGGCCGAGGTAGCTGACCTCGAGCTGAAAGCTCTCGGCAGGCGCGAAGGGCAGCGACAGCGTGGGCGAGGGAGGTGCCATGCTCTCCTTGTTCTCCGGGGGCTCTGAGTCCTCTACTGTCGAGGCCCAGCCCACGGTCGCGGTTGCGCTCAACGTCACGAAGAGCAGGGCAGGCAGAAGCCTGAGCGGGCAGGCGACGGGAAAAGAGGGCGAGGGCGTCAAGGCGGGTTCCTTCCGATGATGAGCTGGGAGCTTCTCCAATGCGAGGCAACGGAGGGATATTCCATGATCTCCCGCCGACTACATTTAGGACTTATCTCTTCATTATCCCGTCGCCCCACTTGTCCGTGAAACGCCAGTCTTCGTTGCTTCGCTCTTCATTTCAGTCTGGAAGCTCCCGCCTCGTCTGACATTC
Source organism: Myxococcales bacterium (assembly GCA_031262165.1). Taxonomy (GTDB): domain Bacteria; phylum Myxococcota; class Myxococcia; order Myxococcales; family UBA5297; genus UBA1203. The sequence goes on along the minus strand of JAISIF010000039.1, from coordinate 2,377 downwards.
CCTGTCATTGCGAGGAACGAAGTGACGGAGCAATCCATTGATTCATTGTTTTTTTGGGTTTTCGTGAGGCCGACCGACAAGCGGGGTTCAAAATCACCGATACAGCTCATCCAATTCCTTTTTGTATTTCTCGCCCACGACACGGCGCTTCACCTTGAGCGTCGGAGTCAGCTCCCCAGTTTCCTGTGACCAGTCGTGATCGAGCACGACGAACTTCTTGATGGTCGCGTAGCTCGGCTGGCGCGCGTTGATGCTGTCCACGATCTTCTGGAGCTCGGCGATGATCTCCGGCGCCTTGGTCAGTCGAGCAAAGCCCTGCGACTCATCCAGCCCGCGCTCCTTGGCCAGGGCCCGGGTCTCTTCCTCATTCAGCGTGAATAGGGCGCTCACGAAGTTGCGCTTGTCGCCCTGGATCGAGACCTGACTGACGAGCGCGTTCGTCTTCAGATCGTTTTCGATTTCGGCTGGGGCCACATATTTGCCCCCCGAGGTCTTGATGAGGTCCTTCTTGCGGTCGGTGATGGTCATGTAGCCCTCGGCGTCGAGCGTCCCGATGTCGCCGGTGCTCAGCCACCCATCTGCCGACAGCGCCTCCTGCGTCTCTCTGGGCAGGTTGTAGTAGCCCTTCATGATCTGCGGCCCGCGCAGGAGGATCTCCCCATCCTCCGCGACCTTGGCTTCGACACCTGGGAATGGGCGTCCGCAGGTGCCGATGTGGTTCAGCTTGCCCGTGAGGTTGCAGTGCGTCGGCGCGCACGTCTCGGTCATGCCAAAGCCCTCACAGACGTTCAGGCCGCACAGATCGAAGAAGTAGGCGATGCGCGGCGTGAGCGGCGCGCCACCCGAGATGAAACAGCGGATCCGGCCACCGAACTGCGCCTTCAGCTTTTGGCTGATCTTCGAGAATACGAGCTGCCGGGCGATGGGGAAGCGCAGCGAGCGGAATGGCCGACCCGCGGCCTTGGCCGTCGCGTAGTCCTCGAAGAGCGACATCGCCCAATCGAAGACGTTACCCTGGAGGCCTTCCGAGGCACGGCCAGTGGCCACGACGCGGTTGAAGGCCTTTTCGAACACGCGTGGGACGGCAGGCAGCACGGTGGGGCTGAGCTCTTTGGCATTTTCGAGCAGCTTGTCGATCGATTCGGCGAACGAGACAGAGATGTCCTGGCCCATCCAGGTCATCTCGACGGCACGGCCGAACGAGTGGGCGAGCGGCAGGAAGAGCATCACCTGGTCACCTGGAACGAGCACGCCCGAGCGCATGACGTTGAACGACTGGCTGACCCAGTTGCGGTGCGTGAGCATCACGCCCTTGGGCGTCCCGACCGTGCCCGACGTATAGAGGATGCACGACAAGTCGTCCTCGCCCACGCGAGCGGCGATCTCGGGCAGGCAGCTCGAATGCCCCGCGTCGCTCTGCCGCGCTCTGCCGCGTCGCTCCAGCTCATCGAGTCCGATGAGCTTGTCGTCTGGGTTCGAGGGCATCTTGAGCGCGATGAAGTGCTCGATGTCTGGAAGTGCATCGCGGATGGATTTTATGCGGCTCCATCGCCCCGGCTGCCTGTGGTTGCTGTCGCTCAGATCGTGGTCCACGACCACGAAGCGCACGCCGCTGTCCTTGAGGATGAAGGCGACCTCTTCGGGCGTGTTCGAGCCGTAGATTGGGACGCTGATGCCGCCCGCGCAGAGTTGGGCAAAGTCGGCCAGGCACCACTCGAACGAGGTGTCGGCAAAGATGGCGACGCGGTCGCCCGGCTTCAGTCCCAACTCGATGAAGCCCTCGGCCAATGCCGTCACGCGCTCGACGATCTCTCCCCACGTCAGCTCCTTCCATTCGCCACCGATTTTGACGTGCGCGCCCACCTTCGCCGGATCGTGCCGCTGCAGGAGCTGGATGCAGTTGGCGACGGGAAATGATTCTCTGTCTTTCTTCTCTCTGAGCACGTGAACGACCTCCTCAATCTGAATTGATACAATCGCGAAAGGCGGCGTGGGCTAGTCAATCGATCAGGATGTGTCCAGACGTGGCGCGTCATTGAACGATCGATAAAGTCGGGCTGCCCTATTTTTGGAAAAGTCGATATTTGGACAGTTGTGTTTCTATGATTCCTGACGAATCTCACTGTCTGTAAAAATAATCGATTCAGATTATGAATTCTAATGTTCAAGGATTGATTGAGAATCCTGTCGAAACGATTTCAATTAAAATTTTTTTCTTCACTGAAACAGCGTCGCGTTTCGTGTATCGACCCACGCCATGGCTACACGCACCAGTAAAAAGACCTCGAAAAAGGGCGCCCGCGCTTCATCGAAAAAATCATCGTCATCGTCTTCATCATCGCCCTCGATGATCGGCCGCCTGCTCTGGACCGCCTTC
>JAISIF010000028.1 GCA_031262165.1 Myxococcales bacterium | reverse complement strand
TTTTTGAAAATATCTATAAATGCTGCTCGAGTTTCCATATTCTCGAGGAACGGAATTCCATTGAGCACCCGTTCTCAGAATATAAAATATTCCTCCGAGAACCTTTCTAGGGTCGAGAGACTTTCGCCCACCGCCTGCTTTTCTCTTATATTTTTTATTCTCATCACGCTTTGGTTTTTGAATTAAATCTTTGATGGTTTCCCAGAATTCATCTGAAATGGTCCAAGATTTTGACATGGTTGCCTCCTTGAGGTTGGAAATAGCACCTACCCTAGAGGGGATTTTTATATCAATTTATTTAGGGATAAGTCCTAAATTCAGAAGTCGTATTCAAGCCAAGACAACCCCTCTCATCCTGATATAGATGGGCGTCTCTTCAATATACTCCGCAAGGAGAATATTTTGAGTTACTCTACAGATTTGACGGACGCTCAATGGCAAGCGATGGAGCAAGCGAATTTTAATGAATGCGATGCTCTATCTGACAAAAGCAGGCTGCCAATGGAGAATGATCCCGAAGGATTTTCTTCCTCATCAAACGGTTTGGTCATTTTACAGAAGAGCCAAGAAATCTGGATTATGGACGCGGCTCATGAAGGTATTGGTCAAACTTGATCATGAAATGCGCGAAAAAAAAGCCGATCCATCCTTCTCGCTGGGGCCCGCCGAAGAGCGGGGGTTCGATGAAAAAAAAGATAAAGGGCAGAGAGCTACACATCGTGACGGATCTATTAAGAAATATATTTGCTGTGCTTGTTCACGCGGCAAATCTCCATGATACGATGCAGGGTGGCGAAGTATTTTAAAAGGCATTGAGTGAATATCCGATCTTTTTGGGTGTTTGCACGGACGCGGGCTATCGGAAAACATTCGGGAATGCCGCAAAGCGTTTAGGATTGAAGGTCGAAATATCTGACCGAATAAAACATGAATTTGAAACACTGCCCAAGCGTTGGCGTGTCGAACGAACATTTTCATGGCTGAACAATTATAGAAGATTATCCAAGGATTATAAAATCATGACGACTTTCGAGGAGAGCTATGTGGAAATCTCGTCTATCGCGCTCCTCTTGAGACGGCTGTTCAAGGCTTGAATACAGATTCTGAGAGCTCGACCGCTCTGGCCTGGCGTCATGACGTCTTGACGCTGACGTGCCGTTGGCGGAAACAGCGCCGCCGCGCTTGGCAGCCCTTTCTCTTCCCCGAGGTATTTCTCTATCTGACGGAGGTCTCACATGAAACGCATTGCCCTGGCCCTGTGCTCCCTCATTCTCCTGCTGCCCGCTGGCGTTTTGGCCGCGGTTTCCCCGGAAAAGGCAGGGCAGCTGACCGCCGAAATGGATTCTCGCAAGAAAGAGCTCCGCGACAAGGAATTCGGAGGAAAGGACCTCAAAGAGATGTCCTCGTCCGAGCGCGTCCAATATGAAAGGAAAGGCGTCGCCATCGACAAGGAAGTTCTCAAAGAGAACAATGTTCCCATGAGTCAATACAATACGGCGATGATGCGCGCGACGAAAAATTCTCCCGCGGAAAAGGCGCGTGAGGAGCACGCCAAAAAGATCGAGGCCGATAAGAAGGCGGCCGCCGAGGCCGAGAAGAAGAAGGCCGAGGAACAGGCCGGTTCGTCCGAGAGCCCCCAGGTCGAGATCGAGCGTGGCGATCAGAAGGGTGGGCGATCCATGACTGTCGAAGGCGGCGGGGTCATGGTAGAGCGCGGCGAATGATATCTTGGATTTGAGAAGAGTTTATTTTGATTGATCTATTGAATTGTTTATTTCGTTTATTCGAATGAATCGATTCGAGTGTGAGAAGGGCACGAGCGCCGTGCCCTTCTCCCCCTGCCGGAATGTCAGATCAGTCCGTTAATATCAGACCATAGTCCCCAGTTGCCCGCGCGAACGATTCTCCCCAGCCCGCGCGTTGCCTCTCGAACCGCAGAACTGCTAGAGGGCCGTCCCCATGTTCCGCTCACTCTCTGCCATCCCCCTCCCCCTCGCGCTGTGTTGCGCCCTTGTGGCGTGCGCGCCTTCCGCCGACGAGAACACCAAGGTTCTCGTCCTTACCTATCAGCCAGACCTGAAGCGCTATGACCGCGCCCCTGTCCAGCTCAAGACGATCGACGACATCGTCACCCTCGAGGGCAGCGTCGCCAAAGTCATAGGTCGCGCAGAGATGGACCTCACGAAGCCTGTGAAGAGCCTGTTCCTGGACGAGGGCGGCGACGTCAAAGTCGATCTGATCGACGTAGACGGCGTGCTCGTCCCCGCTGACTTTCACTCGCTCAACATGGTGACGGCCTATTACAATCTGGAGCGGTCCGTCCTGTTCTTCGAGGAGAGCGGCCTCGACCGAGTAGAGTTTGGAAAAAGAAATCTCTATTATTTTCCGAAAGTATTGATGCCTTCGCCGAGTGATACTTCGCCGGATGGTTATGAAACGACAGAGATGAAAGACAATGCCTTCTTCTCTTCGGCGATCGATGGCTTCGCGGTCCTGCCTTTCGACGAGTTTCAGGCGCTCCCGCTCGCCATCAACCTGGGGGTCATGGGGCACGAATTCACCCACGCTGTTTTCGACCATTTAGTTTGTGGGTTGGGCGACTGTTACATCTCCGATCCCATGATGACCTCCAATGAGACCGTCAACGCCATGTCAGCGCTCAACGAGGGCCTGGCCGACTTCATGGGCGCGGCAATCACCTGCGGCGAGAATATGGACGCGTGCGATCCGGCCTTCATGGAACACTCGATGAGTGCGTCGCTCGCCAGCTCACGCGATATCTCGAAGCAGCATTGCTATCCCCCGAAGGTCCAGTCGGGCGACGCGACGGTGACGATCAACCAGCAGGTCATGCAAGGCCCAACGGATGTCTTCTCATTGAAAGGGTATGCCTATCGGCTGGGCTCTGTCGTGGCTTCGGCGCTCTATGCGGCGGTCCAGCGCCTCGGCGTCAACAACCCCCTGAATTGGAGGCGGGTCTCGACCGGTATCCTCGACGCGCTCAAGGATGAGAAGATGGGCGGCATCCGACAGCTCTACTTGCAAGAGCTCACGACGGGTGGGGACTTCATCGTGCCGCGCGCCTCTCATCTCAACTTGTCCACGGCGCTCAACGCCATCGCCAGCAAGATAGCGGATAATCAGGTCAAAGATGCCGTCTGCGGCGCTTTCATGGATCACTTCGGCTACACGAAGAACGAGCTTCCGAGCTGCGACGGGGTTGCCTCCTTTGGCATGTGCGCACAGAAATCGAATGGAGGTGCTCTGTGAAAACAGGATGGACCATGCTGAACCTCGTCTTGGTGCTGGCCTTCGTGCTGGGGGTTTCGCTGCCAGCCCAGGCCTGGGACGTCGAGGAGGATTCGTATTCCTCGTCGCCCTCTTCTTCCGACAGCGACCCCGCGCCCTTCGAATCGCGCGATGGCGACGAGAATGACGGTGCTTCTTCTGATGGGGACAGCCGCTCTGCGCCAGCCCTGCTCGAAGATGAGAACACGGAAGAGGAAGAGGAGAGCTATTTCAAGGATCGCCGCACGACCTCCTCCCAATATGACGATGAGGATGACGGCGAGCTCTGGGGTGACATCAGGCCGCAGAATGATGAGCCCCAAGAGGACGACAGGGACGAATACGGCTTTCCGCTCAGCAGCTACTTCAACAAGAAGAACCTGGGCATGACCGCGGAGCTCACGCTTGGGGGCTACTTTCGCCAGAGCTCTCTGGGCGATCTGGACGCCAAGTTTGGCCTGGGGATCTCCGTGGGCTGGAATCTGGGCCGGATGCTCTTCGATCCAGAGCTCACGCTCCTTCACCGAGGCCTGTGGCTCGAATTCTCCTGGCTCCATCCCTTCAGCGCTGGCGGTGATGAGGGAACGAAGCTGACCCGCGTCACACAGAGCCAGGACAACCTCTCGCTCGCGGTCATCTTCGGCTACCCGCTCTGGCGCCTCCTGCTCTACGGCAAGCTCGGCCCAGCGCTCTATGTCGGTAGTGTGGACTACGACATCGGATACGCCACGGGCACATCCACGGGCAGTTGGAGCGTCGTGCGCGGCGGCCTGGTCTATGGCATCGGCGTTCACACGATGTTCTTCTTCCATGACGTCATTGGTCTGTCGGGACGCATCGAGCTGACCGGCCACAGGCGCCAATACTACAACGACCTCCAGTTCACCGTGAGCTTGGGCGCCGCCTTCTAACCCGGCTGAGCCACGAGACGTTTCGCGCTGAACGCAGAGAGCGTATCGCCCAGCTCGTCGTCGCGCCCGTGGTCCAGGCAATCTAGATTGAGCTCGATGCCCTCGATGCAACCGAACGAGGCAGCGGCGGATTTGGCTCCACAGGCCGTTGAGGGATTTCGAAAACAATCGAAGACTTCCCCTGAAATCAATCGCTGTTCATAAAAAATCCCTCGGGCCTTTTGATAGACCCGAGGGATTTCTTTCAACGCTATGAATTTGAAGAGTTACTTCTTCGGTGCGGGCGGGGGCGCATTCCCATGCCCTTCCTTTTCACGATTCAAACGATCCTTCTCAAATGCAGGATTGTTTGGATTCTTCACGTCAGCACGTTGATCATTCGGATTTTGCGGCTTTTCATTCATTTTTTTCATCCTTTCATGAATTCATAAAGAACCTCTTTTGGACTGCCCAATCCAATACGAACGAGATTCGTGGTTAAATGCCGTCATTTTGACGGCGGGGCATTCGAGCGACCACCGCCCGAAGGATTGCCCGTCCCTGAAGGCCAGCCGCCACCATTACCTTGGCCGCGACCACCGCCTCCTCCTTTGCCACCGGAACTACCCTGACCAGCGCCTTTACCGCCTCCAGATCCGCTTTTCGACATCTCATTTCTCCTTGAGAAGTTGATTTTGATAGACTCTGCAGCTTTCTGCTGTGAAGAAAAACCAGTCTAGCCTCCCTAAAGTGGCTGTCAAGCGATCCCTTGCTCCTCAGGTCTGAAGAATCTACATGTCTACTCGTAGAAAGTTTATCTACTTAAAGTCTTCTTGACTTAAGAGAGCCTCCGGGTAGATAAATGTGGGACATCTGAAGCAGATTTCTGTGCTGGTGCAGGCACACCATCCATCCTGAGAACATCATGGGCAATGAATCTCTCGACAAAGCAGTCCAGGCCAAATTCAAAGGAAAAAATTTGAGCTGTGCGCGTCAAATCCGAAAGCAACTCGGATTGACTGATGAAGACAAACCAAATGAAAAATCACTGGCCATCAAAATTGGAGAATTGATCGAACAAAAAAGTCCAGCTCGAATCAATTGGTGGAGAACGCATCCAAATTTCTTGAAAACACTCTGTGAACTCGTCGGACTCTCCGAAGACGAAATCCTCTCACCGCCCGACAATCTCATTCAATTTCGTGAATTCCCTGAGCTCACACCTATTTCTATAAATGATGGACTTGAGCCAATTTGGAAGCCACACTCAAGCAATAGTATTGAGCGCCCGAAGACACTTTTCGAAATCGTGGCCAACCATTTGACCGGAAAGTCGAGCTTTCTCTGGCTGTGCATTCCCCCTGGCGGAGGAAAGACGCTGACCATTCAAATGCTTCAAAAATGGTATTCCAATGAAGTCCATGCGTGTTTCGCTAAAGACCTGACAGACATTGAATGCACGCCAGCCAATGCGCTCCCATTCATCTGCTCAATTGATTCTTCGAACGGAAATAGTCTCAAAATCGAACGCAAAATTCGGACACTAAAAAGCCACTCAAATGACGTCGTCATTCTTGCGCCATTTAAAAATCCAATCATAGATGAATCATTGTCATACTTAAAACCATCACTCATCTCTGAATGGAGAGAACGCCTCCTTGGATGGATGGATGGTCGAATTCGAAACTCCTTGAGACCTGGTAAATGGAATTCAGAAGTCAAAGAGAGAATTCTTGAATGGATTCAGAAGAGCCATCTCGATCCATTTGTGCGCACGCCGGGGGAGCTCATCGCTCTCTGTGCGGAATTCTACCGCGATCCCGAGCAAGAGATTTTCCTTTACGAGCGCGCCGTGAATTGGATGAATTCACAATTCAGTCATAATTCGACAATGATTCAGAAAAATGATCTCGAGATTTATCGAAAATCGATTTCTCAGCTTTTTAAAAATAGAGCACTGTGCTGGGAAAAAATTTCCTTCAAAGAAATCTTTGATTCATTGAAGAGTGAAAATGAAAACAAAGATCAGACTGCACAAAGATATTTTTCATTGAAAGAAATGGGCTGGCTTCGATCTGCTGGAGAGGGCTTCGAGGTGTTCCCAAGTTGGGTTTCCGCAGGAATTCTCTCTCCCGAGGAATCAGAGAAATTACCTGATTTGGATTTTGACGATGCCAAAGATTGGGGCTGGGCGGCCGCTGATCACTCAAGGTCTCAATGGATAGATTATTTTTTGAGTGAGCATTTCTTGAAGTTCGATCCTGATAAATTGAAGAAATTTTTTGATTCTCTGGATTCAGAAACATTGGAGGGCTTTGCAGCGCTCGAAACACTGATTTTCTTCATCGGAAACCACTCTGACAGCTGGCCCAAAAACCCCATGAAATCCAAGAAACTCGTGAATGCCATTCCTTGGAATCAATTCTTCGAAAACTTGGAGAACTATGGGATCCCTTTAGTCGGAACTCCGTTCAAATTTCCCTTGTTGGGGACGGAGGGTGTTAGCAGTTGTAAACGGCTTTCGGCTTTTCTAAAGATGGGTTGGACAATTAGTTTGAACTCTGAAAAGCCTGAAGGCGTGGAGATCCCAGAAATCTATCGCTGGATCTTCCCAGGATGGAATCTGGAACAATTGCGGCTCTCCGAAATTTATCCAAGCTCAGGGAATTGGTGGATCGATTCAGATGATCTCTTCGAATTGTCCATCCAACTTCTCGAGAAAATGACGAACTTGGAGTTGCCGGAATCTGTCGATGACACCCCTGCTCTCTTCATTCCGGCGCTCCTTCTATCCGAAAAAGAATGGCCTCTTCCGAAAAATATCTTGGAACAACAAAACAAGTCCGCAGATAAGTTTTTGAAGAGAAATCTTTCTGGAAAAGACACTGATTTCAAAAGAAAGTTTTCTCAGAAATTTTGGAGACTTCTCGACGGATCTCCTAAAACGAAATCGTCCACTGTTGCGGGGCGAATCTCATGGCTCAGCTCTCATCATCGATCGCTCGTCCAAACAATACTTGAGACCTTGCCATTGGAAGCACTTGTTCAAACATCTAAAAATCATGGGCTTTGGGAGATCGGCACAAATGATCCCAAGGAATTGTCTCTCCTACCAACGCAGACTCGCTTGGGATTGATTCAAGATTGGATTTTGAATAGCCCGAAACAGGCCTCCGACGCCTTTCAAGCGGAACAACTTCTTCCCTTTTTGACGCCAGAAATCATTGAAGAAAACGAATTCCTTTTCGATGGAATCCTGGAAGCGCTTCGAACCGCAAATACTATGAAGGTATATGAATTCGCGGCGCACATCTGGAGAATTCATCCTGAAAAAGCGCTGAACGAAGCGGAGCGACTCCTCAAATCGCAGGAGACTTCGGATAATGCGCGCGCCTGGTTCGAGCGTGCGCCCGTTTCTCATTGGAGTGTGCTCGCCCAGTTGATTCGTCAGAATGAATTCACTCCAGATTGGGCTAAGCTGTGGTGTCAATTCCACCTCAAAGATGCTGGAAGCGCGGCAGATGATTTATTTGAATTGATGAAGGAGATTTCTGGGAAAGAGAAGCAAATCAAAACGTAGGTCCAATCGATTTTTAGGGATGGCGATGTGGGTAAGCCGCCCGGAAATGTCCCGAGCGCAACTCATCGCGTCATCGCGCCCCTCCTTGAATCAAACGCAGTGCGTCATCACGCCGTCTTTTTTGCTTCTTATCCGCGTCAATCCTTTCAAATATGTCAGACGAGGCGCGGGGCTTTGAGCTTCCAGACGGAAGCGAAGAGCGAAGCAACGAGGTCTGGCGTTTCACGGACGAGCTTTGGCGACGGGATAATGAAGGGATACGTCCTTAGAAGCACCATTGAACAACTCGAAAGGGCGCCACGAATGACGCCCTCTCAATAAAAAACCTCGATGATTCGATCATTCACCAGTGACCGCTTTGGTGTCTGGCGCGTCTGAGCTCGATTCGTTCGGACAGGCCTCGGCAGCAGGTCGTTCAGCGACAGGCGCCTGCGTGTATTTCTCCATGACGCGGCGCAGGCGCGGCAGCATGAGCGTGATGAGGACGGTCGCGAGCAGAGCGCCCGCCAGGTTGATGAAGAAGATGCCCGACTTGTGGTCGAAGGCGTTCATCAGGCCAGAGAGCATCCCAGAGAGCTTGTTGCCGATCGAGGTCGAGAGGAACCAGCCGCCGATCATCACCGACGTCAGGCGAGCAGGGCTCACCTTCGAGACGAGCGAGAGACCCATCGGGCTCAGGAACAGCTCTCCCGTCGTGATGACGCCGTAGGTCCCGACGAGCCAGAGGGCAGAGGCCTTGGTCGCGCCGTTGTCCGTCACGAACGTCGCCGCGATCATGACGAGCGTGGAGAGCGCCGTGATGAACAGGCCGAGCGCGATCTTGCCGGGCGTCGAGGGCTCCTTCTTGCGCCGGTTGAGGAAGGCGAAGAAGGCCACGACGAGCGGCGTCAGGAACACGACGAAGAACGGGTTCACCGACTGGAAGATCTCCGTCGAGAGGAGCTGGAGCTTGGAAGCATCAGACGGCCACTCCGAGCGGGGGATGTTGTGGAAGTAGTTGGGCGTTCCTTCGACTGAGGCGGGGAGCGCCTTCGGGACATCCACCTGCTCGACGAGGCGCAGCGTGTCGGCGACGCCCGTCATGGCCGAGGGCAGCTCGCGGTTCGTGTAGTCGCGCGCCCACTCGGTCAGCGCCGAGCCGTTCTGGTGGAAGATGGCCCAGAACACGATGACGACGGCGAAGATGGGCAGCAGCACGCCCAGGCGCTCGCGGTCCTCGCCCTTGGCGCGGAACCAGAGCGAGCCATAGAAAAAGACGACGGGGATGCAGGCGAAGAGGAAGGCGTCCGAGGCGGGGGAGCCAAAGAGCGTCGAGGGCGTGCCGCTGATGGCCGCTGTCACGGCCTGGATGCCGAACCAGCCAAAGAGTGCGAAGGCGAGCGCTGGCCCGAACACCTTGACGAGGATCTTTGTCACCGACTCGTCCTCTGGTTTGGCAGGCTTGAGCACGTCGGCCTCGACCGTGTGCTTCTGGCCGAACAGGAACCAGACCACGCCCACGAACATGCCGATACCCGCCGCGATGAAGGCCGGGCTGAACGAACCAAAAGAATTGCGAAGAATCGCCGCGATGAAATTACAGACAAATGCGCCGATATTTATCCCCATATAAAATATATTGAATCCTGAATCCTTTTTGGCGCCATATTGTGGATTATTGTAAATATTTCCAACCAATGTCGAGATATTGGGTTTGAACAGGCCATTGCCGAGAATGATGAGGAAGAGCGAGAGCCACAGGGTGATGTCCGTGCCCTCTCTCGGGATGCCCAGGCCCAGGTAGCCCAGGCCCATCAGGATGCCGCCGACAACGATGGTCTTTCGATAGCCAAAGATGCGGTCGGCGAGCAGACCACCGACGAAGGGTGTCAGATAGACGAGCGCGATGTAGGTCCCGTAGATGTCGGCCGCCGTCTTCCCGTCGAGCCCAAGGCCCCCGATCGCGCCATCGGCGGTCATATAGAGGAAGAAGATGCCGAGCATGAGGTAGAAGCCAAAACGCTCCCACATCTCGGTAAAGAAGAGGACAGGCAAACCTTTCGGGTGGTTCTTGAACATGCGTGGGGACCTTTCGTTTCACTCTGGGTGTCACTGAGAAAACGCCGCAACTGACACGGCAGCGCCCTGGACACAACCGAGAATTTGATTGAATTGCCATTGATATAACATCTTGAATTTTCATTCTATAGAATCACTCGAAAAGACTCTCTTGCCGCTCCTGGCATCTTCACTCGGGAGAGCATGTGATAATCTTTCTTGGAATTTCTATAGACGTGTAAAAAAAACGCTGACCTTCAAGGCATTCATAAACAGCATCTTCCAAAAATTTATGTCGAAAAATATTATCGCCCAGCCGCCTCTTGAGATTTGCCCATGTCTTTTCGTAAGTAAAACATGGCGGACCTCGGTGTTGTTGGAAACAGCTGATTAGTGTTTCTTCTTTATACAGCTATAATGATAGCCAACGGGACCCCATTTCCTTCTGTCAGCATATTTCGTTTCGTTCTTTTTTCCGCGATCCGTTGGATTCAGAGCGGCGGATTCTCTTGCCAAGGGCGCCTCGCTATTTCTTCTAGCTGCGGCTTCCCATTCGTCGTCAGCCCTTTTTTCCAGAGCGCATGGAGAAATCCTGCCCCTGTCCATTCTTGACATCTGTGATGAGCCGAGGCCTTCAAACTTCTCGCTCGGCAATGTATTTCAAGTGATTCCACTTCTCAAAATATATACAATCACAGCAAAATGGATCCTATTCGAATACTTCGATTTTTACTCGCCACCCGACTAGCGTTGAGATGTCTCTCCCTCTGTTTTTTTGAGTCTTGGAATCAAAGGTTCTGCTTGGCTCAGAATTCCTCAGAGATTTCCCAAGTTTTGATGCGATCCATGTTCACTTCTATTGGAGAATTGCATCCATAGCGGACGCATGGCGCCTTGAGCTTTTTAATTGTCGGTGGCCAAGAACTATTCAACCATTCTAAGCAGGAGTCCTTATATTTTCGACAGGATTCTCTTTTTCAAAATAGAAGCAGCGACAAGAATCAATAATATCGCCACGATGACGCCATACATTCCATATTGAAATTGCCTCATCTTTTGTTCGAGGAGCTCCAAATTCTCTCCGAAGAACTTTCCGACAAAGATCCAGAGTGGAACAGAGATGAGCGCGGCAAAACCATCCAGACCAAAGAAAACCTGAGGTTTAACCTTATAAATTCCTGAAAACATAAAGATGGGCATTCGGAGGCCAGGCATGAATCGAGCGACGAAAATGATTTTGGAACCATATTTGGCAAATGCCCTCGCCACCTTTTCGTCCATGTTGCCTCGGACGACACGTTTGAAAATCCAAGCGGTTCGGACACGCTCTCCTAATTTTCTGCCAATGAAATAAATGCTTCCATCACCAATCAAAACCCCAGCCATGCAGACGGCCAAGACGATTTCGAAACGGCAAATGCCTCTGGCTGCCAGAATACCCCCGCTGATGAGAACAATGTCTTCGGGCATGGGCAAACCAAAACCACATGCCATCAAAACTCCAAGCATAATAAAATAACTATAAATCCCGTAGGGCGAAATATAGTTTAGGAAATCAATTAAAATTCCCATCTAAAATCCATTTTCCTTGTCAGCTATCCAAAAAACAAAATGGCGTGGTCAATCGCGCCATTGTCCGAACGCCAGATAATGCTGCGCCCAATGAAATACAGAGGCGAAGAACCACTCACCCCTGCATGAAAACTCGCCACTTTGTCAAAAAGACGACTGCGGGTGCTCAGACGCCTGCCGCATCGAAAGCTGCCGAGACCATGGCCTTGGCCTCGTCTTGCAGCTGCGTCAGGTGCGCCTCTCCGTTGAAGCTCTCCGCGTAGAGGTTGTAGACGTCCTCGGTTCCGGCTGGGCGCGCGGCAAACCAGCCGTTCTCGGTGACGACCTTGAGACCGCCGATGTCCGCGCCATTGCCCGGCGCCTTGGTGAGCTTGGCCGTGATGCTCTCACCGGCGAGCGACTCGGCCCTGACCTGGTCGGGCGAGAGGTTCGAGAGGACCTTCTTCTGTTCGGGCGAGGCAGGCGCGTCGATGCGGGCGTAGGTCGGATTGCCAAAGCGCGCGGTGAGTTCGGCGTAGCGCTGGGAGGGCGTCTTGCCTGTCTTGGCCGTGATCTCTGCGGCGACGAGGTCGAGGAGGATGCCGTCCTTGTCGGTCGTCCACGCAGTGCCATCGAAGCGCAGGAACGAGGCGCCCGCGCTCTCCTCGCCGCCAAAGCCGTAGGTGCCATTGACCAGCCCATCGACGAACCACTTGAAGCCGACCGGCACCTCGCACAGGCGTCGGCCAATGGCTGTGGCCACGCGGTCGATGATGGCGCTGCTGACGAGTGTCTTGCCGACCGCTGCCTCGGGCGACCAACCCGGCCTGTTCTGGAACAGGTAGTCGATGGCCACGGCCAGGTAGTGGTTCGGATTCATCAGGCCGCCGTCGCGCGTGACGATACCGTGGCGGTCGTAGTCGGGGTCGTTGCCGAACGCGATGTCGAAGCGGTCCTTCAGCTCGATGAGTCCGGCCATGGCAAAGGGCGAGGAGCAGTCCATGCGGATCTTGCCGTCGTGATCGATGCGCATGAACGAGAAGGTCGGGTCCACGCTCTGACGCACCAGCGTCAGGTCGAGGCCATAGCGCTCGGCGATGGGCGCCCAGAAGTGGATGCCAGCGCCGCCCATGGGATCGACGCCGATCTTGAGCCCTGAGGCGCGGATGGCTTCGAGATCGACCACATTCGCGAGGTCTGCGACGTAGGGCGCGACGTAGTCGTGTGAGCGCGTCGTGGCGGCCTTCATCGCCTTCGCAAAGTCCATGCGCTTGACGCCCGCGAGGCCCGACTCGAGATAGGCGTTGGCGCGTGCCTCGATGCGCTTCGTCACCTGGGTGTCGGCTGGGCCGCCGTGCGGCGGGTTGTATTTGAAGCCGCCGTTGTCGGGTGGGTTGTGCGAGGGCGTGATGACCACACCGTCGGCCAGCTGCTCGGTCCGCCCTTTGTTGAAGGAGAGGATGGCGTGCGAGACGACGGGCGTGGGCGTGTAGCCAAAGCCCTGTTGAACCCTGAGCTCGACGCCATTGGCAGCGAACACCTCGATCGACGTCTGGAGCGCTGGCTCGGAGAGCGCGTGCGTGTCCATGCCAATGAAGAGCGGCCCATCGATGCCCTGCTCAGCGCGGTCGTCGGCCACGGCCTGCGAGATGGCCAGGATGTGCGCCTCGTTGAAGCTGTTCTTGGTCGAGACACCGCGATGCCCAGATGTGCCAAAGGCCACGCGCTGATCGCGCTCGGCGGGGTCAGGTTTTTGCGTGAAGTAGTCGGTGATGAGCCGAGGGATGTTGCACTTCATCGATTCGGGGACGGGCTTTCCAGCGAGGGGATGGGACATGGCGGCAAAGTCCTTTGGGAGGAGGGAGCGAGACGGGAAAGCGAGACTTCTGTTTGGAACAATCGTTGGGGGAGGGGGTGACATTCAATCGAGCAAACGTATATGAGCCCCGCCGCCTGCCGCCATTGTTTATTGGCTCACCCTTTGGGGGAGTGTGACATGCGCAGGTGTTCACAAAGGGCCGGTATCAACCAATCGAAGGATGGAGGGTTTCAAAATGAAGAAGATATTTTCGCTGGTCGCGGTGTTGCTAGGTATTCTTTTGGCCGCTCCCATGATGGGCTGTGGTGGGGATGATGAAAAGGAGAATAGCAACAGCAATAATAACAACAATAATAATAATAGCACCGACCCCTCTGCTGCGTTCCAGCAATTCGGTTTGAGTCTGGATCAAGTCAAGCCAAATGTCGCCACGGAAGATGAATATACAACTAAATACGGCAACAAGGTCGATTCGACAGTTTACTACCGACAGGCCGCCTACAAAGAGGATTCTGATGAGGCTATCTCTACTGAGGTCGGTTTGGCCTACAATACCCGGATGTTCGACTACACCAAATCCATCGCCGCTGACGGTAAGTGTTACACCAACTACACGGGGAGTGACCATAATCCCACTGAAGTCGAGTCCTATGAAGCATTGAATGGCGGGGCTGGATTTGCCATGACATGGAGCTACAAATACAACGGCATGTGGATAGATGTATATGTGGACTATATAATTTCTGATGACGATGAAATTGGCATATCACTGCAAGGCGCTGGATACTATTGATTAAAAAGAAAGACAGATCAAGACGCTTATAAATAAAAAATGCGTCTCCAATAGATCTCGGAGGCGCATTTTTATTTTTTTTCAATATATTCAAATCATTAAAAAACAATCCCTACAAATCATCGAATGCGCCCGCATCAATCAATTCTTCGACGGTGCGGATATCGCGATGGAGCTCTCGGTCCTCGTCCATGAACGGGACCTTCGATCGGATGCGTTCGAAGGCTTTTTCGACGCCCTGCCCTGCCTTGCCCCTGGGGTGCTGGAAGTCGAGCGCCTGCGCGGCCACGAGCATCTCGATGGCGAGCACGGTGCGGACAAACCCCATGACCTGTCGCGCCTTGAGGGCTGCGGTCATGCCCATCGAGACGTGATCTTCACGACCTGCCGAGGAGGGGATCGAGTCCACGCACGCGGGGTGGCACAAGATGCGGCTTTCGACCACGAGCGCGGCGGCCGAGACCTGCGCAATCATGAAGCCCGAGTTCAGGCCGCTGTTCGGCGTCAGAAAGGGCGGCAAACCAGAGAGCGCTGGGTTGACGAGCTGTTCGATGCGTCGCTCGCTGATGGCCGCGAGCTGCGTGAGGCTCATCGCGAGCACGTCGAGGGCGAGCGAGACGGGCTGACCGTGGAAATTGCCGCCAGAGATCATCTCGCCGTCCTCGGCAAACACGAGCGGGTTGTCGGTGGCCGAGTCGATCTCGATGTCGAGCGCCTGTCGAGTGAACCGAACGCCGTCGCGCGCCGCGCCGTGGACCTGCGGCATACAGCGCAGCGAATAGGGGTCTTGGACCTTCTTGCAATGGCGGTGGCTCTCGACGAGCTCGCTTTGGGCAAGGATCGATCGAAGGTGAGAGGCCACCTCGCGTTGTCCTGCGTGCGGTCGAACGGCGTGGATCTGATCGAGGAAGGGACGGTGCGAGCCGAGAAGGCCTTCGAGCGTCATGGCGCCCGCGAGGTCAGCGAGGCGGCAGAGGCTCTGGGCGCGCAAGCAGGCGAGCGTGCCAACGGCGCAGATGGCCTGCGTCCCGTTGACGAGCGCGAGCCCTTCCTTGGCCTGGAGCTCACAGGGCGCGAGGCCGACGCGATTCAAAGCGTCGCGGGCAGGCAGGCGCTCGCCATCGAGGAAGAACTCGCCATCGCCGATGAGCGCGAGTGCCAGGTGAGCGAGCGGTGCCAGATCGCCTGATGCGCCGACCGAACCGCGCTCTGGGACCACGGGCACGAGGCCACGGTTGAGCGCGTCGATGAGCAGGCGCACCGTAGCGAGTCGGATGCCGGAGTAGCCCTTGGCGAGCACGTTCGCGCGCAAGAGCATCAGGGCGCGCGCCTCGGGCAGGCTCAGCGGATCGCCGACACCAGCTGCGTGTGAGCGGATGAGGTTGCGCTGGAGTCGGCTGAGATCCTCATGGGCAATGTGGGTCTCGGCCAGCGTGCCAAAGCCCGTGTTCACGCCATAGACCGGCGCATCGCCTGCCGCGGCGCGATCCACGAGCGCACGGGCAGCGTCGATCCGGCGAGCTGCTGCTTCGTCGAGGACGACCTCGGCGCGGTCGAACGCCACGCGCGAGACATCTTCGAGGGTGAGGGTGTTTCCGTCGATGATCACAGGGGAGGTGGTCATGGAGCACCTGATGTCGTGGTGTGTCGTGTTGTGTTGATTTCCCTCTCCCGGCACCTCGCGACCGCCCTTTTTCACCACAAGCGGGCGAGGGAGGATGTTCGGTGTGTGTCGATCGAGAGGGATGAGGGGGAGAGAGAGGGGGCTGTGTGGCAGCCCCTACGCGCCAGCGAGTCGGTGGTTCACCGCCGACTGCGCCGCGCTGCCCGCTTCTTGCGAGGCCGCTCGATGGTGACGTCCTTGTCCGTCGGGTCTGTTCCCAGACAGAAGCCGCTCGCCTCCAGGAGCTTCTCCTCGACGCCTGGCTTCACGAACAGCGCGCCGTAATCCTTGCCCAGCTCGATGCGCACGAGCTCGTCCGGCGCAATGCCCGAGTTGGCGATGAGGATCTCTCGAAACGTGGTCTCATCCTTCACGTCGCCTTCGCCGATGTTCGTCCACAGGCGGACCTCGTCCGACCTGGCTTCGGCCTCGTCGGCATCGGCCTTGGGCGGGCGCTCCTCGAAGCAGGCGCCCCGGAGCGGCGCCTTGTCGCGGCCAGACTTTTTCTTGGCGGCGATGGACGGCTTGACCTCGACCTCGGGCTGACTCTCGGCCAATGCCGCGGCGCGCGCCTTCTCGATCCTGCGCTGGTCGAAGAAGTTCTTGAGCATCGCGGCGATCAGCATGTCGCCGTCCTTGGCCGACTTGAGCGCTTCGACGAGGGGCAGCATCGACTCGTAGATCGAGCTTCGGGCAACCTCGCGCAGCGCGCCTATGTGACGCTCGGCCCACAGCGCGCTCGCCTGCTCCACCGTCGGCAGCTTGCGTTCGGTGAAGTGGATGTCGAAGCGCTTCTCGAGCGCCGAGAGGGTCGAGAGCTCACGGCCAGACACGAGCGAGATGGCCACGCCCTTCTTGCCGATGCGGCCCGTGCGCCCCACGCGGTGCAGATAGACGGCGGGGTCCTCGGGCAGCGAGTAGTTGATGACGTGCGACAGGTCGCTGATGTCGATGCCGCGCGCCGCGATGTCGGTCGCGACCAGGAAATTGAGGTCACCGCGCTTGACCTTGGCCATGACGCGCTCGCGCTGCTTTTGCGGCAGATCGCCGTTGAGGATCTCGCTGTCGAAGCCGTTGCGTGTGAGCACTGCGTTGACGAGCGAGGTGTCGTCGCGCGTGTTGCAGAACACGATGGCGCTCGTGGGCCTCTCGATCTCGACCAGGTAGATGAGGTTGCGTGGCTTGGGGTAGTCGTCCACCGTGAAGTAGCGGACGTTCTCGATGCCCTCGACCGTGTAGTCGTCGCCCGAGAGCAGGATGGTCTCTGGGTCGCGGCAGAAGCGCTGGATGAGTCGCTCGATGTCGTCGCTCACCGTGGCCGAGAAGAGCAGGGTCTGACGGCTCGTCGGCAGGTGTTCGAGAATGCGCGTCACCTCCTCGTAGAAGCCCTGGCTGAGCATCTCGTCGGCCTCGTCGAGCACGGCGAACAGCGCGCTGGAGAGGTCGAGCGTGCCACGCCGGATGTGGTCATAGACGCGGCCGGGTGTGCCCACGATGATCTCGGCACCTTGCTTCAGCGCGTCGAACTGCTGGCGCATCGAGGTGCCGCCGTAGATCGCCGCGACCTGGACGTCCTTGTGCTGGCCGAGCGCGGTCAGCTCTTCGGCGACCTGGAGCGCGAGCTCGCGCGTGGGGCAGAGCACGAGGGCCATGGGCGCGCGCGTGCCAGCCGGGATTCTTTCGAGCAGCGGGATGCCGAAAGCCGCGGTCTTGCCCGTGCCGGTCTTGGAGCGGACGATGAGGTCCGTGCCTTCGAGTGCGAGTGGGATGGCGCGGGCCTGGACCGGCGTCGCGTGCGTGTAGCCGTGCTCGGCGATGCCGCGGCGTAGCTCGTCGGACAAGCCCAGCTCGTCGAACTCGATGCGAGAGACAGGGGAGGGGCTGGCCTCGGCGGTGGTCTCCTCGATTGGTTCTGGGCCGATCGAGTCGATCTCTGGTGTCGTCATTTCTACTGCGGACATGGGAACTCCTGACATGGCCCCCGGGATGGGGGAGAAAAGAAAAACCGCCCCGGATTCGTCAGGAGCGGTCGGCGCGTCGCCTCCAGGCAGGCAGAGCGGAAAGTCAATCACCCGGTTGGGAGAGGGAGGGCTGCCTGAAGGCCGCGCGCCTATACACTCCTAGAGACGTCTGGGGGAAAAAAGACGGGGAAGGGCAGGGCGACAGTGATGCCGAATGTCAGGAAACAGCGCGGGGGATTGGAGTTATTCGCGGTCTGTCGATTGAGTTGGGGTGAAGTCGAGAGAAACGATCCGTCATTGCGATCGAAGCAATTCATTTTGTCTGTCGCGTTTATCGTCACTGAGTAATGATCCCCCCGGCAATGTCGGGGACTTGTCGCCGCTGGCCTCTCAAAGAGGCCTTTTCGAGGCGTTTTTCAAACATTCTCTGCCAGACTTCTAATTCCGACTTAAACCATGCACTAAAAGGCAAGTTCTTTTAAAATTATAGTTTTTTATATTCTCAACCTTATAAAAATATGGAATGAAGCCAATTTCCGTAAAGGTTAAACTTTTTCAGCCCCCGGTAACGCCGGGGATTTCCTTACTAAAATGAAGAATTGACTCGCACTCCCTTCATCGCGATGAGGATGTAATGGACCGTTTGTGTTGGACAAAAAAAAGGCGGCCTCGATCGGCCGCCCACAGATGATGACGATGACTCATCGTGTCATCATTATTTATTGGATAAAATGGTTATTTTTTTCACATCTATCTCTACACTCATCAAGTCACGATCGACCTCACCTTGTATCTCTACGAGTATCTTTTCATCGACGGAGAGACCCCTCCAAACTTTTTGGTCGATCTCTACCGTGATCGTGCCTGTATCATCCCGGAATTCATATTTTTCATCACCCAACGCCCGGGTTATTTTGCCACGCAGAACGACCCACGCATCATCCGGAAGTTTTTTTGCTTCGCTGATCGTCTTCGGGGTCGATTGTGTCGCGCTGCCTGGTCCATTGAATCCTTCCTGCGCGTGGGCGGTCATCAATGGCAAAGACAACAAAACGAAACCAAGAAAAAATACGAAACACTTTTTCATATCACCCTCCTGTGGGTCGAAAGACGCTTTTTGGAGAATCCAATCTAATCATCTCGTCGAGCTACCATTCCCTGCTTCACGGCTCCCCTCTGATGCAGCCTTCAAAAATTGGTTTTTGAGATGCTCTAGGTCTTATCCCTACAATTAGGAGCGAGCAACGCGAAGGACGGGGAAATCTAGAAGAGGGGCGAAACGAGAGCTTGCAGAGGGAAGCGACCAACGAAAGCTGGCGTTTCAAGGATAAGTTCTTATGCCGAGAGTGCTTCACACGCGGGCAGGAGCTTGACCTTGGCCGCATCCAGGCGGTTGGCCTCTTTGAGGAAGTAGAGGCCAGCACACGCGTCCTGGACGAGGGTCGGCAGTGTGGTCGTGGAGGCGAGCGCGCGGTTGGCCTGACCGAAGGCCTCGTTGACGAGGACGTCGCAGAGCTCGGAGAGGCGCTCGGCAAAGGCGCGCTCGTTTTGGATTTCGCCTGGGTTGATGGCCAGGTTTTCGAGGATGAGCAGCTCGCCGTCACGCATGTCCTGGACGAGCTTGCGCACGCCGTCACCGATGCAGTCGTCGGCAAACTTGGCCTCGCGACCGAGCCGTTCGACGAGCCGCTGGGCCACGGGTTCGAGTGTCCGCGCAGCCGTCCACTTTGCCCTTGGGTTGCCCTGGTGCGTGGCCAGGATCACACGCGCCTTCTGCTCCAAGGCGTAACGAATCGTGGGCAGGGCCTCGTCGATGCGCGCCTCGTCGAACGGGCGCTGGCCAGGGCCCGGCGGAAGATCGAAATCGACGCGGATGAACACGCGGCGGCCCGTGAGGGCGACGTTTTTGATGGTGCGGATCACGTCGAGGGACTCCCTGGAGATTCGGTTCTTTAGAGCCTATCCCTGAATAAGTTGATGCAACGTCTCACTCTCGGACAGGTGCTCTTTCCTACCTCAAGGAGGCAGCCATGGCAAAATCTTGGATCATTTCAGATGAATTATGGAAAGCCATCAAAGCTTTAATTTCAAAGCCAAGTGCGATGAGAATAAAGAATATAAGAGAGAAGCAGGGGCGACGGGATGATTGAGGAATAAGCCCTTGGTTTCAACATGATGATTCAGTCAAGACACGAGGAGGTCAGATTCATCTTCATACATATCTATTCTACTGAGAAATCTACCAATACTCGGAGTGACTATTTCTTGGGAGCTCATTAATCATATAACAAAAGACAATAAAACAATCTCTCTTTATTTCCAAATAGACGAAATCAAAATGTGTATTTCACCCGTGGATAAATGCCGACGGTGTTCAGATTGGGGCCGACGATGAATCGCCAATCGAGCTCCAGTCCCAGGGTGAAATGATCGAGCGGCGTGGCCCACTCGAGGCCGAGCGCGATACCTGCGTGGAAGCCGCCGTCGACATCCAGCCGAGGCATGGGGTCGAGAAAGGTCCACCCCAGGTGCAGGCGCGGGTTCAGGCGCAGCCTCGGCGAGAGTGCGTGGCGGTAGGAGAGCTCGGCACCGAGGAGTGCGATCGTGAAGTCGCTCGCCACGCTGCGCGCGTCCGAGGCGCTCTCGACGCACGTCCCCTGGGCCGTCATCGTGCCGAGGCAACGGTCGCTCGACGCGCCCAACCCAAAGGTCAGCCCAACGGCCAACCAGGGCTGGGCCTCATAGCCCACGCCGATTTGTAGAT
Organism: Myxococcales bacterium; assembly: GCA_031262165.1. Lineage (GTDB taxonomy): Bacteria > Myxococcota > Myxococcia > Myxococcales > UBA5297 > UBA1203. Next base: position 26,914 of record JAISIF010000028.1, on the reverse strand, counting down.
AGGGTGAGGGAGGCGAGGGCATCTGGGCGCCATCCGACAGCCGCCATCCACCGAACGCGGTCAGCGCGCCGAGATTCACGTCCAGGAACAGGCCAGCGCGCAGCTCTTGCGGCTCGCCCTGCGCTGGTGTCGCCGCGCGCGCGGGCAGAGCGGAGATGATCACGGCGGCCACCGCGAAGGCTCGAAGAAAGATGGGCGTCGTCGTCATGGGCTTCTCGCTGTCACTGTCGGATCCGAGTCGGAGTCGATGTCATGCGCGGATCTCAGCCGCCCTCTCCCGCCTGCTGGAAGACCCACGGGTAGTTCACGACGCACAGGCCACCGCCCTTGGGCTCAGGAAAACGCCAGCGCTGGATGCGGCTGACGACGCACCTTTCGACGCTGGGATTGCCGAGCGTCGATTCGGCGATCTCCAGATCGCTGACCCTGCCCGTAGGCTCGATGGTGAAGCGGACCGCGAGCTTGCCCGCCAAGTGTGGCGCGCGCGTGAGCTCGGCCTCGTAGCAGGCGAGGACCTGGCGCGCGTTTTTGCCGATGACCGCGCCGATGACCTCGCGCTCACACGAGCCCGCCAACACGCTCTTGCCCGGCACGACCTGTCGCCGCATCGCCTTCTTCTGGCCGAGTCCACCACCACCTCCGCCGCCACCACTACCTCCGCCAGCGCCTCCTCCCCCACCGCCGAGGCCCGTGCCCAAGCCGCCGATCCCCAGCCCGCCGCTGCCGCCACCGGGCATCCCTCGTTGGCCGAGCCCGCCCAGGCCGTCCGAATCTGCCAGGGCCATATTGCCGCCTTTGAGGTTGCCGAGTGCCGCGTCGAGCCCAGCGCCAAAGTTGCCCGCGCCGCCGAGCACGCCCGCGAGGCCAGCGCCACCGCCGCTGCCCATCACGCCGAGGAGTCCAGCGCGCAGTATCTGCTCGCGCGATTTGGGCGCCTTTTCGCCAGGTTGGCCGGGCTTGCCCGGCGCCGCGTCGCGCGGACCACGCGCGCGCCGATCGTCGAGGTCATCGGAGGAGGTCTGTGCCGTCTCTTCGGCCACCTTCTCGATGGGCTTGGGTGTGGGCGGTTGGACCGCGATGACCCAGCGCTCGATCTGCTTGGCGTCGCCGAAGAAGTCGTCGGCCCAGGCCACCTCGTCGAAGCTCGCCTCGGTCACGCGCCAGGCAAACACGGCGAGTGCCACCAGGCCGATGAGCACGAGCGGGAGGAGCGGATCGAGCTCGAACGGCTCGGGCGTCAGGCGCGGCGGCGCCTCGGCCACGCGCACGTCGAGTTCGAAATCGCCCCACGCGATGCGCGTCGATTCGCCTCGGCGCAGCGTCGATTCGTCAGAGACCGAAGTCGCCGTCGCCGCGCGCGCAGCGCCACCGATGATCTGGGCGCCGGGCGGCACGGAGATCGTCGCGGTGCCGTCCTTCTTCAGCCGAGCGATGGGCGAGCTCAGCGGGCTGTCTGGTCCAAAGCACAGCGCGCCGCTGCCGCACTGCGCGACCGCCAGGAGCGTGTCCTTCCAGAACAGGCGAGCCTCCACGACTGGATTGCTCTTCTTGGTCTTGGACGTGCGCGGCGCGGTGAAGCGCGTCTCTTCGATGGCAACGATCTCGATCGTTTGAGCGCCGATCGAGATGCGCTCACCAAGCGAGAGCGGCCTTTGGCCCTGCACTGGCGCGCCATTGATCAGCGTCGGGCGCACACTGCCGAGGTCGAGCAGGCTCAACTCGCCCAGCTCGAATTTGAGCAGGCAGTGGAGTTGTGCCACGGACGGATCCGCGAGCCGCAGGCCCGCCGAACGCCCAGCTCCGATGAGCAGGCTCTCGACGGGATCGAACACGGCCCGACGCCGCGCACCCCTATCGTCGAAGATGTCGAGCGTCAGTCGGCACAGACTGCCTGACAGGCCCCCTACCGAACGAACGGGCGTGGGAGATGGCTGCGGCACGCCGTTGCCAGCGTCAGGGCGATGTTCGTCGCGTGTGTCGGAAGCGGACGCACCGCCTTGGGCCATTGCCATCGCGTTCAGATTCCAGTTCCAGAACCCCGGCGCCCGTCCCCTCCTGGATCCGAATCCGAATCGCTTGCGGGTGAGCGGCGCCCAGCGGCTTCAGATTCAGAGATTGTCGATCGACTTCTGGAGCTCGGGCAGGAAGTCGGCGCGCAGCTGCACGAGGCTGCCGAAGCGCGCCTTCTTCCGGTTGAGCAGGTAACTGCCCTCGGGGCGCGTCAGCTCGCCCTCCAGGGTGACGTCGCTGAAGTCGAGCACGGTCTTCTTCTCATAGACGACCTGGGGCGGCGTCTCGGCGGGGGGCGCGCTTGGTTCACCCGCTGCGGCTGCCTCCTCTGCCTCCGCGCGGATCGGGCACAGGGCGATCGAGGCTACCAAGGCGAGGACGAGCGCTCCGATCAAGCCGAGGCGGCGTCTGGAGAAGGTGAGAGCAGGCATGAATTCGTCGACCAGAGAAGAGAGAGGGAACAGGGAGGGAGGGCTGAAAAAAGCGGCGGACTATAGACGACGGCGAGCGCTTTTCAACGGTGGGGAACGACCGTGACGCGCGCTCCCCTCCCTTCGGGAGCCCCCACTCACGAGTGGGGAAGAGGGCTTCTGACATCCTGCATTCACTGAAAACGCCCTCTCCCGCTTGCAGGAGAGGATTGGAGAGAGGGGCGCTGAAGGCCCCTTTTTCGATGTCCAACAGGCTGATTCGAACAGCTCAGGCGGCTTCTTGCGCTTTTGCTTTTCAATCCTAGAGTGCGCGCCCCGTGAAAACCTTCAAACGAAAGTCCCCCAAAGCCCCGTCCAAATTTGCCCAGTTCATCCGCTTCACCATGCTGGGCGCTTGTGTCGGATTCGGCGTGATGCTCTTGAAGCTCGCGACCTTCTCTCAGCTGCTGCAATACATGGGAGGCGTGTTGAGCGGCCCCCTGGCCTTCGTCCTCGGTCAGTTGATCGAGTGGACCGACGTGCTCTTGTTGGCGCCGATCACGGCCTACGTCGCAGGACGAATTTTCATGTCGAACAAGTGGAAATTTGTCTTCGCGATGTTCATGGGCATCCAGTTCCTGCCGCTGTCGCTCATATACATCCTGGACGACGGTCAAGGGCTCGACCTCGTCAATGTCGGCTTCAGGATCGCTTCGATCGTTCTCGGAATGGCCATCTCCATCATCACTTTTGGAAGGGGGGCCCGCGTCGCGCTCGCGCAGGAGCAGCTCCCGGCGGATCTCTCGCCCTCCGCGCCTCAACCCCTCCCGCAACCGCTCTCCCAGATCGACTTCGAGGCCATCTCCAAGCAGCTCAAGGAGACAGAGACTGCGGCGGCACCAGAGCCAGAGGAAGCGCCAAGGCCCGAGGTCGATCCAGAGCGCGCTGTTCCAGCGCTCGACCAGACCGAGGGAGCCGAACAGCCCGAACAAGCTCGGCCAGCACAGATCGATCAGGCCTCGTGACGCCTCGAATTTTTCGAGGCGCTCGGGGCGTTGCGCTCGGTGCCGATCCGATTTGCTCCAACTCCAGCGCTCCGCCTTGCCCGAGGAAAAACGAAGCCCATGTTTGGTCTGTCTGTCGTCGAAATTCTCGTCATCTTGCTCGTGGCGCTGATCGTCTTCGGGCCCCATCAGCTCCCCAGATTGGCCAGTCGGCTCGGCAAGACCCTCCGAGAGCTGCGGCAGGCGACCCAGGAGCTAAAGGCAGGTTTGGAGACGGATCTGGCGAGCGAGGCTGTGACGAAACCAGCGCCCGCATCGCCTCCAGCAGCCCCATCTGCGGCGCCCGAGAAACCTCGAGGGCAGACGCAGACGGCGGACGACGAGCAGCCTGCGGCGTCAAAGGCATCAGCAGTGGAGGGTGCGCCCTCTGCCTATTCCGAGGCACCGATTGGAGATGGCGATCGAGCCGAGGCTGACGCGCTCGCGCCCCTTGCGCCGCTCTCCGTGAGCTTGGACAGCGCGAACCTCGAATCGAACCGTGCCTCCAAAAGCGAAGTCGAAAGAGATGACGGGCCTCCCGACCGCGCGCCGCACAGGCCAGACGCGGGCATCTGAGAGGAGCGAGGTGGACGTGGACGACGGGCTTCATCTCTCCCTGTTCGAGCACCTCGCCGAGCTGCGCACGCGCCTGATTCGGGTCGTGCTCGCTGTGCTCTCGCTCGGAGCGCTCTCGCTCGTGTTCGCACGGGAGCTGTTCGAGTTCCTGATGCGGCCAGTGCTCGACGCGCTGCCCGAGGACAGCCGCTCGCTCATCTACACGTCGAGCATCGAGGAGCTGAACGTCCTGCTCAAAGTCGGGCTCTACGCCGGGCTCTTCCTGGCCACGCCCGTGGCCCTGTTCCAGCTCTGGAAGTTCGTGGCGCCTGGCCTGCTGCGAAACGAGCGGCGCCTGCTCGCGCCGTTCGTCACACTCGGCTCGCTCTTCTTTTTGTTGGGATCGGCGTTCTGCTACGTCGCGGTCCTGCCCTCGATGTTCTCGTTCCTGCTCGCGCCGAGCGAGACGGCCATCGAGCTGTCCGCGCGTGTCGAGAAGGCCGATGCCCTGGCCTCGGACGCGGGGCGGCTCTGGCTCATCGGCGAGGGAGCGCGCGCCCTCGATCTCGCGCGGCGCGCCACGGAGGCCATCGGCAAGGCGGCGACAGAGGGCAACGCCACTTCGGATCTTGTCGAGCGCTTCACGCGTTTCGAGCGCCTGCTCGACGCTGCCGTCACCCGCCTGCCCTCTGCTGAAGCGCTGCGCCTCGTCATCGAACAGCATGCGCAGGCAAGGGCGCTCTTCGCAGACCGGGCATGGGCAGAGGCCAGCCTCAAGCTCGACGAGACGGCCGCGCTCCTTGGAACCGCGTCGGGGCAGCGAGAGGCCTGGGCAGCCCTCTGGGATACTCACAAGCGCCTGGCGCACGCCCAACAGAACGCTGCGCAGGCTTCATGGACGCGCCCCATGCTGTCGATGCGCGAGCAGCTCTCACTCGTCCTCGTGCTGGAGCTCGCCTTTGGCCTGATCTTCGAGCTGCCGCTCCTCATGGCCGCGCTCGCGCTGCTCGGGCTCTTGCGGTTTGCCTGGGTCAAGAAGGCCCAACGCTTTGCCATCGTCGGCTGCGTGGTCGTGGCGGCGCTCATCACGCCCACAGGTGACCTGATCAACCTCTCGCTCATGGCCGTGCCCATGCTCGTCTGTTTCGAGATCGGCGCCCTGCTCGTCTTTGTCTTTGAGCGGCGGCGACAGCGGGCCGAGGCTCTGCTGGACGCAGAGGGCGACGTAGATGAGTCAAAGGTCGAAGGCGACAGGCCCTAAAGGCGGTTGCGATGGCGACCAATATTTGCGCACGGGTGGTCGATAATCGTCCCTCCGTCGATGTTCTGCGTTCTGCACATTGCTTGAATCGCCAAACGATCCGCCATTGCGAGGAGCGAAGGCGACGAGGCAATGCTGGGAATCATTGACGACGACGAACGACCGTCCTCGCAATGAGGTTATGTTGTCGGACGATTGGTTTTTAGAATCGCTCCAAGGAGTTTTTTGCGCGCAAAAAAACAGCCGACGCCTTTTGTAAGGGCATCGGCTGTTTTTATATCTCACCAACTACTTTTATTCAGATGCGATTATTCGGCAGCGCAAGGAACGGGCAGTGTTTTGCTATTGTGGGGATTTGCATCTTCAACTGTGAAGTCAGCCGCGTTGTCATTCGTATCCATGCAGCCATTGTCCTTGCGGGTATAGGCTTTTGTTCCACGATTGGCTGTTTCTCCCGCTGTCGTAATACCGCTGGGCGCGCCGACGCCTTCAAAACAGGAATTGATGTCGACTCCCAGAAGATCGGCTGCGGCGGCTTTCGTATCAGCACAGAGGGCACCATTGGCGAGCTGATTGTTTTCGACGATGGCAAAGACGCCCTGCCAGCCAATACTATTATTGGAGTCGAGATCGATGTCGGCATCGAGCGCTGAAGTCTCACTTGCGGTGAAGGCCGCTTCGGACACACTGCTCACTTTGACTAGAAAATATCCGCCAACGGGAACAAGACATTTATCTTCCGAGCAATACCCAGCGAAAGCAAAGATGGAGCTGATGTTTCCTTCTTTTCCACCAAAGAGAAAACTATAGGTCGATAGATCGGCTTCGGCATCTCCTGCATTGAAGAGCTCGACATATTGCCCATCGTAAGTTCCCTTGGCGACAGGAATACCGCCGAAATAAATTTGGCTAATCTTGATGGCAGGTGTGCCCTGCGGCTCGACGCACTTCTGGGCATCTGTGTCACACTCGGTCTTGCCCTCTGCGTTATCCGCACAATCCTCATCCGTGGTGCATTCCGGATCGACGACCTGAGGGGCGACGCACTTATTTGTCGTTGTATCGCATTCGGTCTTGCCGTCCGAACGGCCAGCGCAATCTGAATGCTGGGTGCATTCTGGCTCCTCAATCTCAGGCGCAACACACTTGTTTGTCGTGGTATTGCATTCAGTCTTGCCATCTGAACGGCTCGCGCAATCTGAATTCAGCGTGCACTCTTTTTCGGTATTGTTATTGTTGTCTTTGTCATCTTTATCATCGCCACAGGCGGCAAATCCGAGAGCGAAACTGGCGGCAAGGGGCAGAATCAGCTTGATCTTCATGGGGATGACTCCTTCGCGAGGACGAAGTGGTTGGGGGGAGGAGGGAAACAGCGAGCGGCCTTATGAGAGGCGTGCATATCGTTGTCAATATGCACGGTTGGAGAAAAAGAAGGCCCTCGGTGCGCGGCTATCACCGAAGGCCTTTTGAAATGGGAGTCATTCAAGCGAGGTCACTCATTTTTCCAACGGACATTATCAATAATGACGCGGCTATCACTCGACGCCGTGATTTTGAATTTCTTTACATCGCTGTAAGTGACAGGGTTGTGATAGGTCGTTTTTGAAGTACTGTTGAGTGTCTCCGTGACGAGCGTTCCGAGCGGGTCTCCGGCTGAATTGAAGAATTCAATGGTGACGACAGTCGTCGCGCTCCACATTCTATAATCAAAGGCAATGGAGGAAACCCCTTGCATCAATCCAGAGGCTTCGACTTCGCTCGCCTTTTTCAGGATGACGCCTTGTCCATCGGCTTCGCTCAGAGAGTAATTGGTCGCCGACTCCGTCATCAGCGTCCGACCTTTAATTATCCATGTAATTCCGTTATTCGTGTAATTATTTGCTACCGTATAACTGTTTGACACATTTGTTATCAAGGAGAACGTCTCTGTATAATCCCAATCCTCTGGGATCACAGGCAAATTCTCGGCATTCGAACAATCCACGAGGAGTTCTTCGTCTTGTTCATAGATGGTGAGCTGCGTGTCCGAAAGGGTAGTGGTCGTATACCCCCAATAAAGTCCTTCGACATAAACTTCACAGCCAATCACCTTCTTGGAGAGCGCGGCAGCTTCCGCAGAAATCGCTGTCGCCATAGCGGTTGGTATTCGCAGAACGAAATCACGGGAAGGTGATGTTGGAATATATCCATCTGTCTTGATGGGGGCCTTTTTGAATCCCGTTCCGGCGCTACCAAGGCTATCGAAATCTCCTGTCAATGTGACGAAGGTGACGATCAATTCGGATTCATACTTGTCGATAGTCGTGATGTCCGCTGCTTCGGAAATATCCTGGTAATAACTCATTAGATCGACAGTTCCCGTCTTTGAATACCCGGAATAAGCGGTGATTCGATCGACTTCTTTCAGAACGACCTCTGTCGCCGTCAGCGAAATTCGATCGCCAACGCTTGGAGAATCAGGTCCCGCATTCGCGTTGACGAAGATGGCTGGTCCTGTCGGCCCTTCCTGAAGGAAGAAACCCGCGTCGTCATTGCCCTGCTGAGGCCGCACATACGTCACGACCGCGTTCGTGATGTTGATGTTGACAGGGGCTGGTGTCGTCCCTGTCACAGCGTCACGCGCTGTTTGAATTCCGCTGGGTTGCTGAATGGTTGTGCAGCCGGAAGTATTGAATGCGCACGACGAGGAGCAGCTCAGCACTCCGCCTGTGAAGGAAGAACCCGGGAGCGTCTCACATGTCTTTCCGTTCAGGTTGGCGCCATCACAAGCCTCGCCATTGTTCACGATGCCATCGCCGCAATAGCTGACACAGGCATTGGCAGAGCAATATCTCCCAGAGCCACACGCAATGATCGCTCCAGTGGTCGAGCAGCTCGCGTCTATATTGGCACACTGCCCAGGCGTGCAGTCGGATTGTGATGTAGGATCTTTACAGATGTTGGCTTCACAGATGTGACCCGAGGGACAATTCTCGATCTTGCCCTCATTGGTGCAGCGCGCCGAGCCGCTGTCGCATCTCTCGGGATCACATTCAGTCTGAACATCTGCGCAGAGTCCATTGTCGCACGCCCCCGAAGGACAGAGCGTCCAGGAAGGGCTTCCACCAATGGTCGCCGCTTGGCATTTGGAGTCGCCAGCCAAATTGCAGGTCCCGATTCGGCAGGGCTGGCAAGCACCCTCCTCGCAGACCGACTCGCCCGCGCAGTCCAAATCGTCCGAGCATTCATCCTGGGAGGTGCTGCCCGGGACGCACTGCGCGTTTTGACAAACCTCTCCATTGTCGCAGTGTGATTCATCTACGCATTGCACACATATATTGTCGGCAGGGCGGCAATAGGGGGCAGCGCTCGATGTGCAGTGTGCATTGGAAATACAGGCGACGCATTGTCCCTGATCACAGACCTGGTTGGCGAGACATCGGCCTTGACAGAGATCGGTGGAGGGAGGGCTGGGATCGTCTTCACCGCCACAGGCGGTCAAGGAGAGCAGGGCAATGAGAGCGAGGGATGTCAGGCGAGGTGACATGACTTGGGCTCCTGCAGACGAGGGTTGATGGGATCAAAAAACAGTGGGCGGGCCTTATCGAGGAAAGGTCGTGGCAGGTCAACAGATCGGCCGATGAACCACGTGCTCGTGAAAAAAGGGCGGACCACATTGAGATCCGCCCTTCGTTTCGAGGTTCGAGTAAGGATTTGCATCAATCCGATTGAATTTCCCCAGAAAAGCTGAAGCTGACGGGTGAATGGATGCAGATAAACTCTTCTTCCTCGATGATGTCGGTTCCATAGAAAATGGCATCCGACACACTACCCGCGAATGTGGTGTCGATAGAGGTGACGGAGAGCGAACCCGTGCCCGGGCTGTAGAGAATTCCAGAAAGCACATACCCGAGGCAGGTCGAAGAGAGGCAATACGGATAACCGTCGATGATTTCCCAATCGCTCGTATGAGGATGAAGCTGATAATCATTGAATGTCTTCAGCGTTCCCTCTGTGAATGGCGGGGCCTTTCCATAATAATCATTGATATTCACGAGAAAGTAATCTGTCGCTGGATCGAGTTCAGTCGACATAAACTCTAGCTCGCTCCATCCCTGTGAAGCTGGTGATGCCAGGCGATACGTCTTTCCCTGAAGCTCGTTCGACGGCGGGAAGTCGTCGAAGAGATCCGCCGTGCATGGTGACGTCCACGAGAACGTCTCCCCATAATTCCGGTAATACGGTATCTCCTCGTTCTGCGTGGTCGTATAGGTCCCAGGCGTGGTTTCGAACGAGAAGCCAATCGCTGGCGTCTGGCATTCCTCTGGCGCCACGCTCGTCGCTTCGACCATATAAAAACGGGCATCCGTGACGGTTCCAGCCAGACCAGCCTCACCACGCTCGGTGAGCTCTATCGTGCCCGCATAGGCATTGTATTGAGCGTCACCATAGATCATCAGGCAACTCTGGGAGTCACAGTAAGGGTAACCTTCGCTGTCGAATCCACCCAATGTATCGATAGCAATAGGCGTACTTAGTGGGATTCCGCTGGAGTCACCTCGCCAAAAATTATTGAGTTCGACGTAAACATACACGTCCTGGGAGTTGTAATAATAGACGACCTGATCGTAGTCGAAGGTATCATCGCCAATCTGGTATTGCGTGGGCTCCTCGTAACCATAGCCTCGTGATTCCGTGCCAAATATCTGCTGATTGTATTCATCGACGCCGTTTGGATCGCAGGTAATGCCATAAGAATAGATGAAATCGACGGGGGTGGTTAGGCAGCTCTTCCCTGCGGAGGCATCGACGTATTCCGAGAAATAGGCATCCTCGACTTCGATACGGAGGGGATTGAGCGATACGATGGTAGCCGAGCCAGAGATCGAGTCATACCAATAGACGAGTTTGTCATTTCGCTTGGCGACGATGGCACAGAAATCCGTCTCACATGAATCGCCTATGGCGGTCGTCGTCACCATGCTGAGTTGGCCAGACTGGCCCACTTCAAGAGTCGATTTGAACAATAGATAGAGGAAGACCTCGCCCTGCTCCACCACGCCGATCCGATGGGTAGCGTCCCATGGATAGGCCGGGCCGACGTATTCACGAGTGGTGGACGAAGTCGTCGATATCGGCGTCAGATCCGTGAGGGGATCGACCACCGTCACGCCTTCCGTGTCCGAGCAATCGAAGAGGACGGACTCGTTGCAGTTGTCAATGGCCGTGGCTGCGCCACAGCGAGAGAAGGCGCAATAGGGCGCCGTGTCTATCGCGCACACACTCGGTGCCGTGCAGACGTTCTCGCCCGGGTCGCACACGTTCTCGCCGCTGCACTCGCCACAGTCGATCTGCTGGAGCTGGCCGCAGTTGTCGAGCGCCTGGACAGCGCCACATTCGGCGCCAACGACGAGGCAGGCTGATTCCACATCGATGACAGCGCACGAGGTGCAGTCCGTCCGGCAGGGGCCGCTGTCGTCGTTCTCTGCCCCGTCGTCGCACTGCTCGCCTCGGCTGGATTGCACGATACCGTCGCCGCAGAGCCCCGTTGGCGCGTCGTCCGAACCACCACAGGCGGTCCAAATGAATCCACTCGTGGCGGCGATGGCCACGGTCAAAAACAAATTCCTCATTTTTCTCTGCAAAGAGCTCATCTGCCGCGTTCCTTTTGGTGAGTGAGGGGGGGGGGGATTTCCGATCGTCCGTAGGCAGTGCTTTCCATGCGCCTCGGGGCTGTCAGAATTTGTTGATTCCATCGTGGTGTGTTTTTGATTCTATTTTAGAAAATAAAAATCAGGCCCGCTCTCCAACCGCAGCGATGAAGCAATCCTCAGGAATCATCGATTGGCAGAGGCAATGATCCCGAATCGTTTCGCTCTCGATGCCGCGCATAGAGAGCGGCATTGCTCCAAAGAGACTTTCGAGTGCTCACTTCTTGACCGACAGCTCGAAAGGAAATTCGATGGGATAGCGGCGGTTGTCGGGGGGCTTGGGGAAGACCAGCCGCCGGACGCGCAACAGCACACAGTCGATGACGCGCTCATCGGAGAGCGAGCTCTTCTTCGGCAGGAGCCTCGCTTCCACCACCGTCCCAGTGACGTCGATGATGAAGCCGACGACCACGCGTCCCTCGATGCGCTGACCGCTCGTGGAGAGCACCTTTTCGTAGCACGCCTGGATCTGGGGCATGTGGTGCTGCACGACCTGGCGGATCGAGTGGGCGTCGAAGAGCATGTTGCTCACGTCGAGCGGCGCCAACTCGTCCTCTGTCGCGATGTCGGGCTTGGCAGCCGTCGTCGCGCGCGGTGAGGCGCGTCCTCCAGAAGAAGAGGCAGAGCCCATTCCCGTGGCGCTCATCCCCCTTGGCTCCGCGCTCATTGGAGACTTCTTGGTGGAGGTTGTCTGGGCCAGCGCGAGGCCCGGGAGCAGCGTGATGGCCAGGCCGAGGAAGAAGGCTCTCATGTGGCGTCGTTCCTTTCGAGTTGGTCAGGGCGAGGGGCGATTCGGATCGGCCGAATCCGTCAGCAAGGAACGGACGCGAGCGCGCAAAAAGCGACAGTTTCGCCTGAAGCGCGACACTTGTGAAGAGATTGGCGCATGCAGACCGGGCAACCTTTAGAACTTATCCCTCAATTATCCCGTCGCCCCACTTGTCCGTGAAACGCCAGTCTTCGTTGCTTCGTTGGTCGCTTCCCTCTCTCTGGAAGCCCCCGCCTCGCGCCTCGCCTGACATTCCCCGTCCTTCGCGGTGCAAAGGTCCTCATGGAAGGGTGAGCCCTTATTCTCAATTTTTCGAATGTCACGGAGTTGGAGGTGTAGAGGCAGGCCGAGCGTGTGCTCGATTGACATGCCCCTTCCCTGCTACCCGCCCCCAGTCGGCTTTGCCGCCTTCCTCCCTTGTTGCTGAGCCAGACGAAACGAACACGGCAACGAAAAAAGCCCCGCCAGTGATGGCGAGGCTTTTGGAAATCCAAACGTGAATCGTCCGGTCAATTGGTCCGGAGGGGAAGCGTCCGGTTGTGCAGGAGCGTGTGGACGCCTTTGCGGAACGAGACGTCGATTTTGTCCTGTCCACGCACCACGGCCACGATGCCGATGCCAAACATGGGGTGCTCAATGATCTCGCCGCCGACGAAGCGCTCGGTCATGGCGTAGGGGCGCGGGTTGTCGATGCGCTTGCCACCGGCGAGCGTCTCGAAGTCGGGCACTTCCCCACGACCGCCCGTCTTGCCCTTCTTGGCCGCCTTGCTCTTCTTGCTGGCGGCGGCCTTCTTGCGCTCGGCAGCCTTCGCTGCCTTGAGGGAGGCCGGCATCCGATAAATGTGATCGCCACTACAAGTCAGGCAGCGAACGCGCCGCGGCTTGCCCTCGAGCATCGCGACGACGGTGTGCATCAGGTCCAGCTTGCATCGGGAACACTTCGCCTCGATTTCGCTGCCGACGTCCACCACCGTGTCCACCACAATTGGTTCAATCATTTCAGCCATTCGAAAAAGCCTCCGACAAAAAAAGAAAACCCAAAAAGAAGGGCGCGGGAACTTAGAACAAAATCGCGCTCGAAGGAAGGGGGCTCCTGAGGAATTTTGAAACCGCTCCGGGCAACGAAACGTCCAAAATTACCCCAAATGCCCAGTGACAAAGAAAACAGATGAAGCGGGAGTCAGAATTCCAGGCGACTCCCATTGGGCATCGAGGCCATTCGCGGATGAGAGTTGAGCCCAGATCGAAAAAGTGCGTCCAAAAATTTGAGCATGTGGCGACTTGTGGTTCTATGTAGGAAAAGGTGATTGATGGCTTACATTCATTCACAGGAGGCTCCTCGTGGAACCAACGTCACGGCTCATCTCCATCGTCTTCCGACTTCCCAAGCCCAACCTTCAGGCGCTCAAGAGCCTGTCGAGCAAGACGCGCGTCCGTCAGAGCGAATACTTGCGCGAGGCCATCGAGGATCTGCTCACCAAGTATCAGGCGCCAGTTCCGAGGCAGGCGCCAGGGCAGCTGAACGGTTGAAGTCGGTCGATTCGATGTCATTGGATCGTGTCGATGCGCGGACGGGTCGAGAGAGCAGCAGCCCGCTCCCGCTCAGGACTTCTCCATCGATTATCCCGTCGCCCCACTTGTCCGTGAAACGCCAGCCTTCGTTGCTTCGCTCTTCATTTCCCTCTGGAACTGGAAGCTCCCACCTCGCGCCTCGCCGGACATTCCCCGTCCTTCGCGATGCCCGGTCCTAATCGAGGGATAAGTCCTGAGAGGGAGACTCCTGATGGCTCACGAGATCATTTCCCTCGCCCACTCATTGGAAGAGGGCCGACGCGAAGCGACGGGGTAATCGAACAGATCGAAGCCTCTCGGTGCTCGCGCTCTCTAGCGCGTCTTGCCTCGCTGCTTGTCCTTCGGGACCACGCACGTCCCGCTCGCGCGGCAGACGACGATCGGCTCGGCCAGGACCTCAGCTGCCGAGTCGCTGCCCGCGGCTGCCGTGATCACCTTGCGTGCCTCGAAGATCATGCGGCGCGACGTGTTCCCGATCGACGTGATCTCGCCGATGGCCTCAATGTAGTCGCCCGCCTGAACGGGCGCGAGGAACTCCACGCTGTCGTAGGCGCGGAAGAGCCCTTCGTCGCCATCCAACCGGATGAGGAGCTCGGTCGCCACGTCGCCGAAGAGGTTGAGCATCCGCGCGCCGTCCACGAGGCCGCCGCCGTAGTGGGCGTCGTGGGCGCTGATGCGGACGCGGATGAGGGAGCGGTGGGGAGTGTTCGTCTCGTTGGTCATGGGCTCTTCCTCGAAGTGCTCGAAGTGAACGTAGGGGGGGGGGAGTCCGGCGGCGATCAGTCTGCCCAGTCGAGCCTGGCGCTCACCTTGGCAGTCGTCGTCTCGCAGATCCTCGCCTCCGCAGCCTTGGCCTCACGAGCAGCAGGCGGCTCTGTGGCTGGCGTCGCGTCGCCCTGCGCTGGCAGGGGGGTGGTCTGGGCCGCCGAGGCCGAGGAGGGGGTGGGGTTGGACGCCACTGCCTCACCCTGCTGCGGCGGGAGAGCTTTGACGTCGCTGACGAGCGTTCGGTCCCCGGACAAGGCCTGCGCCGGGTACTCGGGCCGCGAGTGGTAGATGCCGCCGAGCACGCGGAAGAAGGCCCGACCGATCTCGTTCAGATCGCGCAGCGTCAGGTCGCACTCGTCGAGCTGGCCCTCGGAAAACACGCCGTGGATGACCGTCTGGATGAGCGCCTGGAGCTTGGCTGGCGTCGGGTTCGGAATGGCGCGCGACGAGGCCTCGACCACGTCGCCCATCATCACGAGCGCCGTCTCGCGCGACTGTGGCTTGGGGCCCGAATACGAATACAGGCTCGGATCGACGGTCTGCGGATCGGCCTTGCCCTCCTGCTCCGCGATGGCCTTGCTGTAGAAAAAGCTGATCAGGCGAGTGCCGTGGTGCTGTGGGATGGCGGCGGCGACGGGCGCGGGCAGGTTGTATTGGCGCGCCAGCTCCATGCCGTCCGTCACGTGTCGCTTGACGATGAGCGCGCTCATCTGCGGGGCCAGCTTGTTGTGCTTGTTCTCGCCGCGCTGGTTTTCCGCGAAGTAGATGGGGTTCTTCCCCTTCCCGATGTCGTGGTAGTAGGCGCACACCCTCGCCAGGAGGCTGTTGGCGCCGATGGCCTCGGCCGCGGCTTCGACCAGCGAGCCGATGATGATCGAGTGGTGGTAGGTGCCCGGGGCCTGGAGGATCAGCTCCCTGAGCGCGGGGTGGTTGAGGTTGGCGAGCTCCAACAGCTTGATGTCCGTCGTGTAGCCGAAGAGCGCCTCGACGAGCGGCGTGAGCCCCATGACGAGAAAGGGCACGACCAGGGCACCGCTGAGGAAGGCGCACAGGGCCGCGAACATCGTCTCGCCCGCGCCCATCTTCGCGCTGATGAGCGAGAGGAAGATGACGACGAGCACATTGGCCGCACCCGTCCACAGACCGGTCTTGAACAGGGCCGCTCTGTCGTTGGCGCGCGCCACCCGGTTGGCGGCCACGAGCGAGCCGACCAGCGCGTAGAGCGTGATCGCGAGCGAGTTGCCCGAGGCGATGCCCGCCAGGCCCGAGAAGATCACGGTGAAGACGAGCGAGGCCTCCGCCGAAAGGATGAATCGGACGAGCATGGCCCCAGCGGCAAAGGGCGCCAGGTAATAGAGGACCTCGGCGCTGGTCTCTTCGAAGCGGACCTGGAGACTGTCGGCGATGAGGATGACGAGCCTCACCACCAGGAGCATCAGGATGAGCGTCGTGGTGACGAAGAGCGCGTCCTTGGTGGCCATCGCCCGGTAGAGGTGCAGCGAGCGCTGGGCGAACCACTGCACCACGACGATGAGCAGCATCGCGATCAGCGCCACGCCCAGGTGCGCGTTGGCCATGTCCTGCGGTCCTGCCTGCTGGTTGAGCGCGGAGAAGACGGCGATGTGCTCCGGCTCGATCTTCTCGCCGTCGCCGATGATCTTCTCGCCCTTCTTGAAGACGCGCACCTCGGGCTTGATCGACTCGCTCGCGCGCTGACGCTGCTGCTCCGTCTCCTGCGGGCTGTAGCTCACGTTGATGCGCACCTGGCGACTGGCGATCTGCAGCAGGGTCTGCCTGAGCTTCGCGGGCTTGGGCGGCAGCTCTCTGAGGAGCTCGGTCGGCCAGTAGAGCGGGTCCTGGGAAAAGTCCCGCAGCTCCCGGATCTCCAGCATGTCGTCCTGGCCGAACGTGGCCTCGCGAATATCGGTCGAGCCGTCGCCCTTGCGCATGATCTTGCGCATCGTGATGCCCTGCTTGGACAGGATGGAGAGGCGCTCGCGGCTCTCCACGACGCCTTTGTCATAGGCGGCGCGGATGAGGTCCTGGATGATCTGCTCGCTCTCCAAAGAGAAGTGATCGGCCACCAGGATCTCGAACTGCTCGTCGTCGAGCTGGAGCTCCATCGCCTTCTGCCACTCGTCGCGCTTGCTGAAGAAGGCCTCCCGATAGAGCCGCTCCCGCTCGGCTGGCGGCGGCGCAACGCCCCCTGCATTCTCGGTGGGCAGCGGCGTTTGCACCGCCGCGGACGTGGCTTGGCGCTCGGCCGCTTCTGGGAGCTCATCGTTGAGCTCGGGTGGCAGCGCTTCTCGTGGCGCTTGCGCCTCTTGCGTCTCGACACCCGCCGCCTTGTCCGAGGGCGCCTCGGCGACGGCCTTCGCGGCGGTGAGCGCACTCTCGCTCAACCGCTGGCGCGCGGCCTCGGCCTGAGCCAGCTGCGCGTCCACCTTGGCCATGCTGTCGCGCATCAGCGCGAAGGCCCGGCTCACCCGATCGAGCGCGGCCTGCGGGATCGAGAGGTCCTCGTTGTAGACGGGCAGGACGGTCTCCCGCGCCTCCTTGCGCAGGCGCTCCATCGTCTCCTTGGGGATGGGGATGGTGATCTCGTAGTCGCGGTTGGCCTTGATGACGCGCTGCGAGATTTTGCCGATCGAGCTCTCGTCGAAGTCGTAGAGCTGCACGGCGGAGAGGAAGTCTGGCGCCAAGAGCCACGAGGCGACCAAGCCAACCCCCATCAGGATGAGAAGCTGGATGCCCACCGTCTTCCTGTCGGGTGGCAGGAGACCGAGCAGTCGGTATTTGAAGGGCCGCGCCTCGGGTGGCTTGGAGCCCTTTCCCGGGAGGGAAGGCGATTCGGTCTTGCTCTCTCTGGCCATGTCGTGGGGCCTCGTCTGCCGATGGGGCGCCGCGCAGAACAGCGCTGATCCGCTAAAACGAAAAAAACTCTCGTGCTGGTGCTGCTACAGCTCCCCAAGGTCCAAGGTCGCTGGTGGGGCGTGGCGATGGTGCGCGGAGGCTCTCGAAGCAATCGTTCCGACTCTCGCTCCCTCTGGCCGCATCGAAGCGAAGCGAATCGATCTGGCGGCTGAGTCTGTCGGCGCTGGTCTGGTCGATGTCGTTCAGGCCCGTTCTCCGGCAGTGGCCCGCGCTCCCTTTGACGCGATGATGGCCCAGTCTTTTTTGCCAGGCCGCTTGGGAATCCTGCTAGGCAGCGAACTTCGTCCTCGCCGTGAGCGCGGCTCCCTCTTCTTTCCTTTCGGCGATGTCAACTTTGGCGATGTCGACGAACGACCCATGAATGACCCAACGACCCGTGGAGGTTGAGTGCCATGAGAAGACCCTGGTGGCTGTGCCTAGTCTCGTTGATGCCGATGCTGTTCGCGCTGGGCTGTGGCGAATCCGGTTCAGAGAAGCCGTCGTGCTACGAGGGCTCCTACACTCAGTGCGTGTGCCCCTCGGGCGCGGCAGGCTCCCGGCTGTGCGCCAACGGCGCGCTCGGCGCCTGTGTCTGCGCCGCCGCCCCTGACTCAGACCCGTGTGACGCGGTGAGATGTGACGCCTACCAGCGCTGTGTGAGCGGCTACTGTGAACCCCAGGCCGGTCGCTGCGATTCCAGCGCGAACTGCGGCGGCGACACGCCCATCTGTGACCCGACCGAGCACCGCTGCGTTGCCGACGAGGATGGCGCTGGCGACGGCGATGGCTGCGATTCGCTCGACTGCGAAGCCCATCAGCAGTGCGCCCTGGACGGCGAGGCCGCCACCTGTGAGCCCAAGTCAGGCTTCTGCGATCTCGACGCAGACTGCGCCTCGGGCTCGGGCGCAGAGACCAAGTGCAATGAGGTCAGCCACCTGTGCGTCGATCCGTGCAGCGGCGTCTCGTGCGCGGCCTATCAGGCGTGCGTCGGCGGCACCTGCGCGCTCGCCGAGGGGCGCTGCACCACCTCCACCGATTGTGCGACCGTGCCAGGCAAGCCCGAGTGCAACACGCAGACGAACTACTGCGTGGCGAGCGTGACCACCGATCCCTGCAACGGCGTGACGTGCCAGAACCACCAGTCGTGTCACGAGGGGACGTGCGCGCCGAACGCGGGCCGCTGCGACGTCACCGCCGACTGCGCTGGCCAGGCGTCGAACACGGCCTGCGACACGGCCACGCACACCTGCGTGAACCCGTGCGTCCTCACCAACTGCGACGCCAGCTACCAGCAGTGCGTCGCTGGCAACTGCGTTCTCCAGGCGGGCAAGTGCGCCACCGATGGCGACTGCGCCGCTACGCCCCTGACGCCCGAATGCGACACCACGAGCCACACCTGTGTGGCGGACGATCCCTGCACGTCGATGAGCTGCGGCGCGGGCGCGACCTGCTCGACCGTGGGCGACCAGGCGCGGTGCAATTGCCCGCACGGTCAATGGGCAGCGCCGGGGAGCGCGTGCGCGCCGGTGACCTCGCTCGTCCAGTGGTGCGGTATCCATTGGATCGGCGTCGATGGCTGGAGCCACTCCCAGCAGCCCCCCGATATCCAGCTCGATCAAAACGCGCCGTCCCCGATGATCTACGCGTGGGTCCACGAATACGGCACGCACGTCGACAATCACACGCCTCTGTCTGGGATGCGCTCTGAGATGGGCTACACGGCGCAGACGGTCACCTACCCCATCGAATCGAACCGCTTCACGTGGGTCGAGGCAGTGTTCAACGCGCCGTTCATCTGCTCTGGCAACGACTGCAACAACCACGAATACCAAGCCGCCATCCCCACCGCGCAGAAGGGCACCTTCCACTTCATCTTCCGGTTCTCGAAGGACAGCGGCGCGACCTGGGCCTACTGCGACAAGGGTGGCTTCATTACCGACACCAACCTGACCCCGGGCATGGCCGTCATCGAATGACGGAGTGATGCGATGACGATCGACGCGCGGCAGGACCGAAGACCATCGAGCGCTCATCTTCGGTGTCGGAGTCGATGTCGATGAGGGATGTGTGTAGGGCGTGTCGTCGAATTCAGACCGCAGGGCGCTGCACGCCACGCCTTACACAAAACCTCTCGATTCAGAACGACATCGGCAGCGCGAAGGTCACCCGCGCCACGCCCTAGCGTCCCTTGAATTCGGGGCGGCGCTTCTCGAGGTGGGCGCTCATCCCTTCCCTCTGATCGTGCGTTCCGAAGAGCAGCGCAAAAGCCTGCCGCTCCAGCGCGCAGCCCGTCGTCAGCGCCACGTCGGCGCCCGCGTTGACGGTGCGCTTGGCCTGCGCCAGCGCCAACGGCGCCTTGGTGGCGATCTTCCGCGCGACCTTGCGGCAGTGCTCGAGCAGCTCGTCGGGGAGGATGGCTTCGAGCGCCAGCCCCATCTCGACGGCGCGCGCCGCGGTGATGGGCTCACCAGTGAAGATCATGTTCCGCGCGCGCTGCAGGCCAATGGCTCGCACCAGACGCTGCGTGCCGCCGAAGCCGGGCATGATCCCAAGCCCAACCTCGGGCTGGGCAAACTTGGCGCGGTGCGAGGCAAAGACGAGATCGCACGCGAGCGCGAGCTCGCAGCCGCCGCCCAGGGCAAAGCCGTTGACCGCCGCGATCGTCGGGAAGGGCAGCGCCTCGATGAGGTCCATGACCTCATGGCCCAATTCGGCAAAGTCGAGCGCCTCCGTGGGCGTGAGCCTGGCCATCTCGGCGATGTCGGCGCCCGAGACGAAGGCCCTGCCCGCGCCGGTGATGATCAGCACGCGCGGCGCAGGATCGCACATGTCCGCGAGCGCGAGCAGCGCGGCCTTCAGCTCGCGCAGCGTGGCCGTGTCGAGCGCATTGAGCTGCGCCTCACGGTCGATGGTGAGCAGCGCGATGCCATCCTGATCGATGTCCAGCTTGAGGTTGTGCGGTCCCATGTGTCGAAGCTCCTTCCGGTTGGACTGTTGGCACTCTCCTGACCGCCGCTGGCGGGAGAGGAGCGGTTATCCTCCGCGATCATCATCCATAGACGAAGAAGCCGCGGCCCGACTTCTTCCCGAGCCACCCAGCGGCCACGTATTGCCGGAGCAGCGGGCAGGGGCGGTATTTGTCGTCGCCGAGGTCGCGCTGGAGCACCTCCATGATGGCCAGGCACGTGTCGAGGCCGATGAGGTCGGCGAGCGCGAGCGGCCCCATCGGCATTCCGGCGCCGAGCTTCATGGCCGCGTCGAGCTCATCGGCCGAGGCCACGCCTTCGAACAGCGCGAAGCACGCCTCGTTGAGCATGGGGATGAGGAGGCGGTTCACTGCGAAGCCGGGCACGTCGCGGCACACGATGGGCGTCTTGCCGAGCGCGGTCACGAAGGCGATGGCCTGTGCCCGCGTGGCTTCGTCCGTGGCGAGGCCAGGGATGACCTCGACGAGCGCCATGAGCGGGACGGGATTCATGAAGTGCAGGCCGATGAATGCCTCGGGCCGCCCAGAGGCTGCCGCGAGCCGCGTAATCGAGAGCGACGAGGTGTTGGTCGCCAGCACGCCGCCCGCCTTCACGACTTGGGCGAGCCGCGCGAGAAGCTCGCTCTTGAGCGCCTCGCGCTCGGGCGCGGCCTCGATGACCATGTCAAAACACTGGTGCGAGAAATCCGTGGTCGAGTTCAAGGCTGCCTTGGCCTGCTCCAGCGTGACGCCGACGAGCTTGCCGCGCTTGTCCGCCTTGTCGAGCCCGGCCTCGATGCGCGCGCGCGCCGCGTCGAGCTGCGGCTGCGCGATGTCGTAGAGCGTGACGTGGAAGCCTACCTGGAGCGCGATCTGCGCGATGCCCGCGCCCATCTGACCTGCGCCCGCGACCAGCAAGTTTTGAGTCTCCATCGATACGATCTCCTGTTGTGGCGAAGGTGTCTCAGCCCTGAGGGCGAGGCACTTGGGTTCGGGGTGATCGCACATAGGCGAGCCGCGCGTCGGGCGCGCCAGAGGGCGCGGGCAACAGCTCGATGCGCCGGACCGCGTAGCGCGCGTCGAGCCGGGCGTTGAGCCGTGAGAGCACCATTGCCTCTGCCCGCCGCAGGTCGCCCAGAAACGCGGGATCGACCTCGACGCGGAGCAGGCCTGCGGCGAAAGTCTTGAGCTCGGTCCGGCTGGCGAGCGGTCCAACGGCCTCACGCCACAGCGGCTGCATCAGAAAGGTCAGCGCCCCGGCATCGCCGTTTCTGGGTGCCGCGACCTTTCCAAAGAGTCGGAAGAGCGGTGCCTTGAGATCTTCGAAATCAGAGGAAGCCATGATCGGCGCGGGCCCTTGAATCAAAACGGCGCCCTGATCAAGGCCAAGGCGATCGGATTCCAGAGCGGTCGAGTTTTAAGGACTCATCCCTCGATTATCCCGTCGCCTCGCTCGTCCGTGAAACGCCAGCCTTCGTTGCTTCGCTCTTCACTTCCGTTTGGAAGCTCCCGCCTCGGAAGTCGTCATGATTCCATGAATCCTTGGCTAATCTTCTTTTATTCGCTCGGATATTTCGATCTTCAATCCTAAGATATTTACGGACTTTCTCGAATGTTTCCCGACATCCTGTGTCCGCGCAAACACCCAAAAGATTCGGGTATTCATTCAATGCCTACCTGAAATACTTCTCCACCCTACGTCGTATCACGGGGATTTGCCGCGTGAACAACCATGGTCAATATATTGCCCAACAGTTCCGTCACAATGTGCCGCTTTCTCCTCTTTATTTTTTCATCGAACCCCCGCTCTTCGGCGGGCCCCATCGTTTTCACACTCTGTGAATCAATGAGCGAAAAGGATGGATCGACTTTTCTTCCGCGCCTTTCGCAATCAAGTCTGATTAATGCCTTCATGAGCCGCGTCCATAATCCAGACTTCTTGGCTCTTCTATAAAATGACCAAACCGTTTGATGAAGAGGAGAATCCTTTGGAACCATGCTCCATTGGCAGCCTGTTTTTGCCGGATAGAGCACCGAATTTATTAAAATTCGCTTGCTCCATGTCGCTCGGTTTCCATTCTCGGATACATCGAGATGTCGTTAGATGTTGAATTCAAGAAAAACAGCTGCGATCTATACTATGGTCATGCCGAACAGGAGTATCTCGAAAAAATCGAACCCGCGGTCATTGAGGATACGTTGGACGAAAAGGCTTGACGCGATGCTCTCCTTTTTCCTCGACACGCACGACGGCTGCACCCACCTCCGCGTTTCAACTCAGCCCATTCGGACCACTTGAAGCCCATGCCTCTCGCAGACGAACAATCTCTCCAGAAAATGGCAGCCTCCCTCGGGATTATTCTATCTTCAGAACAGAATTCCCGATTGCGCCAATATCTCTCGCTGCTCTTGTCGTGGAATCAGAAGATCAATCTGACCGCGATCACCCATCCTGCAGAGGCATTGGAGCGGCACCTCGTCGATTCACTGGGCGCAGCGCCTGCCGTCGATGAGCTCGCCTCGGTCGTGGACATCGGCTCTGGTGGTGGGCTGCCAGGGATTCCCTTGGCCATCCTCAACCCATCGCAGCAATGGGTGCTCGTGGAGACGGTCCACAAGAAGGTGGGATTTCTGAAGGCGGCCATTGCCGCGCTCTCACTCAAGAATGTGCGAGCCATTCAGGCGCGCGCGGAGAAAAACCCTGAGCGAGAGCGAATCCCCCTCTGTGATGGCGCCATTTCGAGGGCATTTCAGGCGCCTGACGAATGGTTCGACCTGGCGCAACATTATGTTCAGCCGCCGGGCGATGTGATCGCGATGCTTGGCGCCGAGACAGACGCATCCAATGCTCGGAAAGCCTTTCCCGAGGCAGACATCAAATCCTGGGAATACACGCTGCCGATCTCGGGAATTCACAGGAGCGTTCTCAGGCTACGAATAAAAAACAGCGCCACTTCCTCATGATGTGAAGTGGCGCCGTCCCCCGCTCTCCCCTTTTGGCCTCGCGTCCAAGACCTTCTTGTGACCGAGATGCGAGGGTGTGCATCAGGGCTGTGTCGGGCAAGAGGCCTTCGATGGGGGCTTTTGTTGAGCCTCGGTAGGTTGGCTGGGGTTGAAGCGAAGCGGAAACCCAGCACAAAGCATCGAGAGAGCGGCCGATTCCCTTGAGAGGGGGAGAGGGCGGGGGGGAAATATCGCCAGAGCCCGTCCTCGGGAGTGCTCGCGCGCTTTCATCTCCTTCAGCATATTTGCACGATTTTTTGGCGAGGATGCGGGCGGCAACTCAAAAGTCATGTGATTTCAAATGATTACGATGATCTAACAATATGGATTTGCATTTTTATGCACGCTTCACTAGAGGCGCCTACCGGTGGTGAGCCTGGATGAGGTTCTGACGGGCATTTGGACGGGTGGTCTCTCAGAAACACAGAGGTGAAGCGATGCGCGGAAATGCCAGTGAACGTGAGGCGCGACGCCTGCTGATCAAAAAGCTCCTCGAAGCGAACAAAATCGGCAGCCAACAAGATCTCCTCATGGCCCTCTCGGCGTCCGGTGTTCGGGTGAATCAGTCGAGCGTCTCGCGCGACCTTCAGGAGATGGGCGTGGTGAAGGTCCGCGGTCGCTACATGATCGGCGAGCCTTTCGTCCCCGACATGGCGCCGGATCTGCGGGAGATCATCAGCTCGGTGCGCAGCCTCCATCAGGCGGGCACCAACCTCCTCGTGCTGCACACCACGCAAGGGCTCGCGCCGGCCATCGGCGTCGCGCTCGATCGAGCCAGCTGGCCCGAGGTGCTCGGAACGATTGCGGGCGACGACACCGTGTTCCTGGCGACATCGAGCCGACGCGAGCAGCTCATCGTCGAGGCGCGGCTGTCTCAGATGATGGGGTGAGGCACGCGCCCTTTGCTTTGCCAGAGTGTGCTGCACCGAGCCGCTGCCCTTCAGCGGACTCGTCGAACTCAGGGGTGGGCGCCTCCGTTCGCCGCCCTTTCTCTTTTTTGGCCGAGGCCTTTCGAGACATGACCGCCTTCAATGACCGCAACGTGATGCTCGGCGCCCTGGTGCGCGCCCTGCCCTACATCCAGCGCTACCGAGGCAAGGCGTTCGTCCTTCAGGTCGAAGGCGCCTTCTGCGCGGACAGATCGGCCCAGCGGCAGCTCGCCGATCAGGTGAGCGTGCTGCGCGGGTTCGGCATCCAGGTGGTGCTGGTCCACGGGCCAGGTCCGCAGCTCGGCTTCCTCTCCGAACGGCTGAACGTGGGCGGACGCTTCGTCGATGGGCACCCGGTGACTGACGACGTGGCGCTCGACCTCCAGACGATGGCCTGCGCCGGCATGATCAATGTCGAGATGATCTCGGCCTTTCGCGGCGCTGGCGTTCCGACGGTGGGCATCACCGGGATCGACGCTGGGCTCATCAAGGCCCGCCAACGCGCGCCGCTGCTCAATGGCGCGCTCCGACCGGATCAGGATCTCGTCGGCGAGGTGATCGACGTGGATCCCAAGGTGCTGGAGACGCTGATGTCGGCAGACGGCGCGTTCGTCCCGCTCATCTGCCCGCTGTCCGCCGACGAGCACGGCATCGTCCTGTCGCTCGACGCTGACTCGGCCAGCGCCGCGATCGCGGTGGCGATGAAGGCAGAAAAGCTCATCTTCCTCACCGAGCTGCGCGGCCTCCCGTCAGACCCGGCCAACCCAGACGGGGAGATCGTCTCCTACATCGATCTCGCGGGCCTGGAGTCGATGCGGGTGCGCGGGGCCCTCGATCTCAGGATGCAGTCCAAGGCGCGGGCAGCGGCGCGGGCGCTTCACGGCGGCGTCCAGCGCGTCCACCTCGTTGGCCATCAGCCGGACGGCAGCCTGCTGGCCGAGATCTTCACCAACGAGGGAACGGGCACGCTCATCGTCGAGGACGCCGCGCGCGCGTGACCTCCTCGGACGACGCCCATGACGCGCGATCCGACTCGACCGCGCTCACTTGCGGCCCTGGGCTGGAACGATGTCGTTGCGCCGGTTGAGCTGATAGTCGGCGGCCGTGTTGCCGGGCGCGAGTGGTTGCTGCTTGCCGAAGCTCATGCAGCTCACCTGGAGCGCGTCCACCTGTAGCGAGAGCAAGTAGTCGCGGGCGTTGCAGGCACGCTTCTGCCCGAGCTCATCGTTGTAGGCGACGGTGCCGCGCGCGTCCGCGTGGCCTTCGATGCGGATGCGGAAGTCCGGGTAGCGCCGAAGGATTTGGGCGACACGGTAGAGCTTGACCTTGCCCTCTTTGGACAGATCGGACTTGTCGGTCTCGAAGAAGAGCGCCGTTCCCTCCAGCGCGCGTGTGGCCTCGTCGATCTCGCGCTGTGCCCGCGCCACCTCATTCTCCTGTGGGGCAAACGCGAGCTGCATCACGACCGGCACCTGCTGCTGGGACGGCGCCTGGCGCGGACCCTGATGTTGATTCGCCTCGTTGGCCGCCACCGGCGTCCTCACGGCTCCACCCGACTCCACGGTCACGCGCGCCACGGCGCACCCCGAGGAGAACCCGACACTCGACAGCGCCACGCACAGCAGCAACCCAAACCCTCGATTCATCCCACGACCTCCCCTGACCTGCACACGAAGCCTGTGCGCGCAGCGGACATCGCGCCGCGCCTCATCCGATCATCGCTCCTCTGAAGATCGAGCGGAACGATCGGGCGGGTGACTGCCCTTTCACTGGCTCCCTGACTGCGCCTGCCCGCAGGGTAGGCATCGGCCCAAGGTCAGGACAGCTGGGGAAAAAGGGTGGATCGTCCGTCCGATCGTGCCACTCGAGCGAGGCGATTCCGCTTCTATCGACCTCGCGCCCAAGGCCCCATCGAGTCTCTGTTTTTTTGATGTCGATTCGAGATGTTGCTGTGGCCCGCAGACGACGGACGTCACACGCAACGCCTCTCCGAGCACCTGACCTCGACCGATGTCATGGCTCTCCTCGATGCCTACTGTCGGCGCAATGCGGCAAAGAGAGGAGACGACGAGAGGCGCCACCACGGTCGACCGACGCTGGCGTTCCCCTTCGCTCCTCCCCACCCCCAGCCTCGGCCTCGCCCTCGAAACCCACCCCCATGCCCTCCAGCATCGATTCCTTTCAGACGGCCTGCCCGATGATCTCCAGCGCACAGCTCCAGGCTCTCCGAGCGCGCGCGGACGAGGTGACGGCCCAGGCCATCGGCGCGCTGATCAGCGCGGGGCAGACGCTCGCCTTGGCAGAATCCTGCACCGGCGGCCTGTGCGCAGCCCTGCTGACCGACGTGGCTGGCGCGAGCGCGGCGCTGGTCTCGTCGGCGGTCGTCTATCAGACGCGGGCCAAGAGCTCGCTTCTCGGCCTCGATCCCGCGTTCATCGCGCGCTTTGGCCCTGTGTCCGAGCCAGTCACGCGCGCCCTGGCCCAGGCCGCTCGCGACAAAGCTGGCGCGGATCTCGGCGCGGCCATCACGGGCTGGGCAGGTCCCTCGGGGGGAAGCGCGTCGGAGCCGGTTGGAACCGCCTACGTGGCCATCGCATGGCAGGGCGCCGAGCAACTCACTCGGCTCTGGATCGAGGGGGATCGCGCCGCAGTCCGATGGGGTGCCGCGCTTTTCGCCATCGAGGCGATTCGGAGAAAGGCCAGCGCTCTGTCGCGGTGAGTCTGTCTCGCCGCTTCAGCAGGCGGCCAAGGGCTTATCCCTTCATTAGGACCGAGCACCGCGAAGGACGTGGAAGGAGAGGCGAGAGCTTCCTGAGCCAAGTGAGCGAAGAAGCAACGAAGTCTGGCGTTTCACGGACCAAAGCAGCGACGAGAGAACTCGAGGACACACCCTATGGATGGCCCAGGGCGATCGAGTTCTATTTTTTTGATCTCGAATCGGGATGTGTCGGGGAGTTGGGTGGCACGCCCCGCGTGTTTGTGTCGCAAGGCGTCCCCCGGGCGGGGGACGCCACACCCCGAAGCAC
>JAISIF010000189.1 GCA_031262165.1 Myxococcales bacterium | reverse complement strand
CGGCGGCGGCGCGTTCTCGGGACGGCTGACGGCCGCACTCGTGGCGGCGGGCACGGTCGCCAAGCGCGCGCTGGATTCGATGATCGAGCCTCGCGTCACCTTTTCAGCCCAGCTCTTCGGTGAAGAGGCGCTCGACAGCCGCCTTGCCGAGGCCATCCAGGCTGGCGATTCGATTGGCGGTATCGTCGAAGGCCGCATCGAGCGCTTGCCTGCTGCCCTCGGCGAACCGTTTTTCGACTCGCTCGAAGGCCTGCTCGCCCACGCGCTCTTTGCCATCCCTGGCGTCAAAGGCGTCGAGTTCGGACTCGGCTTCGAGTTCGCGCGCCGCATGGGCGTCGAGTGCCGCGATGCGATCGAATCGGTGGATGGAGCGCTGCGCCACAACCACAGCGGCGGCATCGACGGTGGCCTGTCGAACTCGAACCCGATCGTCTTTCGGATCGCGGTGAAGCCAGCCGTCAGCTTTGGCGCGCTCGAAACCGTGAATCTGAAAACCGGCGCACGACAGATCCTCGAACCCAACGGCCGCCACGACGCCTGCTTTGCCCGCCGCCTCCCGGTCGTGGTCGAGGCCGTCTGTGCGCTCGTCGTGATCGATTTATTCAGGCTTTCGGGAAGGATGGGAGAAGCCGTGGTGGAGGAATAGGGGGGATCGCTGCGGCTTATATCTATATAAGGATTTATCCCTCAATTACCCCGTCGCCCCGCTTGTCCGTGAAATGCCAGTCTTCGTTGCTTCATTGGTCATTTTCCTCTGGAAGCTCCCGCCTCATCTGGCTTTCCCCGTCCTTCTCGTTGCTCGGTCCTAATCGATGGATAATTCCTATTATGAATGTCTCGACCATGAACGATTATCTTTTATACGGATATGACTTTTGG
The DNA here is from genome assembly GCA_031262165.1 of Myxococcales bacterium. Lineage (GTDB taxonomy): Bacteria > Myxococcota > Myxococcia > Myxococcales > UBA5297 > UBA1203. Next base: position 16,358 of record JAISIF010000189.1, on the reverse strand, counting down.
GAAGGCCAAGAAGGAGATCTGCTGCAAACCCAGGGCAATCATGTTTTATTTTTTTGATGTCGAATCGGGACGAGTAGAGGCACGGCGTGCCCTGCTACAATTCGAATTCAGGCGATCAGAAAGCTCCGAATGATTCATTCCTGATTTACCAGTGAATTGAACTTTTCAGGACGAACCTGTTCTCACCCGACCATAAACCTCATCCGATCTATCTGCGGCCGAACATCGACATTTCCTCCCCTGAACGGTGCAAACCTTCTGGACTTGAGCAGTCGCTCCACTACTTTGGGTCGTCCGGCGCGCCCTGCTCCAATCAAGCAGGGCGCTGATTTTTTGTCAGACCACCCCGTTATCAACGGATTCGTCCCAGACAGCCCTCCTTTCCCCACCCCCCATCTCTGTCGAGGTTTCCTAATGGCCCTTCTCATCAAGAACATCGGCGTGCTCGCGACCCAGGACGACGCGGGGCGTGAACTGAAAAACGCCTGGATTGTCGTCGATGGTCCTGCCATCGCGGCAATCGGCGAGGGCGAGCTGCCCAAGCGGGACGACATCACCGAGACGGTCGATGCCAAGGGTGCGCTCGCCATTCCGGGCATGGTCAACACGCACCACCATCTCTACCAGACGTTCCAGAAGAACGTGCCGTTCGTTCAAGACGCCAAGCTCTTCGACTGGCTCGTCGGCCTCTATGAAATCTGGCGCGAACTCACGCCCGAGGACGTGCGTGTCAGCGCGCAAGTCGGCCTGGGCGAGCTCTTGCTCTCGGGCTGCACCACGGTCGCCGACCACTTCTACGTGTTCCCCAAGCAGCAGACGGCCAACCTACTCGACGAGACCATCCACGCGGCGCGCGCGATGGGCGTCCGATTCCACCCGAGCCGCGGATCGATGTCGCGCGGCAAGTCCAAGGGCGGGCTGCCGCCGGACGACGTGGTGCAGAGCCCCGATGCGATCCTCTGTGACAGCGAGCGTGTGGTTGCCAAATTCCACGATGCCTCGCGCTACTCGATGTGCCGACTGGCCCTCGCGCCCTGCTCGCCCTTCTCGGTGACAGACGATCTCCTGCTCGAGTCGGCGCGCCTGGCCCGCAAGCTCAAAGTCCGGCTGCACACGCACCTGGCCGAGACCGAGGACGAGAACGATTTCTGCCGCCAGATGGTCGGCAAGCGGCCGCTCGACTACATGGCCTCGGTCGAATGGCTCGGCCCAGATGTCTGGTATGCGCACGGCGTGTGGCTGAACGACGACGAGCTCAAGCTCATGGCCGAGACAGGCACTGGCATTGCCCACTGCCCGTGTTCGAACCTGCGGCTGGGCTCAGGCATCGCGCCCATCCCCAAGGCCGTGAAGATGGGCGTTCCCGTTGGCCTGGCGGTCGATGGGTCGGCCTCGAACGATGCCTCGGACATGCTGCGCGAACTGCAGCTGTGCACCATCGTCCACCGCGTGACGGCTGGGGTCGATGCCATGCCCGCTCGATCGGCGCTCCGACTCGCCACGCGCGGCGGCGCCCGTGTGCTCGGACGCGACGACATCGGACAGCTTGCGCCCGGCATGGCTGCCGACATCGTGCTCTTTCGCATGGACGACATCGGGCTCGCCGGTGCCATGCATGACCCTGTCGCTGCCCTCTCGTTCACGACCGGGATGAAGCGCGCAGACAAGGTCATGGTGAACGGCAAGTGGGTCGTCCAGGACGGTCACCTCGTTCACCTCGACGAGCGCGCGACGTTTGCCGAGGCCAACCGACTCGCCCACGCCATGATCGAGCGCGCCCATGCCCGCACTGGCATCGACTTCTTCAAGCACCGGGTTTGACCCCGAAAACGTCTGCTTCGACGGGCTTTATCCCTCCGCCCTTTTGCCGAATGTCGAACGGCAAAACGCGATGGGCGCATACCAAAGGCTTTGCCCCTACGAGTCGATCCAGACGCCTCATGATGGATTTGCAGACCGCCACCCATCACCCCTGGCGAAACACGCAACCAATTGAAATCACTGCACTTTTCGCCTCTTAACCACCACCCCCAACGCCGAGGAAAACACCCATGATTCGTGCGTATCACCAACCCCAGCGCCTCGATGACGCGCTCGCGCTGCTCCAGCAGGGCGGCCAGGCCATCGCCGGTGCCACGGGCCTGTATTCCAATCGAAAGAAGCTCGACGCGGAGCTCGTGGACATCACGGGGATCGGCCTGAGCACCATCGACGTCACAGTGGACGCGATTCGCCTGGGCGCGACGGTCAGCCTGAGCCAACTCATCGGCGCTCAGCTGCCGGGTTCTGAAGGCGCCTTTCTTGCGCACGTGGCGCGTCACATCACGGCGGCGCCCATGCGCAACGCGATCACGCTAGGCGGCAACATCGCGCACCCCGTGTTCTGGGCAGACATGCCCGTGGCCTTCCTTGCCCTCGATGCCGAACTCGAGATCGGCCACGCAGGCGCAGCGCCAAAGAAGATCGCCTTGGGCGAGGCCATCAAAGGTCAGGTGCCCTGGTCGAACGGTGGCCTGATCACGCACATCAGCGTGCCGCTGAAGAAGGGGCAGGCTCTTGGTTACGAGCGGCTCTCACGCACCAAGAACGACTATGCCTACGCCACGGCTGCTGCGGCCATGACGCTCGAGAGCGGCAAGGCCAAGGACGTGCGCGTCGTGTTCGGCGCCATCCAGCCGCGCGCTTTCCGGGCCACCGACATCGAGGCTGTGCTCGAGGGAAAAGCCCTGACGCCAGAGCTCATCGCCGAGGCCGTGGACAAGGCCGCCGCTCACCTGCCCATCGCCCCCAACTTCCGCGCTTCCGTGGACTACCGCCGTCAGGTGGCCTGCACCCTGGCCCGACGCGCCATTGCCCAGGCGTTTGCCTCGGCAGGACAGGAGTGATCACCAAATGAAATTTACCACCACCATCAATGGGCTCTCCCGCGAGATCGACTGCGACGCGGGCATGAACCTCTACGATCTTCTGCGCGAGCTTGGCCTCAAGGGCGTCAAGCAGGGTTGCGACAACGAGGGCACCTGTGGTGCCTGCACTGTGCTCGTGGACGGCGTGCCGACCCTCTCCTGCATCACGCCCGCGCCCAAGATCGCTGGCCACGAGGTCACGACCATCGAGGCGCTCGGCTCACCCGACAAGCCGCACCTCATCCAGAGCGAGTTCGTGAAGGCCACGGCCATCCAGTGCGGCTTCTGCTCGCCCGGCATGATCCTCTCGGCCAAGGCGCTCCTCGACAAGAACACGAACCCCACCCACGAACAGATCGCCGAGGCGCTCAGTGGCAACCTGTGTCGCTGCACTGGCTACGTGAAAATCTTCGATGCGGTGAAAAACGCCGCTGCCGCGCTGCGCAAGGAGGCCTCCAATGGCAAATGACAAACTCGACGCACTGGACGCCAAATACGCCCGCGACTTCAAGGTGATCGGCCACTCGGTCCAGAAGATCGACGCGATGGGCATGGCGTGCGGCCTAGAGGAATACGTGGCTGATCACGACCTTACCGGCGCGCTCGTCGGCTACATCGTGCCCAGCCCCCACGCCCACGCCCGCATCGTCAAAATCGACGCCACACGCGCCCGCGCAGTGAAGGGCGTTCATGCGGTGCTCACCTACAAGGACGTGCCGCGCCACCTGCACACCACGGCGGGACAGGGCTACGTCGAGCCCTCGCCCTACGACACGGCCATCCTCGACTCGAAGATGCGCCTCGTCGGCGACCACGTGGCGCTCATCGCGGCCGACACACGCGAGATTGCCGAAGAGGCAGGCCGCGTGCTGCTCGAAGACATCGAGTGGGAAGTGCTCACGCCCGTCCTCGATGCGGACCACGCGATGGACCCAGGCGCGAGCGTCATCCACGACGAGCCCGACGCCTACATCCCCATCCCCGTGCCCTACGAACCGCAGAAGAACATGGCTTCGGCGGCCAGCATGGGCGTGGGCGACATGGACGCAGTCCTCAAGACCTCGCACCTGGCGATCGACGAGACCTACTCGACGCACTACGCGCAGCACTGCCCCATCGAGACGCACGTGTGCCTCGGGAGCATCGATGGCCGCGACCGCCTCAAGCTCATCACCTCGACCCAGGTGCCCTACCACGCGCGCCGCATCACGGCTCAGGCGCTCGGCATCCCGGTCAAGCGCATCCGCGTCAACAAGCCGCGCATCGGCGGCGGCTTTGGCACCAAGCAGGAGGTCTTGCTCGAGCCGCTCGTGGGTGCGCTCGTCCTGGCCACGCGCCGCAAGATCCTCATGCGCCTGTCGCGCGCCGAAGAGTTTGTCTCGCGCGTGCGTCACCCCATCAAGACGCGGATGCAGGCGGGCTTCAACGCGGACGGCACGGTCAACGGAATGCGCATGGAGGTGCTCTCGAACACCGGCGCCTACGGCTCCCACGCGCTCACCGTCATGTGCAATTGCGGCTCGAAGGTGCTGCCGCTCTACCGAATGAAGACCGTCGCCTTCGACGCCAAGGCCGTCTACACGAACCTGCCGGTGGGCGGTGCCTACCGAGGCTACGGCGCGACTCAGTCTGCCTTTGCCATGGAAGTGATGATGGACGAGGTGGCCGAGAAGCTGGGCATCGACCCGCTCGAGCTCAGGCGCCGCAATCACATCCAGCCAGGAGAGGGATCGCCCGTGTTTGCAGCTCTGGGTGAGGGCAAGCCAGGCGTCGAGCAGAAGATCGGCTCGTGCGGCCTCTCCGACTGCCTCACGCTCGGCGCTGAGGCGATCGGCTGGGAAGAGAAGCGCGGCAAGATTCGCGGCACTGGCCCCAAAAAACGCGGCATCGGCATGTGCGCGCTGATGCAGGGCTCGTCCATCCCCGAGATCGACATGGCCAGCGTCAGCATCAAGATGAACGACGATGGCTCGTTCGTCCTCGCAGCGGGCGCGACCGACCTGGGCACTGGATCGGACACGGTTCTGGCGCAGGCTGCGGCCGAGATCCTGGGCGTCGAGGTGACCGACATCATCGTCCACTCCTCGGACACGGACCTGACGCCCTTCGACGTGGGCGCCTACGCCTCTTCGACGACGTATCTGTCGGGCGAGGCCTCGCGGCGCACGGCGATCGAGGTTGCCAAGCAGATCCGTGAGGTCGCCGCCGACATGTTCCACGAGGAAAAGGGCATGGACCCGCGTCCAGATCCGGACACGCTCGTGCTCAAGGACAAGCAGGTTTTTGCCCCGAACGGTGAGAGCGTCACGCTGAACGCGATTGGCCTGCGCTCGCTCTATGAGCGCGACCAGCACCAGATCGGCCATATCGGCTCAGCCATCTCGCACAAGTCGCCGCCGCCGTTCTCGGCGCACTTTGCCGAGGTCGAGGTCGATGAGGAAACCGGCAAGGTCCGCATCGTCAAATACGTGACGACGATGGACTGCGGCACGGCGCTCAACCCGAAGCTCGCCGAGGGCCAGGTCGAGGGCGCGGTCGTCAATGGCCTCTCCTTCGCGCTGACCGAGGAATACCTCTTCAACGAGAAGGGCCGGATGCAGAACGCGAACTTCGCCGACTACAAAATCTTCAACACGGACGACATGCCCGAGATGGTCACCATCATGGTCCCGACCTACGAGGAGACCGGTCCGTTCGGCGGCAAGAGCGTCTCGGAGATCGGCATCAACGGCCCCATCCCGGCCATTGCCAATGCCATCTACGACGCGGTCGGCGTGCGCATTCACCACGCGCCCTTCACGCCCGAGAAGGTGCTCAAGGCGATTCAGGAGAAGAAGGCGCGCGAGGCCAAGAAGTAAGCTGACCTTGGCTTTGCAAAGCGGATTGAAATGAAAAATCGGCCCTTTCTTTTGAAGAAGAGAGGGCCGTTTTTTAGAAACTCAACCAAGGGGGATTCAGATCAATGAACTTCATTTCAAAAAAAAGAGAATCGAAACGCCAAAAGAATTTCAATCTTATCCTGCCAATCAAAAATAAATGGAGCCCAATAGACATGTCCCGCTCTTTCATTGTTTTGATTGCCGCGCTTCTCTTCGTCGCCGGATGTGATTGTGCTCCCTATAAATGTGGCGTGCCACGAGCTGTCGAGATCTGCGCGATAGATGCCCAGACGAATGAGCCAATCAATGATTTCAGCGTCGAATGGATTATCTCCGAAAATGAAAGAGAAGAATTCGAAAGCAATGGGCTAAATTGCCGTGTTCTTTATCATAATAATCCTCAACAATTCTCTCTCATCATTCGTGCCCAAAATTACGCCGACATGGAATTGAACGTCCAAGTGGATGAGGACACATGCGACCGATTGGTCGGCGAGCGTCGCGAGGTTGCTCTTTCGAGACAATCGGCTGACTCAAAGGTCTCCAAAGCAGTGCAACTCGACGGGTGTTGAGCCGTCCTTCTGTTTTGGGAACCTTATAGAATTTTCAAAAATGATTGACGCTATTCATCGAAGTAGGGGCGTTGCGTGCAACGCCCGTCTAGCAAATAAAATGAACAATCTCATTCTTTCTCAAAAATGCTGTAAATTGCGAAGAGAAGCGAAACACCGCTGAAAGGCGGCATAATTTCACAGCGAAGCTGCGAATGACTGATTCCCTCGAAGCGGGATGCGAAATTTTATTATTTTATTTCGAATTCAATGTTCTTTTGGGCGTCATGAATGACGCCCCTACAAATTCCGTCAACAAATCCCACGCTTTTAGTTGGTTGTTGTTTTTTTATAGGAGTGTCATTCATGGTGCTCATGTTTTGTTTGTAATGAATTATCTCATTCTTTCTTGAATGCGCTGTGATTTCATTTCGGGCGGCCATAGGGCAGGGCGGTCGAGTTCTATTTTTTTGATCTCGAATCGGGATGTGTAGGGGCGTTGCGTTCAACGCCCCTCGTGTTGGTGTCGAATGACGCCCGCCGGGCGTTGCCCCCACCGCCCCTACGAAGACACGCCTCGATCTTGGTCGAAAAACAGAACTCGATTGCCCTGGGCCATAGGGGGGCGCCTCTATATAATTATTATTGTTTTTTTTAAACATGTTTGTTTTTTTTGCATTGTTATTACAGCGGATTCAAGAAACTTTGACGCCCATTTTTGGCGCGCTATCACTCTAGAAGATAGTGTCATTCTTTCTTGAAACCGCTATAGTGGGATGAATAATTTTTAAACGAATGCTTCTGTCGACCATTTCTCAATCCCTTTCCAAAATCAGGATGTTTGATGAAAATGACAGTCTTTCTGGGAGATGCCATAGGATCAGGCGATAATGGATGCGGGTTCGATTTGGCGTTGGGCAAGGCGTCGAGTGATTCGTTGGATTTCTTGGATTGACCATCGAATGAGCTCGGGTTCTTTGTTTTGGTTCGCGAATTTTTTTTGATTCACTCGTCTTTGTTTCGGGCCATTCTTTTATTCGTCGACGAATGGCCACAGATATGGCGGATGCAAGCATGTCCAGCGACACATGACTGTGCCAGTCATTGCAACGAACGTGTTTCATTATGATCCAATCCAAATTCATTCTTGGCAGTTTCAAAGCATTCTTCGATTGCCTGACGATGGCCTTCCATCAGTGCGTCAGCGGAAGTGAGACCAACGATGATTGCGCTGATGGCGAGCGCTGTGTCGATGGCCGCTGCGTCGAGCCGTTGTCGATCGCCTGTGGCAGCATCTTCGGTTGCAGCGCTGCCGTTGGCGGTGGGGCGATGTTGATCCCGCTGCTCGCAATGGGCTGGGCCCTGCGCAGACGACGCATGAGCTGAGCAGCGACATCAGCCAAAGTAGGGGCGGAAAACTTTCAGCCTCTATTCACTCCCAAGACATTCCCGAAATAACGAGAGGCGCGCGGATCTCACTCCTCGCGCCTCTTTCTTTTCAGAGTGAATCCCACGCCCCAGAGCCTACGGCACTCCAGGATTTCCGGGGTGATCGGGGCGCGGCGGCGTCCGTATCTTCGCGAGCAGCGCGGCACGGCGCTCGTATTCGGCGAGGACCTTTGGCACGTAGCGCTCTGTCTCGCCGTTGAGTGGGATCCGGCCCCCGCCACCTGCGCTCGACACGTTGCCTGGCCCCGCGTTGTAGGCCGCCAGCGCGAGCGGCAGATCTTTGAAGCGCGCGAGTTGGCGCGCCAGATAGCGCGCGCTGCCATCGATGGCCTGCTCTGGATCGAAGGGATCGCGCACGCCCATCAGCTGGGCCGTGGTCGGCATGAGCTGGCCTGGCCCCATCGCACCTGCCCGCGAGATCCGATGGACGCGGCTGCCAGACTCGACGTGTACGAGCGCCGCGAGCAGTCCGGGCGGCAGGTGGTGGCGCGCCTCGGCGTGCGCGACGATGGCGTCGAGCTCCTTGGCGTGACCTCTCAGGAGGCAATTGGGCAGGTGGCGCGCGAATGCGCCGAGTGCTGTCCATTTCTCCTTCAGGAAGCGGGGCGAGAGGGGGGGGATGGGCGTCTGCCCCACGAGCGCGACAGTCCCATTGAGCAGGAGCAGCGGTGCGATCGCTACGGCGAGCAGGAGCGCGAGGAGCCGCCATTTGGAGGAGCGGCGCTTCCTGGCGCGGGACTTTGTGCGGGATTTGGCCATCGGGGAGCTGGTCTCCGGCGCAGGGGCAGGGGGCGTTGGTGGGCTGCGGCGCTTTGAAGCTGAATTTGAAGCTGAAACAGAACCAGCACGCGCCGAAAATTCATCGGATCATACCTCGCCCAGCTCTTCGTGAGGCGGCTGATGCTGCGAGGCGTCCGCTCCACTGCGCCCCGCGTGCTGCGACTCCAGGCGGAACTGCCTCAGAAATCCGGCGGCCTCCTCGTCGTTCATCGAGTCGAAGGACGTGATGAAGCGCCCGATCGGCTCCCCACGTTCGAGCTCGCCCGGCGATTGGAGCGTGTAGATGGCGCTCGTCAGTGGGCTCAGCGCCCGGTGGAACTCGTCGGAGAGCGCTGGCACGGCAAGCAGGAGCCTGCGCGGCATCATGCGCCGCGCCGTCGCCAGGGCCACCCGCGCCGTGGAGAGCGAGTCGAAGCCCTCGCTCACGAGGATCAGCGTCCGGGCATAGAGGTCTGAGAGTGGCTCCCCCGCGCGGTAGAGCCGGATGCGGCGCTCGATCTGGTGCAGCGCCGCGTCCGTGCAGTGGTCGAGGGCGCTCTCGTGGATCTGGCGTTCGCGCACGGCCACGAGATCCAAAAAGAAGTCGCCCCGCTCGGCCATGGCGCCGATGGTGGTGGTGCCCTCTTCGCCACCGGGCAGGCACAGCTTGCTCGTGATGAGCGGCTCCAGCGGGAGCGCCAGGCGCCGCGACAGCTCGATGCCGAGCCCCACGCCGCCAGGCACCAGCGCCAGCAGCAAGGAGGGCTCGCCGCTGAACGCTTCCAGCGCACGCGCCAAGCCTTCCCCCACCTCGGTCCTTGGAATCAGAGACATCACGGCACGCTCCTGATTGCACACACGCTTCGCGCAGCTCTCGCAATCTAGGGTTCGATGCGTTCGCGCGCATCCTCACGAGAGGAAGGGCTTATCCCTTCATTAGGACCGAGCACCGCGAAGGACGGGGCGTGCCAGACGAGGCGCGTGGCGGGGGCTTCCAAACGGAAGTGAAGCGCGAAGCAACGAAGGCTGGCGTTTCACGGACGAGCGAGCGGAGCGACGGGAGAATTGAGGGATAGGTCCTCAGGCGTTTTTCCCGATCGCTCGACGTTGCGCCCTCTGCCACAACCGGGAGAGGGAGAATCAGAGCCGCAGACGAGCGCCTTCTCCCGTTGGAGGAAAGAGGGCAGGGGAGAGGGAGAAGGTGAGGCAGGGCAGGACCGACACATCGACGCTCTGCTTCATCGGTCGTGATGGCTGCGCCCTCGCCCCTAGATGCGCAGCGCCTCGATGGCCGCCTCTTCGCGCTCTGGCGTGACCTCGTGGCGCTCACTCGATCCATCTGGCGCGCGCCATTCGATCGTCACCGTGGCGTGCGTGCGTCCCTGTCCGTAGCGGGCCACGATGGCCGACATGCGGCAGCGTGTTCCCTCGTCAGGCGTGCCCTCGGCGAGGGCTACTGGACCATTCACGCCGATGGCTTCGATTGTGTGCCGACCGGGTTCGAAGCGTTTGAGCGCGCCGCTCTCCAGCTCGTTGCGCGCGACGATGAGCTTGGAGTCGCCCAGGCGAAAGTGACGCCCCATCGCGAGCAACAGGACCTCTTCTTCGGCCAGGTTTCGCTCTGGCCGCCGCGCCATGAGATCGTGGAAACGGCGCCCAAAACTCTCGTCGGTCAAAAAGCAGCAGCCACCGGCGGGCTGAGGAAATTCGGTGAGCCCCATCTCGCGCGCCAGAGCCATCTGCGGCCCGCGCGTCCGACCGCTGAAGCCGAGCAGGCGCTCGCGATCGAGCAGGCCTTCGATCTCTGGAATGGTCGGTTCGAGCAACTTGGCCGAGAGCGGACGGACGAGCCGACCTGTCAGCCCACTGTCGCGCTCGACGATGCGCAGCGTGTCGCGGCGTTGGCTCTTGGGCCGCTGGCCGAGCACCTCGCCGGTGAACACGAAGCTCGCGCCCCATTCCTCCATCAGCGCCTTGGCCTTCTGGAACATGAAGATGCGGCAATCGACGCACGGGTTGGCGTTTGCGCCGTAGCCGTAGCGCGGGTGGGTGATGAGGTGGAGGTAGTCAGGCCCCGAGATGTCGATGAACTCCATGTCCATCTCGAGGTTCGCGGCCGCGCCCAATGCCTCGTTCGCCGGGATGGAGCCGTCGCGCCGCCGCCGCCCCAAGCGCCGCTGCGTCTCCACGATGCACAGGCCCGTGTAAAAGTTGATGGCGCGCACCTCGATGCCCTGGCTGCGGATGAGGGCATGGGCCAGCATCGAGTCGAGCCCACCAGAGAGCAGGCCAATGGCGCGGACAGGCTTCTGGGTAGTCGACGTCGAAGAAGTCGAATCGGTCAGCGAAACAGTCATGGGTTCGGTAGCCTTTTCTGGACCCACGCCATGAAGCGGTTGTCCTGGATGCACGTGCCGAGCAGGGCGTGGCGCGTGGCCTTGCAGAAGGCCTTCAGGTCGCCGGGCGTGCCTGGGTCGGTCGAGATGAACTGCACGATGGCGCCGCCCTGGGCCGAGCGCAGCATCGTGGAGAGCTTCTGAATCGGCATGGGGCAGAAGAGGCCCGACGCATCGACGCAGGCGGTGGCAAGCCAGGGCGCGCGCGCGTCTGCCCGAGCTTGGGGTGCCTGCGCGCCGAGGCGTTTTCGGAGGAGATAGCGCTCGGCGTCATCTTTCATCGAGACGAACAGGCGCAGGATGGCCTGACGGCAATCGCTGTGGATGTCTCCGAACACACCGTCGTCGAAGTTCGGGCACGCCTCGCAGGCCTCGAAGAGATCGAGGAAGCGGCGGTGGGTTTCGAGCGAAGCGCGCTGGGAGGCGAAGTCGCGCTCGTTGTGGTTTCGCAGAATGTCGAGATGTTTTGCTGAAAGGCACATTCGAGCGGATCTCATCGAATTTCAGGCGAACGTCGACGCCATGTCGGGCTCCAAAAAACGGCGCCCTCTAGCAAAAACTTTTGCGCGGGCCATCGGGTGATGAGCGGAGGATCAGCGCCGTCGAGTTCTGACGATTTCGAGCTGGATCGATGTGGTTTTTCGTAGGGGGCTCATCTGCAACGCCCGTCGTGTCCTGGTCGAAGGATGAGCGCAGGGCCTTGCGGCAAGGCCCCGACAGCCCTGCCGACATTCCAGATTTCTCGAATGGGATCGGCTTCAGCGTCGCGTTCAGCTATGGCGCGCGGCCCATGCGACATCCTGATTTGCCACCGCTTCCCATCGATCCGCTGCTGCCTCGAATCCGCGATCTGCTCCGCGCACACCCGTCGCTCGTGATCGAGGCCAAGCCAGGCGCGGGCAAGACCACCCGGGTGCCGCCAGCGCTGCTCGACGCGGGCCTCGCTGGTGACCATCGGCAGATCGCCGTCCTGGAGCCGAGGCGCATCGCGGCGCGGCTCATGGCCAGGCGCGTGGCGAGCGAGCGCGGCGAGACGCTGGGCCAGAGCGTGGGCTACCAGGTGCGCTTCGATGAGGCCGTGGGCCCCTCGACGCGCCTGTGCTTCTTCACCGAGGGCCTGTTCGTGCGCCGCCTCATCGACGATCCGGACTTGAGCGCGTTCGGTGTCGTGATCCTCGACGAGGTCCATGAGCGGCACCTGGAGACCGACCTCGCCCTCGCGCTGCTGCGGCGCCTCCAGCGGACATCGCGGCCCGATCTGAAGCTCGTCGTCATGTCCGCGACGCTCGACACTGCCGCGCTCTCGGCGTTTTTGGGCGCCGCGCCCATCGTCCAAGCGCCAGGGCGGCCCGCTTCGATCGCCATCGAGCACTTGGCGCGGCCAGACGCTCGGCCACTCGAGGAGCAGGTCGCCTCCTGCCTGCGCCGCGCGCTCGATGCCGATCCCGCGGACACGGGCGACATCCTCGTCTTCTTGCCAGGCGCTACCGAGATCCGGCGCTCTGCCGCCACGTGCGCGCCGATCGCGGAACGACGCGGGCTGTCTGTGCACGTGCTCCACGGCGACCTGAGCGCCGAGGCACAGGATCGCGTGCTGGCAGCCGGACCAGAGCGCAAGCTCATCCTCTCGACGAACGTGGCCGAGAGCTCGCTCACGCTCGAAGGCGTCACGTGCGTCATCGACTCGGGCCTGGCCCGTGTGGCGCGCTGCTCTGCCTGGAGTGGCATCCCCACGCTGCGCGTCGAGCGCGTCTCGCGGGCATCCGCCACGCAGCGATCAGGCCGCGCGGGCCGTGTCCGCGATGGCCGCTGCTACCGGCTCTTCGATCGACACGACTTCGACACACGGCCCGAGCACGCCGCGCCCGAGCTCATGAGGCTCGACCTCGCGCAGACCGCGCTGCTGCTCCATGGCCTCGGGATCGGGCGCCTCGGCGACGTGGCGTGGCTCGATGCGCCGCCCCAGGCCGCATGCGACGCTGCCGATGCGCTCCTCAGAGATCTGGGGGCCGTGGGCATGGACGGCGCGCTGACTGCGCTGGGCCGACAGATGCTCGGCCTACCGCTGCACCCACGCCTCGCCCGCGTGATGATCGAGGCGGCTTCGACAGGCTTCCCCGACGAGGGCGCGCTGATCGCGGCGCTGCTCGGAGAACGGCCCATCCGTCGCGCATCGCGCATCGCGTTCGGGGGACAGGTGGGCTTCGAGCGCGAGCGCGCCACGGTCGCCTCGGATGTCCTCGACGCGGCCGATCGCTTCGAGCAGGCGGCCAGGGACGGATTTTCCAGTCGGAGCCTGGAGCGGCTCGACCTCGACGCGGGCGTGGTCCACGCGGTCGAGCGCGTGACGAGGCAACTCCGGCGGGTGAAGCGCGAGCGCCGCCTACCCGCAGCAAAGGACGAGGCCCGCCGCGAGCGCGCGCTCCTCAGAGCGATTCTCGCCGGATTCCCGGATCGCGTGGCAGCGCGCCGACCATCGATTGGCGGGCAGCGCTCGGACGAGCTGCTCCTGTGCGGCGGAGGTGCGGCTCGGCTGTCGAGCGAGAGTGGTGTGCGCGAGGCCCAGCTGCTCGTGGCGCTCGATCTCGAAGATCAGGGGCGCGCCATGGAGCGAAAGCTCCGCGTGCGCATGGCGAGTGAGATCGAGCCCGAGTGGCTCATCGATCTCTTCCCGGACAAACTGCGCGAGGCGGACGAGGTGCGCTGGAACCGCGACGCCGAGCGTGCCGAGACGCGCGGCGCGCTCTTCTACGATCGGCTCGTGCTCACCGAGAGCGTGGGGCGGGGCGATCCCGAGCGCGAGGCAGCCTGCCTGGCCCAGGCCGCGTGCGAGGCTGGCCTGGCCCGATTCATCGACACCGGTGCGCTCGCCGCACTCCGTGTCCGCGTGGCGCTCTTGAAAGAACACCTTCCCGAGCTCGCCGCCCCAGCGCTCGATGAGGAATCGATCGCGCGCTTCATGGAGGGCGCGTGCGTGGGCAAGCGCTCGTTCCGTGAGCTAGAGGAGGAGCCACTCCTCGAACGCCTGCGCGTCGAACTGCTCGGCCCGCTCGCCTTCCGCCTCGACACGCTGTTCCCAGATCGAATCGAGCTGCCCGGTGGTCGACGCGTAGCCGTCCACTACGAGCCTGGGCAGGCGCCGTGGATCGAGTCGCGGCTCCAGGATTTCTTTGGCGAGCTGACCACGCCGAGCCTCGCGCAGGGCCGCCTGCCGCTCGTCCTGCACCTCTTGGCGCCCAACGGCCGGGCCGTGCAGGTGACGCGCGACCTGCGCGGCTTTTGGGAGCGCCACTACCCAGAGCTCAGGCCTGCCCTTGCGCGGCGCTATCCCAGGCACGCCTGGCCCGAGGATCCGCGCACCGCCCGCCCGCCGTTGCCCTCACGCCGATGAACGCGGCAGAGAGGCGAGGTGCGGAGGGTTCGGGGGGCTTTTCTCGAAGGAAACAGACTCAAAAAATCCCTCTGCCGTTTGACGAAAGAGGACCGACACGAAGCGAGGGGTAGGGGGAGAGGGGGAAAAGAGGGAGCGAGCGCTGGGGAATCATGTCGAATCAATCGAGCTCCATCGATTCACATCTCGGGTTGCCACCTCAACCCCGCCATCACCCAGGGGCATGCCACGGGCGGTCGCTTGGGCTGGGAAAAGCGGGCCCGAGCTACATCATCGCGCAGCTCGTCGGTGGCGTGGCCGCTGCCGGTCTTCTCTTCACCATCGCCTCCCTCGACCTCTCGAATGCCACGGTTGGCGCCTTCGCGACCAAACCTTTGGCGGCGTGACTTTCGGGATGGTGTCGGCCCTCCTGTCGAGGTGGCCCGCACGGCCGTCTTCCTGTTCATCATCATGGGGGCGACGTCGAGCAAGGCGCCGTCAGGCTTTGCTCCCATCGCCATCGGCCTGTGTCTGCCCCTCATCCACCTCATCAGCATCCCGGTGACGAACACCTCGATCAAACCTGCCCCCGCTCTCCACGGACGTGGCCGTTTTCGTCGTTGTGCTGGGCGCGCCTACCGCTTCTTCTCGCGCGAGCCCGCGCCTTAGGACTTATCCCTTCATTACAAACAAAACATGGGCGTCATGAACGACGCCCCTATGAAAAATAACAAACAATTAAAGCCGTTGTATTTGTTGACGGAATTTGTAGGGGCGTCATTCATGACGCCCAAAAGAACATTGAATTCGAAATAAAATAATAAAAATTCGCTTCCCGCTTCGCGGGAATCAGTCATTCGCAGCTTCGCTGTAAAATTATGCCGCCTTTCAGCAGTGTTTCGCTTCTCTTCGAAATTTACAGCATTTTCGAGAAAGAATGAGGTTGTTCATTTTAGTTGCTAGACGGGCGCAGCACGCTGCGCCTCTACAAAACCTTCGATGAATAGCGTCAATTATTTTTGAAAACACTGTAAATCCAATTCTAATGCTGTAAAAAGAGCTTGCCTTTTAGCGTATGATTTAAGTCGGAATTAGAAGTTTGGTAGAGAATGTTTGAAAAACGCCGCGAAAAGGCCTCTTTGAGAGGCCAGCGGCGAAAAGCCCCCGGCTTTGCCGGGGGATCATTACCAGGACCTTTGCACCGCGAAGGACTGGGAACGTCAGACGAGGCGCGAGGCTTTGAGCTTCCAGACGGAAATGAAGAGCGAAGCAACGAAGTCTGGGGTTTCACGGAAAAGTGGGGCGACGGGATAATGAAGGGATACGTCTTTAGCTCGCTGTCTCGTTGGAGCTCACCTGAGCTGGCCGATTGCTTCCTCGATGGAGAGAATGCCCGCCAAAGAAAAAATGGAGACGCGATCCAATCGCGCCTCCATTTTTTGTTTCATTCAATGAATGATCGAATTGTCGATGAATCGTTCAATCGATTCAATCAGTAATTCTCGGGTTTGATCTGGAAATAGGCCCTGGGGTGCTTGCAGACAGGGCAGAGTTCCGGCGCCTTCTTGCCGATCACGATGTGGCCGCAGTTCTGACATTCCCAGATCATGTCATCCTCGCGCGAGAACACGAGGCCTCCCTCGATGTTCGCGAGCAGCTTCCGGTAGCGCGCCTCGTGCTCCTTCTCGATCTTGCCAACCATCTCGAAGAGCTTGGCGATTTGGTCGAAACCCTCGGCCTTCGCGTCCGCGGCAAAGGTCGCATACATGTCGGTCCACTCGTAATTCTCGCCGTCGGCCGCGTCCTTGAGATTGGTGACCGTGTCAGGGATCTCGTCGCCATGCAGGAGCTTGAACCAGATCTTGGCGTGCTCTTTTTCATTGTTCGCAGTCTCCTCGAACAGCGCGGCAATCTGATTGTAGCCCTCCTTCTTCGCCTTCCCCGCGTAATACGTATATTTGTTTCGAGCTTGGGATTCTCCGGCAAAGGCGGTCATGAGGTTTGCTTCGGTCTTCGAACCTTTCAATTCTTTCGTACTCATTAGTGTA
>JAISIF010000177.1 GCA_031262165.1 Myxococcales bacterium | reverse complement strand
CCGTCCTTCGCGGTGCAAAGTTCCTAATTAAGGGATAAGTCCTGAATCGATCGATCCCGAGCGCGCGATCGCCGCCGGGATTCCATCTCTGTCCGCTCGGGTTCTCCGAGTCGGCTACGTCTTTCCTTCCGCCATCGGTCTGCTTGGCCGACGGCGGCCTGCTTTGAGGTTGAGTCTTGCTCCAATCGATCATCCGAAACGGGACCATCGTCCTGGCCTCGATTCTCCTGGCCGTCGCCTACAACGTGTTCGTCCTGCCGATGAACTTCCTGAACGGCGGCGTCACTGGCCTGGCGATGCTCACCGACAAGCTGATTGGGCTGAACAACACGGGGTTGATCATCCTGGTGTTCAACATCCCGATCTTCATTTTGGGCTTCGTGAAGCTTGGCAAGAAGTTCGTGGCCAAGAGCGTCCTGTCGGTCGTGGTGACCACGCTCGCCATGCAGATCTGCCCTCTCGAGCCGATTGTTCAGAGCGATGGGAAGATGCTCGCCGCGGTGTTCGGCGGGACCATCATCGGCATTTCGATCGGGCTCGTTCTGCGCGCGGGCGGTTCCACCGGCGGGTTCGACATCCTCGGCGTGGTCCTGACGCAGCGACGGGAGTTTCCGCTCGGCGATCTGATATTCGCCCTCAACGCGGTGGTCGTGGCTCTCTCCGGCCTGTTCTCCGATTGGGAGGCAGCGCTCTACACGATGGTGATCATCTTCGTGTCGAGCAAAGTCATCGACAAGCTGCACACGCGCCACATCAAGTTGACGCTGATGATCATCACCACGCGCGGTCCCGAGATGCGCCAGCGCCTGATCGAAGAGCTCTACCGAGGCGTCACGGTGCTCGATGTCGAAGGAGGCTTCTCACAGAAGAAGCGCAAGATGCTGATGATGGTCATCTCACGCATCGAGCTCGAAGACGTGAAGCGGCTCATCCACGAGATCGATCCGACGGCCTTCGTCAACATCACTCAGACGCGCGAGGTGATGGGGCTCTTCTACAGAGACTCGCCCTTCAAGAGACCGGTGCCGCGAGAGGAAACGCTCGCGCTGCCTCCAGCCACAGCCAGCGCCGATGAACAGCACACGGGGTGAGCCGTTCGATGCTGCCCTCTCCCCATCCCCATCCCGCTCCCGCTCCCGCAAGGAGCGGAGGGAGATCTCCTGAGGGATCGGATCACGAGATCATTTCCCTCTCCCACTCGCGGAAGAGGGCCGACGCGGAGCGACGGGGTGAGGGAAGACTCGATGCGCTTGGATCGAGTGAGCCCTGGGCGATGAAGCGTGCGTCATCGAATCGAGGGGACTGGCGCGCACCGATCGGCGTGCCGAAAATCCTGGATAGCGCGGGTTCCCGCGGGTCGTTTCGAGAGGAGCGATGTCATGGAAGTCCATGGGCATGGCGCGACGCGTCACCACCCAAGACTCGGTTCCGACGCGGACGAGCTGCGCGCCATTCAGGAGGAGATCGCGCGAGCCAGGGCAGAGGTCGCCCGCTCGGTGGTGGTGTTGCGCGATCGGGTGACGCGCTCGGTCGATTGGCATGGCTGGGTGCGGTCGAGGCCGCTCGTCGCCGTCTGCGTCTCGTTCGGGATCGGGCTGTGGCTCGGCGTGCGTCGGCGCTGACTCGAGCCGATCTCCGAGATGGGACGAGGCATCACTTTTCTTTCAGGCGAGGTGACACATGGATTCAGAGGCAAAGAGAAACGGCAAGTGCGGCACGGCGATCCCTTCCGACATGGAGGAGCGGTTCGAGGCAATCGAGGAGCGCGTGCAGGCGGGTATCGAGTTGGCGCGCACGCAGCTCGCGACGCTGAACGAGCGCACGACGGATCTGATGCGCGCTCACCCGGGGGCCACGATCCTGGTCGCCATCGGCGCGGGTTACCTCGTCGGTCGCCTGGCGTCGCGCAAATGGCGCTGACGCGGCAGCTCCGGTTCAGCACAGGTAGGTAAAGGTCGATTCCGCGATCGATGGGCGGAGTGGGAGGCGGGCGCATGGACGTGGAGATGGAGATGGACAGAGATGTGGCGACACCTGTCGATCACCTCAAGCGGATGATGACGCATACGAAGGTCATTCAGGGAGAGTCACAGGCGCTCCTCCATGAGGCACAGGGCGCGCTTCGCGGGGTAGAGGCACTGCTCGTGGCCCAGCCCTGGAAAGTGGCCCTGGCGTCGGTGGGCGTCGGCTACGTGCTCGGCGGCGGGCTTTTCACGCGGTTGACGGCGCGCTTGCTGCGCCTGGGGATGCGCACCGTGCTCCTGCCCGCGATCGAGAGCGAGGTGACGCGGGCGCTCTCGGATTCCTGCTCATCCCGAGGAGCTGCCTCTCACGCCGAGCGCATGTGAGACGGAGAGGGTAGGGAAGGCAGCCCTCTTTCGCCCCCTCTCTCCAAGTCGCTGCGCGTCGTCCCTTTTCCACGAGTGGGAGAGGGAAGAGGGCGCGACTCTGCCAAGTCCTTATCCATCAATTGGGGCAGAGAACGCGAAGGACGGGGAGAGCCAGATGAGGCGCGAGGCGGGGGCGCATCCGAGAGACGGAAGTGAAGAGCGCAGCAGCGAAGGCTGGCGTTTCACGGACAAGCGGGGCGATGGGGTGAGGGACTGGCCAGCCAGGCCTTGAGGATTGCTCTGGCTGCTTGCGCAGTGCGTCTTGACCCTCCCGACGAGGGGGGACAAGCGCCCGCGCCCAATGGTTCATTTTCATCACTCGAGGCCGCTACCGCCCCGTCCACTCATCACCGCTTCGGCTCTCCTCCTCGTATTTGGCTTTGGCGCGAGCGCCCTCTTCGCCTTTGGCTGTGGCGCTCAGCACCGCGAAGTGCTGCCACCTGCCCCCGTCGAGAAATACTGCCCGTCGATCGCCGAGCTCGCGCCTGTGCTGGCCGAGGCCATCGACACGTCGGATCCGGCAAACCTCAGGGCGATCATCGAGCGCTATGGCCTGACCAAGCAGGGCGTGGATGGCTCACCCAGCCCCATCCAGTCGGTCTTCTGGCTGCTCCTGCGCACCGTCAACGACATGGGCCAGGACCTGCCCGAAGCGGGGGCGCCCGAGGGCGAGCGCTGCAACGATCTGGCGCCGCCGCCCCCCACCGACTCCAACCGCATCTGCGAGGCGCGCCGCCTGCTCGAACTCTTCATCCACGAGGCAGCCGCGCTCGAATCGCTCGATCTGCTCAGCAGCGTGATGTCGGGCGTACTCGCGGAGATCGCGGGCAGCTCGCCAGACAAGCCACCGCGCACCGAGATCCTCGGCATCATCGGAGAGGGCTGCCGCCGCAAAGACGTGTGCGACGCGCTCGATCTCTTCGATCTCGTCATCGGCGTGCTGGGCTTCATCGAGCCAACCGCAGATGAACCGAACCGACCGCGCGACCTGCTCGACAAAGTGCGCCGCGTCGCCCTCCACCCCTCGCTGTCCGGCAGCGTCGGCCTGCTGGAAGGCGCGCTGACGACCGAGGCGCTGATCTCGTTCGTGAATCTCATCATCGACAACCTCATGGTCCTGCCGACCACGGGCGATGAGTTTGCCGTGCGCTACCACGAGGGCGTCGAGGTCCCGATCAACGCCCTCCTCACGAGCGCTGGCATCACGCGGACCGACCCGGCCTACGCCTCTCTGCGCGAGGCGATCGACGGCCTGCTCGGTGGACACGAGGAGGTCAGCGAACCGCATGACTCGGGCGCGCGGCCAGTCATCTACGACCTGCTCGATCCCGCCGGTCCCTGGAGAATCCTTCAGCCGCTCCAGGGCTTCCTGCACTGCTGGCGCAGCGTCGATCCCGCCACTCAGCTCGTCCGCTTCTTCCTGGAGCTGGATGCCATCGAGGGGATCGAGAACCTGGAGCAGGGCATCGGTGTGCTGGAGGCGCTGATCGCGGTGGACGAGCGCATCGCGCTGATGACGTTCACGCGCCTGACGCTCGCCATGCTGCGCGGCGACGAGGAGGGCACGGCCGGCTTTCGGAAAATCTGCGGCGCCCTCCTCGACGACACGCCCGACCCGATCACGGGCAAGTCGAGCATCGACCTCTTCCTGCCCGACGTGCTGTCGTTCTTCGAGACAGACACGCTCAGCGAGCTCGTCTGCCTGCTCGACGCGTTTCTGTATGGCTGCGCCGGTGGCGAGAGGCCCGCCTGTCAGAACGGCTCAAAGGGATTGTAGGGGCGATCCCTCTCCCATTTGACGGGAGAGGGCGCGACGCGCAGCGACCGGGAGAGGGCGTTTGGGAGTGCTCAATCCACACCCGGCAACCGCCTCAGCGCGCGCACCGCGTCCGTCATTCGCTTGCGGTAGGCCGCGCCATCGCCACCGGGCGTCTGGGACACGGGCATGAAGCGCTGCACGGCGACGGTCTGCGCCTGTGTGTATTTGAGCAGCCCTTCGCGGCCATGTCGGCGGCCGAGCCCCGACGTCTTGAAGCCGCCCATCGGCGCGTCCACCGAAGCCCAGGCCGCGGCATAGGGCTCGTTGACGTTCACCGTGCCCGCCTCGATACGCCGCGCGAGCTCGAAGCCTCTCTTGGTGTCGCGCGTCCAGACGCTGGCGTTCAGACCATAGGCCGAGGCATTGGCGCGCTCGACGGCCTCTGCCTCCGAATCGAATCGATAGAGCGACACGACCGGGCCGAACGTCTCCTCGCTGAAGATCTCCATCGCGTCCGTGACGCCATCGAGCACGGTCGGCTCGTAGAAGTAGGGCCCGAGGTCTGGCCGCGCCCTTCCCCCGGCCAACGCCTGCGCGCCCTTGGCCAACGCGTCGCGCACGTGGCGCTCGACCTTGGCGAGCTGGGCCGCGTTGACGAGCGAGCCCATGTCCGCCTCGTCGCCAAAGCCCGCGTCGATTCGGAGCGCCCGCACCTGGTTCACGAAGCGCTCGATGAACGCATCGGCAAGGGCTCGATGGACGAAGAGGCGCTCGATCGAGATGCACAGCTGCCCCGAGTTCGTGAAAGCGCCGACGATGGCTGCCCGCACCGCGCGGTCGAGATCGGCGTCTTCACATACGAGCATCGCGTTCTTGCCGCCGAGCTCCAGAGACGCGCCGATGAGCCGCTCGCCTGCCTGGCGCGCGATGATCCGCCCGGTCGCGGTGCTCCCCGTAAACGAGATCGCGTCGACCCTGTCGAGGATGGGCTCGCCGAGCGTTCGGCCAGGCCCAGTCAGGACCTGGAACAGGCCAGGGGGCAGCCCAGCCTCGTCGAGGAGGCGTGCGGCGAACAGGGCCGTGAGCGGCGTCTGTTGGTCGGGTTTGAGGAGCACCGCATTGCCTGCGATCAGGGCCGGAATGGCGTCGGTGATGGCGAGCGACAGCGGGTAGTTCCAGGGCGTGATGAAGCCGACGAGGCCCAGCGGCGGGTGGAGGACGCTCGCCTTGGTCAGCACCGGAAAGGCGCCCTGCCGCGATTCGCTGGCGAGCATCCGGGGTGCGGCGTGGGCGTAGTAGCGGCTGCAGATGGCCGTATCGAGGACCTCCTCGAAGGCGTGGCGCCGCGCCTTGCCCGTCTCCAGCTGGATGAGATCGAGCAGTGTCTCTTGTCGGTCGAGGACGAGGTCGTGGAAGCGCAGGAAGAGCTTTGCCCGCCTCTTGGCTGGCAGCGCGCGCCAGGCCTTCTGGGCAAGGTGAGCCTCCTCAGCCGCGTGCGTCACGTCCGCGAGCGCGCACGTTGGGACGTCGATGATCTTCTCGCCGGTGAAGGGCGCGATGAGCGGCGCTGTCTCGGGTGAGGCAGCGTCTGGCCTGAGCGCGATGCGCGCGAGGAGGTCGGAGAACAGCTTGGCGTCGAGGCGTTCTGGCAGCGTCATGGACATGGTCCACTCCAGTCGATTCGAGATGGGTGAGCACTGATCCGAGAACCACGGGTCGACTTAGGACTTATCCCTCGATGAGGGCCGAGCACCGCGAAGGACGGGGAAAGCCAGACGGAAGTGAAGAGCGAAGCAACGAGGACTGGCGTTTCACGGACGAGTGGGGCGACGGGATGATTGAGGGGATAAGTCCTTGGCCAACGCCGCGACGACCGAGCCTTTGGGCCTCAATAGGCGCCTCTCCCGGAGATGACGGCGGGGATGGTTCGGAAGAGGATCTTGATGTCGGTCCAGAAGCACCACTGGTCGATGTAGGCCAGTTCGAGGCTGAGGCGCTTCTTCAGCGGGAGATCTCCACGCCCATTCACCTGCATCGGGCCGGTCAACCCTGGCTTGAGGGCGAGGCGCTTGCGGTGAAAGAAGCTGTAGCGCGCCACGACCTTGGCCTCTTCGGGACGCGGGCCGACGAGGCTCATGTCGCCACGCAACACATTGAAGAGCTGTGGCAACTCGTCGAGGCTCCAGCGCCGCAGGAATCGGCCGACCGGTGTGATTCGCGGGTCATTCTTGAGCTTGAAGGCCGCGTCTTCCGAATCGAGCCGATCGCGGTCGATCCCGAGGCTCTTCAGGCGTGACTCGGCATCCACGACCATCGAGCGGAACTTGAACATGTCGAAGGGCCGACCGTTCTCGCCGATGCGCTTCTGGCGAAAGAAGACGGGGCCGCCATCGTAGAGTCGGATGGCGAGCATGCAGGCGAGCATCACGGGCGAGGTGACGAGGAGGGCCAGGGCGCTCGACGCGATGTCGAACAGGCGCTTGTAGAGTCGGCCCAGGCTGCCGATCGGCGGCTCACGCAGGCCGATCAGCGGGATACCGAAGAAGTCCTCCACGCAGGCGTGAGACATCGTCAAGCCGAGTAGATCGGGGATGACGTGGATGCGCACGGGCAGGGTCTGGAGGCGCAGCACCAGCTCACCGATGAGCTGGTGGCGCTTGGCCGGCAGGGCGATGAGCACTTGGTCGATGCGGTGCGCCCTCACGACGTTGGGCAGATCGGTGAGCTTGCCAAGCGTCGGTAGATCGTCGAGGTCAACGTTGTTCGGCGTGAGGGCGCCGACGAGCTGCATGCCCCAGGGGTGAGCGTAGATCTGGTCGGCGAGCTGGCTGCCCATCTCGCCTTCGCCGACGATCAGGATGCGCTGGGCAAAGGGGCGCAGCAGCTTGTCGAGGAACGCCGCGGTGAGGAGCTGGCGCAGCATCAGGAGCACGAGGCTCAGACAAAACGTGTAGGCCACGAGCCCGCGTGAGAAGTCGGTCACCTTCAGGAAGAAGAGGACGGAGAGGAAGGCGAGCAGGCCGAGGAGGTTGGCGGTGGCCAGGCGACGGCAGGTGCGGCGGGCGGGCAGGGCGCGCGCCTCGTGTGGACCGGTGATGAGGAAGGCGACGAGCCACGAGAAGAGCGCGGCCAGATAGATGCGCGGCGTCAGCCAGGTGATCGGGCCCGCGCCGATGTCGAGGGGCATCCCCAGGGTGACGCACGTGCGCAGGAATTCACCGCCACGGAGGGAGAGCAGGACGAGCAAAAGGTCGATCACCAGAAAGGCCGACCGAAATCTTTGAAGGAGGGAGAGCATCGCTGGGCACCAAAAGGTCGGGCGCGCTAGCGCATCCCTTCGAAAGACGCCACGCCTGTTTTGAGGGCAGGCGAGGTGGCACATCGCGATTCGAAACGAGTTCTCGGTTCTCGACCAAGAGCGAGACGTGTCTTCTTAGGGGCGATTATCAATCGCCCGTGCGCAAAGACCCTCGACGAGCGATCGACCATCGACGATCGACCGACCGACCCTCGACGAGCGATCGACCATCGACGACGGGCGATTGGTAATCGCCCCTACGCCGCATCGTCCGTGACATCCGAAAACCGAGAACTCGATGGCCCTGTGTTCGCCTCTCAGAGGCCTTGCATCCGCACCGGAAATGGGGAATCGAGCCCGGCTTTCGAGAGGGAGATGCCACACGCCGCATCGTGCCTTCCTCGATAGGGGACGGACGATCGATGGACAGCTTGGCAGGTGAACTGACGACGATGGAGATAGGGGAGGTCCTCTCCCTGCTCGGCAAAAAGCGGTTGACTGGGCAGCTCCTGATCGAGGCAGGGCCTCGGCGAAAGAGCTTCTTCATCCAGGATGGCCAGCTCATTCAGAGCGCTTCGAATCTGGAGGAGGAGTCGTTCGGCAACTTCCTGCGCCAGATCGACCGCATCAGCGAGGCGCAGCTGCAGATGGCCATCGAGGCGAACCTCACGGAGCGGACGCTCCTTGGCGTGCAGCTCATTCGGCTCGGCTTCATGACCGAGGCGGACGTGTGTGAGGCGCTCGTCCTCAGGATCCGTGAGTCGCTGCTCGGTGTGGTGCAGTGGACGGACGCGACCTTTCGCTTCCTGCGCGGCGTGATGCCCTCGGATCGCCCAGCCCTCGAGGTTGCCCTCGACATCGCCGCGTTGCTGCCCGAGGTCGCATTTCGCGAGATGGCGTGGGCGTCGATGCGCTCGGTGTTCGTCTCCGATCAGATTACCTTCCGGGTGCGCGACGATCGCCTGGCCACGGCGCTCCTACCGGACGCGGTGGACGACAAGCTCCTCGCGCTGATGCGCCAGGGCCACACCTTTGCCGAGATAGAGGCCGCCCTCTACAGGTCGCGCTTCTTCCTCCAGCAGAAGATCTTCGCGCTCATCGGCGAGGGCATCGTCGAGCCAGCTCCGGATCGCTCGTCCGAGTCGCCACTCTTCATCGGCGAGTCGATGGACGATCCAACGCAGTTGATCGCGCTTGCCCACACCCTCGTCACGTCGGGGCGCTTCGAGCAGGCCGCGCTCGTGGCTGCGCAGGCCATCGAGCTTTCGCCGACGCCCGAAGCGCAGAAGCTCTTGGCGCACACCGAGGCCGCGCACCTGGCCGCGCTCCAGCGCAGCCTCGTCGAGCCAAACCCTGCGCTGCGCATGACCTGCGACGCCTCGAAGCTCGATCGCCTCGCCTTGACCCCACAGGAGCGCTACCTGCTCTCGCGCATCGACGGGACGCGCACGGTGCGCTCGCTCCTTCGGGTGACACCGATGCGGGCGCTCGACACGCTCAAATGCATCGAGCACTTCACCCTCGTCGGCTACATCGGGCCATCCACGGGCACGCCGGTCGAACCAGGGACTGCCTCACGTGACCTGGACGACCCACCAGAAAAAGGCGCGCCTGCCAATGCCGCAGAA
This sequence comes from Myxococcales bacterium, assembly GCA_031262165.1. GTDB lineage: Bacteria > Myxococcota > Myxococcia > Myxococcales > UBA5297 > UBA1203. Next base: position 25,667 of record JAISIF010000177.1, on the reverse strand, counting down.
AGATCGATTCATGAATGACGCACAGCCTCGTGCTCGTTGGACCGCGCGCGCCGCGCGTCTCCTCCTCGCCCTCTGCCTCCTGGCGACGCCAGCGACCGTCGTGGCCCAGTCTCTCGCCATCCCGACGCTGCGCGAGGTCTCCTCCGTCCGCTCGCTGGGGATGGGCGACGCGACGCGGGCCTTCGCGAGCAGCGACGAGGCGCTCTGGGTCAACCCGGCGGGCATGGCGGCGACCACGCGCTTCAACCTGAACGCCTCGGCGACCTTCGACCCACCCAACGGCCTGCAGCTGTATTCCATCGGCTCGATCGACAGCAAACTGAACGCGGACAAGGCGTTCCCGATGGCCGGAGGCCTCTCCTACACCTACTACCGGAGTGGGAAGGGGGAGGCGAAGCGCTCGGGATCGATCGTGCTGCTCGGACTGGCCCTGCCGCTCTGGCACCAGGACCTCACCATCGGCGTGACGAGCAAATACCTGCGCCTCGACGGGGGGGGCGCCAAGTCGAACGCTGTCACGATGGACGCGGGCATCGTCTTCAGGCCCATGCCGATCCTCAGCTTGGGCGCCGTTGGCTACAACCTCATCGACATCGATTCACCCGAGGCGCGCCGCGCGTGGGGCTTTGGCGCTGCGGTGGGCCACGACAAGGGCTTTCGCCTGGCCTTCGACATCAAGCTAGAGACGGCCTCTCAGGAGGACGATGGCTGGAAGCCCAGCTTCTTCGCGGGCGGCGAGATTCTCCTGGGAGGCAGGTTCATGCCGCGCGCTGGCTACACCTATGACGCGCTGCGCAAGACGCACAAAGTCTGCGGTGGCCTGAGCGTCTTCCTGGGCATCCTGGCCATCGAAGGCGCCTATCAATACGCCTTCGACGACGGCCACGTCTTTGGCTTCACCCTGCGCTTGCTCGACACGGGTGGCTCTTCGAGCTGAGCCTGTCGTCGTCCATCCAAACCAGCGTTCCGAGTCAGCGCGAGCGGCAGGAAGGGCAGAGCAGAGGATGATGGCAGGGGAGGGGAGCTTCCTCCGTTCGTCGATTCGTCGAGATTCCGACGTCGTCCATCCTGGAAAAGAGCCGTCGAAAAGAGCCGTCCAGCCCAGCGCGTTTTTTCCGCCGCCCTTTGATTTTCCCTCTTGTTCCGAGTGCCATCTCGTGACCGAAGACGCGCGCCATGTGCTTCCCCATCCCTGACAACATCGAGTCCCTGCGCCCCTACGTTCCTGGCAAGCCCCTGGATGAGACCAAGCGCGAATATGGGCTGAGCGACGTCATCAAGCTCGCCTCGAACGAAAACCCGCTCGGTCCCTCGCCCAGGGCGTGCGCTGCCATGCGGGCAGCCATGGCCGAGGTGGCCCTCTACCCAGACGCGACGGGCTTCGAGCTCAAACAGGCGCTCGCCAAGAAGCACGGCGTCTCGCCGCAGGAGCTCATCCTCGGCTGTGGGTCCAACGAGCTGATCGAGCTGCTCATCCGCACCTTCGTCGCGCCGGGGGACAGTGCGCTCATCGCGGACGGATCGTTCATCATCTATTCGCTGGCGCTCCAGGCCGCTGGCCGCCGGGCGATCGCCGTCCCGCTGCGTCGCGACGACTGGCGCTACGACCTGCCGACCATGGCGCGGGCCCTCGATGACACGGCGCGCCTGTGCTTCATCGCCAACCCGGACAACCCCTCGGGCGCCATCGTCACGCGGGCCGAGCTCACGGACTTTTTGGAGCACGTGAAGGAGCGCTTTCCCAAGCTGCTCGTGGTGATGGACGAGGCCTACGTCGATTTCGTGGATGCGCCCGATTACCCGGACTCGCTCGCGCTCAGGGCGGCCCACCCCAACCTGGTGGTGCTGCGCACGTTCTCGAAGTCGCTGGGCCTGGCTGGCCTGCGCGTGGGCTACGGCATCCTGGACGCGCGTCTGGCCAATTACCTGGAGCGCGTGCGGATGCCCTTCAACGTGTCGAACCTGGCGCAGGCCGCTGCCCTGGCAGCCCTCACCGACAGCGAACACCTGGCCGCCACGCAGGCACTGAACCGCGCCGAGAAGGCGTTCGTGCTCGATGGCCTCGCGAAGCTCGACGTCGATGTCATCCCGCCGCAGGGCAACTTCGTCCTCATCGACACGCACCGGCCGAGCGCCCCCATCTTCGAGGCCATGCTGCGGCGCGGCATCATCCTGCGACCGCTGCTCAACTATGGGATGCCGACCTGCCTGCGCATCTCCTTTGGCCTGCGTGAACAGAATCGACAGATGCTCGCCGCGCTCGAAGAAGTCCTCGTCGGCACACCACGAAGCGCCTGAATCCCTTCCGATTCGACCCGAAAGGAAACCCATGACCTCCACCTCTCTCATCGTGGCCATCGACGGCCCAGCTGGCGCAGGCAAGAGCTCAGTCACCAAGGCCGTTGCCGAGCGCCTCAACTTCGCGCTCGTGGACACCGGGGCCATCTACCGGTGCGTGGCCCTGGCCGCCTGTCGCGCTGGCATCGCGACCGACGACGACGCTGCCCTGGGCGACCTCGTGCCCTCGCTCGACATCAGCTTTCAGATGGAGGCGGGCAAGAACCTCGTGTCCATGAGCGGTGAGGACGTCACCGGCGCCATCCGCACGCCCGAGAACTCACTGGCCGCCTCCCAGGTCGCGGCGCGCCCCGTGGTCCGCGAGAAGCTCCTCGACCTGCAGCGCCAGCTCGCGCGCCAGAGCTCGCGCGGCGCCATCCTCGAAGGCCGCGACATCGGCACGGTCGTGTTCCCAGATGCGGACGTGAAGCTCTTCATCACGGCCTCGGATCGGGCGCGCGCCGAGCGCCGCTTCCTCGAACTCCAGGCCAAAGGTGTGGAGACGACGATCGAGCGGGTCTTGGCAGAGCAGACGGCACGGGATCGCGCGGACGAGACGCGCGAAGTGGCCCCGCTCAAAGCCGCGGACGATGCGCTCATCATCGACACCACCGAGCTCTCTCTCCAAGCCGTGATCGAGCGCGTGATCGAGATGATCGAGGCGGTCCGCCAGACGAGTGGCGCGCGGCGGGCCACGACGGGCGGCGGCGCAGGATGGGGATGCGGGGCGTGGGGGAAGGGGATGGGGAAGGGAAGGCGGCGAGTGGAGCGTCGGTGGTCCGACGCTTTGCTACCATCGATCTGGGGACGAACACGGCCCTGCTGCTCGTGGCTGAGCGGCGCGGCGGGGTCTGGGATCCCGTCGTCGAGCGCGCCGAGATCACGCGCCTGGGCCAGGGTGTCGATGGCAGCCGAAGGCTTCAGCCCGAGGCCATGCGGCGCAGCGCGGTGGCCCTGGCGCGTTACGCCGAAGAGGCCCGTGCGCTGGGCGTGTTGCCCTCAGACATCGCGGCTGTCTCGACGAGCGCGGCGCGCGACGCGGCCAATCGATCGGAGCTCATCGACTCGGTGCGCGAGACGGCAGGCATCGAGCTCGAGATCATCCCGGGCGAACTGGAGGCGGACCTGACCTGTCTGGGGGCGACGATCGGGCTGGAGATGGCCAACGCCGATCAGCCGATCGCCGTGTTCGACATCGGCGGTGGCTCGTCCGAGCTCATCTTTGGAACCCGCGACGGAACCCGCGACGGAACCCGCAACGGAACGCGCGACCGGATGGACTTCAGCCACAGCTTCGACGTGGGCTCCGTGCGCCTGACCGAGCGCTTCCTTCACTCCGATCCGCCTGCGTCAGACGAGACGGATGCTCTCTTCGCTCACCTGAGGTCGCTGTTTGCGCAGGCCCCACGTCCAAGCACCCCACCGACCTTCGTCGGCGTGGCCGGGACCGTGACGACGCTCTTCACCATCCTCCACGAGATCGAGCCCTACGACGCCGCGCGCGTCCACGGCGCCCGGATGGCATTCAGCGAGCTGCGCTGCCTGCGCGAGAGGCTGTTCGCGCTCACCGTCGAGCAGAGAAAGGCTCTGAGAGGCATCGAGCCCAAGCGCGCCGACGTCATCGCCGCGGGCGCGGCCATTCTCGAATGCGCCATGGAGCGCGTCGGGGTGGAGCACCTCATCGTCAGCGATAGGGGATTGAGGTGGGGATTGCTGGAAGAGCGGTTTGGGAAGGAATGACGAGGAGATGAATTTCTTTGCCTCTTCGTGTTTGTTTGTCTCGAAGGGCGAATACAGGAATTCAGCCCTACAGAGTTCATGCGGAATGGCTCTCCGAAATAAGGACTTATTCCTTAATTATCCCGTCGCCCCACTCGTCCGTGAAATGCCAGTCTTCGTTGCTTCGCTCTTCCCTTCCCTCTGGAAGCACCCGCCTCTCGCCTCGTCTGACATTCCCCGTCCTTCGCGGTGCAAAGGTCCTAATCGAGGGATAAGTCCTAAGGCGGACGAATGACTCCACCCTATTCCCTATTCATTTGAATCATTTCCGTCGTGAATTCTTTTTTTTCGCTGCTGTTTCAGGGCTCTTTCCCTCTCCTCTCCTCTCCTTCCCATCTCCGAGGTCTCTCCATGAACGTCTCTCGCCGCCTCTCTCGCTTCGCTCTCATCGCCATCGCGCTCCTCATGACGGTCGCTTGCGCTGGCCGCTCGCTCAAGGTCGAGCCTGCCGCGGTTCAGCGCGTCCACTCCGTCGCGATCGTCGGCTTCGACACCTACCTCTCGACCGAGATCGGCTCCAAGCTGGCCAAACTCATCGGCCCGGATCTCCTGATCCAGACGCTCGCCAGCGGATGGGTTCAGTCGGGGCTCAGCCCCATCGACTCCAAGATGCCCTACGAGGCATTCGCCCAGCGCCTGAGCCAGGAGCTCGGCGTGCGCGTGCTCACTCACGAGGCGCTGACGCAGAACCCGGCCTATGCCGAGCTCTATCGGACGCTCGCGAGCGAGCACTCGGTCGGCAACCTGCGCATCGACGGCATCCTGAGTGGCGACGCGGCGCGCAATCTGTCCCGCGACCAGCGCGAGGCGCTGCGCGCGGCCCTTGGCGTGGACGCCCTCATGGCCGTCGAGACGAGCTACTGGATCGACGCCACGGACACCGTCTCCGCGGTCGGCGGTGAGAAGCTCTGGGCGCGCATCGACTTCGCGCTCTTCTCCGAGACGGACGAGCCCATCTGGCGCGACCAGGCCGATGGCGATCTTTCGAAAAAAGGACTGCCGCCCCTGGTCCGGCAGGAGGCCATCGCCGAGCTCAAGATCGCGCTCGCGCAGGCCACAGACAACGCGCTCTCGACGCTCTTCTCCCATCTGAATCAGCGCTGTCCCGAGTGCTCGAAGCCGACGGCAACGCAGGCAACGGCAGCAGCGGAGACGCCAGAGAGCGCGCAGAACGCCTCGGTTTCGGCAGACGTCCCTGCGGCACCCGAGCAGACATCGCAGACATCGGCGGCGCCTGCACCTGCCGTTGAGCCCGCCGCCGAATGATCCTGCCGCTGCTCAACGCCCGTGAGCGTCGAGCAGCGCTGGCAGCTCCCGCAGATGCTCGATCTTTCGATCGCCCTCGAGGCCGCCGTAGCCAACGAAGAAGACGTGGGCTGCGCGGGCTGCCTCCAGGTCGAAGCGTGAGTCGCCGATCATCCAGGCTTGTCCAGATTTGAGCCCGAGGCGCTTGAGCGCCAGGAAGAGGATCGCGGGATCGGGCTTGCCGTGGAGCACCTGGTCAGCGCCAAAGACGTGATCGAAGCGATCGAAGAGCCCCGCCTGCTTCAGGATGTTCTGGGCGAGCGGCGTCATCGTGTTGGTGACGATGACGTGCCGGAGGTTCGCCCTGTCGAGCGCGTCGAGGAGCGCTGTCGCCTCTGGATCGACCCAGACGTCCTCTCCGTAGCGCTCGAAGTGTTCGAAAAAGTAGGCGTTCAGCTGGTCCACCGAGCAATTCAATCCGAACATCGCGATGTCGGCCTCAGGGCCTTGCCCAAAGACGGGCTCGAAGGCCTTTCGCGTCACTTCCTTGCCGCCGAAAAAGCGCGAGGCGTCGCGCATCAGTTGAAACCAGGCTTCGTGGCTGCGGACGAGGACTCCATCCAGATCGAAGAGAATGGCGTGGGGTGTTTTCATGGCCGCTGCAAGGTGCGGCACTGCCCTGTGTCTGGCAACTTCTCGTCATCGCTGAGATCTCCGCGAAGTCGTCTCCGAGACGTGTCTGCGAATCGCACCCAGCCGTCCGCACACCGATCGAGCCAAGAGGAACTAGCAGATGTCCCGAACACCTCCCCCGACGACCGACACCGACAAGATCGCGATTCTGGTCACCTTTGGCACCGAGGAGACCGCGCTCGTCTGCGCCCGGACGCTCGTCGCGGAACGCCTCGTGGCCTGCGCCCAACTCGATGCGCCCATCCGCTCCATCTACAGGTGGCAGGGGACGATCTGTGACGAGCGGGAAGTGCGCCTCGTCCTCAAGACCCGTCGCGATCGCTTCGAAGTGGTGCGTGGCCGCATTCTCCAACTCCATCCCTACGCCTGCCCTCAGATCGTCGCTCTGAACATCGAGGCCGGGCATCGGCCTTATCTCGACTGGATCGACGAAAGTCTGGATGCCTCGGATTAGGGGGCATTGCGTGCAACGCCCGTCGTGTTTGTGTCGAATGACGACCGCTGAGCGGCGCACGCGACGACATCCCTCTCCAGCAAGCGGGCACGGGAGATTTCCTGACGATTCACGAGATCATGCCCCACTCCCACTCACGGGAGAGGGCCGATGCGAAGCGACGAGGGGAGGGGAGGAGAGGGAAAAGGTCGAGTCGAGCGAGAACAAAGGCCGCCCTCCAGACACGTGCTGCATTCATTGACGCGACAGGAGCCTTTCCCTATAGAGCGCCGCTTTTTCGAGAGGGCCCGTATCGGCCCACCGGCCATCGTCTTCACCGTCTTCTCTGAGGACCTCTTCCATTGAAAAAACCAATCCCCTTCGGAAAATACCTTCTGGTCGAGCGCATCAGTGTGGGCGGTATGGCGGAGATCTTTCTCGCCAAGAACCTCGAGGGCAACGGCGAGCGGCGCGTCGCCATCAAGCGGATCCTCCCGTCCATGTCCGAGGACGCCGACTTCACCCGGATGTTCCTGGACGAGGCGCGCATTTGCGTTCAGCTCAACCACCCGAGCATCGTCCAGATCTCTGACCTGGGAGTTCACGAGGGCGCCTACTACATCGCGATGGAATACGTCGCGGGTAAGGACCTGCGCAGCCTCATGGACAGGCAGCAGCCCATCCCCATCCCAGCGGCCGTCTTCATCGCCACGCGCCTGTGCAATGGCCTCGACTACGCGCACCGCCGCGCAGACATGAGCGGCAAGCCGCTCGGCATCATCCACCGCGACGTCTCGCCGCAGAACGTCCTGCTCACCTACGCGGGCGACATCAAGCTCATCGACTTCGGCATTGCCAAGGCTGCCTCCAACTCGCAGCGCACGCAGGCGGGATTTCTCAAGGGCAAGATTGGCTACATGAGCCCGGAACAGATCGTCGGGAGTATCGATCATCGGGCAGACTTGTTCGCCGTGGGCATCATCCTGTTCGAGATGCTGACCGGAGAACGCCTCTTCACTGGACCGACCGACTTTGCCGTGCTCGCGAAGATTCGGGCCGCCGAAGTGCCCAGCCCGCGCAAGATAAATTCGGCCATCCCACCCGCGCTCGAAAGGGTGATCCTCAAGGCCCTCCAAGCCGACCCAGACCAGCGCTACCAGTGGTGCAGCGAGCTCGAAGAGGACCTGCAGCGCTTCCTATTGAACCCGGATGGCTCGCTCTTCACCGCGAAGGCCCTGAGCGCGTCACTCCAGGAGATCTTCCAGGACGAGTTCGAGCGCGAGACCGAACGAAACAGCCGCTTTGCCCAGGCCCAACTGCTGCCTGACGACGAAGAAGAAGACGACGACGAGATCGAAGAAGAGGACGAAGACATGTCGCAGGGTGAGAACCAGACGGGCGAGTCGCCGTTGCCAGATTACGAAGAAGAGGGAGCCGCAGGAGCGGATGATGGCTTGGAGGGGGAGTGCGATGACTCCGAGGAGGCGACCGTGGCCATCATGGGCCTCCCCATCTTCGACGACGATGAGGACGATGAGGACGAAGTCGCCGCCGTTGCGCCGCCCTCCGAGTCTGAACCGCCCGCGCCTGCCGAGTTCGAGTTCAAGTCTGAACCAACACCCGAGCCTGTGAGGGCCCCTGTTACCAAGCCAGCCCCTGCCCGCCGCTCATCGACGACGTTCCCCCTGTCTGGTGAGGACACGGGCGAGGCACCTCGCGTGAACTACGACGACGAGGACGAGGCGACGGAGGTTGCGGTCTCGTCGCCCGCGAGCCCCGCGCCGCTGAGCCGACATCCAGGCCGCTCGGCCACCATGGAGGCGCCCGCATCGATGCGGCCACCAGCGCCGCGTCGCCGTCCTGTCCGCGCAGAGCCAGTGCTCGAAAGCGAAACCCCGCCGTCACCCGAAGAAGCGCCCGAGGCCGCTATCGATGACGCGCTGCCAGCCTTGCGCTCGCGCAGCAGCCAGCGCGCCGAAGCCCCCCGACGTTCCCCGCGGCGCCTCTCCGCGTCGGACAGCCCATCGCCGCGCTCCGACTCTTCGGCGCTCAGGCGTTCCGATCGCCCCTTTGGCGATGACGACGATGCGCCAGCGCAGGCAGAAGCCCAGCCTTTCGCCAGTGGTGTGTCTCTGGAGGATGACGCGCCTGCGGTCGATCCGTTCCAGAAAGCCCTCAGCCGCTCTCTCGAAGACGATGATGCCGATCAGCCTCTACCGCCAACGCCAGCCGCCGTGTCGCTCGAGGACGACGACACGCCTGCGGCGCCCAGCGCCGGTGGGTCGCCCGCAGATCAGGAGAACATCCGCACTGTCTTTGGCTTGCAAGCCCAGCCGAATCTCGCGCCCTCGCCTGCCGAAGAAGCTGGCGCCACGATGGTCTTCACCGCGGACATGCTGCCCAAGTTCGAAGATGCCCCGGCGCCCGAGGAGGCAGGGGCGACGATGGTCTTCAACAAGGACATGTTGCCCAAATTCGACGAGGACCCGCTCGCTGAAGAGGCTGGCGCCACGATGGTCTTCACCGCGGACATGCTGCCCAAGTTCGACGAGAACCCACTCGCTGAAGAGGCTGGCGCCACGAGGGTCTTCACCGCGAACATGCTGCCCAAGTTCGCGGACGAGGGCGACGATGAGAACGAGGCGACCAGCGTCAGCCCGCCGCCCAGCAACATGGCCGGTGGCAGATCTTCGTCGGCCAGGCCGCCCGCGCGCGGTGGCCGTAGCCACTTTCAGGACTATGACGACGAGGAAGGGGATGACGGCGAGGATTTCGACGATCCGCTGACGCCACAGCCTCCTCCGAAAAAGAGCAAGGCGCCGCTGATCGCGATGCTGCTCGTCCTCCTCGTGCTTGGCGGCGGTGGCGCGGGCTTTTACGTGTTGAAGGTGATGCCGCCTCCTCCCGGCGAGCTCCTCGTCACGCTAGAGCCAGAGACGGCGCAGCTCGAGCTCCAGCAGGCAGCTGGAGGAGGAGAGCCTACGGCGGCGCCTCTCTCCAAGGAACAGTTGGCGCTCCAGGCTGGCCAGGCGCTCGTGCTGCCGCCGGGCAGTTACACCATCGTGGCCAAGGCAGAGGGCTACGAGGCGCACGAGCCGATCGAGGTCCAGATCATCTCGAAGCAGACCACGGAGAAGCAGATCAGGCTGAAGGAGATCCCCCCGCCACCTCCCCCAAAGCCCAAGCTCTTCACGCTGAAGATCGAGACCAAGCCCGAGGGAGCCGTCGTCGAGTTGAACGGCGAGGAAAAGGGCAAGACGCCACTCACGCTCAGCGACATCGATCCCGAGGTGGTCAAGAGCATCACGCTCAAGGCCGACGGCTACTTGGACAAGACCGCGACCATCGAGTGGCCAGAGCTCAAGGAGGATGACGCCGCGCCGCGCGAGCTCCCGCTCGATTATGACCTGGAGCCAGTGCCCGTGGTGAAGCGAGCGGCTGCATCCAAGTCCAAGCCCAAGCCACCACCTGCGCCGCTCAAGAAGGAAGAAAAAGCCTCCGAGAAACCAGCGGCGGCAGCGCCGCCTGCCGCGGTGGCCAAGAACGCTGACAATCCCGCGCCAGCCGCAAAACCTGCCAAGGCTGCGGCGCCAGAGAAGAAAGCCGAGGCGCCGAAGCCTGCTGAGGCCAAGCCCGCGAAAGAGCCTGCGGAGGCGAAACCCGCCAAGGCTGACAAGCCAGCGGCAGGCAAGACGGGCAAGCTCATCGCGGCCACGAAGCCACCAGGCGCGGACATCTCGATCGACGGCGAGCCAACGGGACGCAAGACACCAGTCGCGCCTAAAAAGCCGATCTCCCTTCCCATCGGCGATCACATCGTCGTCTTCACCGCGCCAGATGGAAAAACCGCCATTCGAAGCATTTCGGTGAAGGAGAACGAGACCGTGAAGCTCACCGGCGTCGAGGACTTCAACTGACCTGCCGCTTGAATTTCTGAATCAGTCAGAAGCCCCCTCCAGCGAAGCTGGGGAGGGCTTTTTGTTGGTCACTTCCGTTCTGGAAGCTCCCGCCTCGCGCCTCGTCTGGCATTCCCCGTCCTTCGCGGTGCAAAGGTCCTCATGAAGGAATAAGTCCTAAGGCGCGTAGATGGATCGTCGAGGTGATTCATTCTTGGATCAATCGATTCAGGAAATTGTTGGCCCGGTTTGAGAGAAAGAAAAAACTATTTGGTTTTTATATATTTCCCCTATGCGATCATTGTCTGGAGGGAAATCCTGAGGGTTCATCAATTATAGGTGAAATTATTTAGGACTTATCCCTTCATTATCCCGTCGCCGCACTCGTCCGTGAAACACCAGTCTTCGTTGCTTCGCTCTTCACTTCCGTCTGGAAGCTCCCCCGCCTCTTGCCTCGTCTGACATTCCCCGTCCTTCGCGGTGCAAAGGTCCTCATGAAGGGATAAGTCCTTAGGTATAGACCCTTAGTAATCAACCGGAGCAATCGGATTGGCTGAATCAATCGGATCTTCTCTCTGCGTCGAAGGCTTTTTGTCGATGGAGGGAGATTTTCCTGAGGGCCATGACCATTTCTCCAATCGTGAGCGTGTATTGAATTCATAAAAAAATCCGCCCCACACATTCGGTGAGGCGGATTGAATAATCAGCTGTTCATCCGATTCTTTTCTCTTATTCACCCTCGAGTGGGCCATGGCAGCGCTTGTATTTCTTGCCGCTGCCGCAGTGGCACGGGTCGTTGGGCCTGACCTTGGGGCCCTTGCGCACGACCGTCTGCTGCTTGCCTGGCGCGGGCGCGCCGCCATCCTCCCCTGACGCCGCCATCGCGACATCGCCGCGGCTCGTCGTCATCTTGGGCAGCCGCTTCTTCGAGAGGTCGAACTCGCTCATGGCTTCGGCGCGCTCCGCCGCTTCGCGGGCCGCGTCCTCCTCCTTCTTCGAAGGCTCATCGAGCTGGCTGCGCATCAGCGTGCTGACGACGTTCGTGTCGATGGAGCCCATCATCTGCACGAACATCTGGTAGCCCTCTTTTTTGTATTCCTGCTTGGGATCGCGGTGGCCGTAGCCGCGCAGGCCGATGCCCTGGCGCAGGTGGTCCATCGCGAGGAGATGCTGCTTCCAGAGGTCGTCGATGGCCGAGAGATAGACGTATTGCTCGTAGCGTCTGAAGTAATCGGCGCCGATGAGGTTCTCCTTCGAGACGAAGTTCTTCTCGGCCACGTTCCAGATCTGCTCTTCGAGATTGGAGCGCGAGCCGATGGACGCCTTCTGGAGATCGATCGAGATGCCCAGCTGATCCTTGAGCGCGACTTCGAGGCCAGCCAGATCCCAGCTGGCCGCGTTGGCCGAAGAGGCAAAGGCGTCGCAGATCGACATGATCACCTCATCGATGAGGTCGAGCGAGCGCTCACGCGCGTCGTCCCAGCTCACGGTCGTCTCGATGCGGACCTTCTTCTTCTTGTTCTTGGGATCCTGCTCGTATTCGACGAGCGGGAAGCCCGCGCCCGCGGCCAGGACCCGGCGGCGCAGCTTGTAGATGCTGCGGCGCTGCTGGTTCATCACGTCGTCGTATTCCAGGAGGTTCTTGCGGATGTCGAAGTTGTGGCCCTCGACCTTCTTCTGAGCGTCCGCGATGGAATTGGAGAGCAGCTTGTGCTCGATGGGCACGTCGTCCTCCATGCCCATCATCTCCATCAGGCCCTTGAGGCGGTCGGTGCCGAAGATGCGCATCAGGTCGTCTTCGAGGGAGAGGTAGAAGCGGCTCGCGCCTGGATCGCCCTGGCGGCCCGCGCGACCGCGCAGCTGGTTGTCGATGCGGCGGCTTTCGTGGCGCTCGGTGCCCAGGATGAAGAGGCCTCCCAGGTTCACCACCTCGTCGTGCTCTGACTTGCACGCCGCTTCGCTCTTGGAGAGGGCCGCGTCGAGCCGCAGCTTGTAGTCGGCGAGCGCCAGCTGATGGACCTGGAGTTCCTCCATGGTCGGGCGTCCACCGGCCGCGATGAGTTCGGGCGCTGGGCCGACCTCCTTCTTGGCCAAGAACTCTGGGTTGCCGCCCAGGATGATGTCCGTGCCGCGGCCGGCCATGTTCGTCGCGATGGTGACCGCGCCCTTGCGGCCTGCCTGCGCCACGATGTCGGCCTCGCGCGCGTGCTGCTTGGCGTTGAGCACCTCGTGCGGGATGCCGCGTCGATTGAGGATGCCCGAGAGCGCCTCGCTCTTGGCGACCGAGATGGTGCCCACGAGGACCGGCTGCCCGTTCTTGTGCAGGTGCTCGATCTCGTCCGCGGCCGCTTTGAACTTCGAGCGCTCGGTCTTGTAGACGACGTCGTTGTGATCCACGCGGACCATGGGGCGGTTGGTCGGGATGACGAGCACGTCGAGGTCGTAGATCTTGGCGAACTCCTCGGCCTCTGTGTCGGCGGTTCCGGTCATGCCCGAGAGCTTCGAATACATGCGGAAGTAGTTCTGGAAGGAGATGGTGGCGAGCGTCTGCGTCTCACTCTCGATGACGAGCCCCTCCTTGGCCTCCACGGCCTGGTGCAGTCCGTCCGACCAACGGCGGCCAGGCAGGGTGCGGCCGGTGTGCTCGTCCACGATGAGGACCTGGCCGTCCTTCACGACGTAGTCGATGTCGCGCTTGAAGATGGTGTGGGCGCGCAGGGCCTGCTCCACGTGGTGGAGCAGCTCCACCTCATCGGGCGCGTAGAGGTTCTGGATGCCGAGGCGCTGTTCGACGCGCGAGACGCCCTCGTCGGTCAGGGCCACGGAGCGGCTCTTCTCATCGAGCACGTAGTCCTGGTCGGGCATGAGGCCGGGCATGACGCGATCGACCTGGTAGTAGCGATCGACCGACTTCTCGGACTGGCCGCTGATGATGAGCGGTGTGCGCGCCTCGTCGATGAGAATGGAGTCCACCTCGTCCACGATGGCGAAGTTGAGCTCGCGCTGAACGTAGTCCTCCAGGCGGAACTTCATGTTGTCGCGCAGGTAGTCGAAGCCGAACTCGTTGTTCTGTCCGTAGGTGATGTCCGAGCGGTAGGCGACCTGGCGCTCTTGATCTGTGAGCGAGTTGACGATGCAGCCGACCGACAGCCCGAGGAAGTTGTGCAGACGGCCCATCCATTCGCTGTCGCGCTTGGCCAGGTAGTCGTTGACCGTCACGACGTGGACGCCGCGACCGGAGAGCGCGTTGAGGTAGCTCGGCAGCGTGGCCGTGAGCGTCTTGCCTTCGCCGGTGCGCATCTCGGCGATGCGGCCCGAGTGCAGGGCCATGCCGCCGATGAGCTGCACATCGAAGTGGCGCTGTCCCAGGACGCGCAGGCCCGCCTCGCGGACCAGGGCAAACGCCTCGGGCAACACGTCGTCGAGCGAGCGGCCCTTCTGGATCTGCTCCTTCCACTCGGCGGTCTTGCGCGGGAAGGCCTCGTTGGGGAGCGCCTTGGTCGCTGGTTCCAGCTCGTTGACGCGCGCGACGATGGGTTGCAGCTTCTTGAGCTCGCGCTCGTTCTTGGTGCCGACGATCTTCTGAATCAGTTTGAGCATCTGGCCGTGCCTGTCATGAAGAAGGGTGAGCCGGGCAGCCTCGTCCGTTCGATAGGGTCTGGCACCCCACGAAGGCAGAGGCGTCCCCGGGTCACCCCGGAGGTGTGTGGATTGATCGACTCGTTCGAAAGAGCCGCCAAAGCTCGCGGCGGTCCCAGCGGATGAAACCAGCGCGCGTCGCTGGAAAATTCTCATCCACTTCTTTTCTTGGAGGCGTGTCTTCAAAAACCCCGACCGAGGGCTCGGTCGTTTTGATGGACGAAGGGATTCATCCCATCATCGCGAGCGAAGTTCACGAATCGGATTCATCGATGGGCCAGCGCCGGAGCTTCCTAAACTGCGGGTGGAGGGGAGGCGCCTGGCTTGGGCTGGGGTGAGCATCGCCCCAAACGAAAGCCCGCCATGAAGGCGGGCTTTTCCAAATCTTGGTCATCCCAAAGGTTCATTCGAGGATGAATTTGCGTGGGTTCTCCGGGACACCGTTGATGCGCACCTCGTAGTGGAGGTGCGGGCCTGTCGAGCGACCGGTGTTGCCGATGGCGCCGAGGCGCTCGCCGCGCTTGATCTCGTCGCCGGCCTTCACGGCGAGCTCGGACATGTGCGCGTAGCGCGTCTTCACGCCGTAGCCGTGGTCCAGGACGAGGACCTTGCCGTAATTGCCATCGACACCCGCGAAGATGACGCGGCCGTCGGAGGGCGCCTTGATCGGCGTGCCGTGCGCTGCCCCGATGTCGAGCCCGCGATGCATGATGCGCTCGGCCGTGAACGGATCTACGCGGTGGCCAAAATCGCTCGTCACCCAGCCACGCGCGGGCCAGAGCGAGGGCATGGAGGCGAGCAGCGTGTTCTGGTGCTCGAAGTAGCTCTCCAATTCCTGGAGGCTCGACTCCTGGCGCTCGGCCGCGCTCTGGAGGGTGTCGAGCTTGTTCACGAGCACCTTGGCATCGACGGGCTCGGAGAGCATGGCGCGGGCAGAGGGGCTGTCCTTCTCGTCGGTGTCGAGCGTCCCGACCGGGCCGATGGCCAGGTGGCGCTCGGGGTCGGAGAGCCGGGCCAAAGCGCGCAGCTTCTGATCGAAGTGCTCGACGCGGTCGAGCGTGACGCCGATGTGCGCGACGCGCTCACGGACGCGCTTCAGATCCGAGCGCAGGCGGACGTTTTCCTCGCGCAAGAGCTGGTTCTCGGAGAGGTCCTGCACCGAATTTCGGTAGTGGAGACCCGCAGCCACGGTCCCCGCCAGGAAGAGGCAAAAGAAGAGCAGCGAGCGCGACAGGAACCAGCCAGAAACGCGCAGACGTCTCATCCGCGGGGAACCGTCTGGGACGATGAGGATGGTGTAGTTCTTTTTGCTCAAGGAACGGCCTCTGATCTTTCGCCTTTCGAGGACCAACGCCCGACACGTGGCGGGCAGCAGGCATCGACATCCCCGGACAGGAGATGAAGCGCTGTGCGGACGAATGACAGACCGGCACGTCGCTCGCCCGAGGCCCCCAAAAAAGCGCGGCCCGGTAGCATCGTTGCTCTTCCAGGGTCAAGGCAGTCTCCGAGAGTTTTTTTCATTCTCAGCCCCCCTCTCCGCCACGCCGCGCGGCAGCGGCTCCAGACCCAGGCGAGCCAACGGCCACGGCGGCACCCACGCCAACCTCGGCGTCAAGATGAGGCACGGCCACTCCGAAGGGCATCCCCTCGCTCGGATGTCGCGAAAAGGGATGGCTCCCCTCTTCCATCAAACGGGACAGAGATTTTTTCGCTCTGCTCCATTCAGAAAAACATCCCGAAACACCCGTGTTTTCCTCCCTCGCAAAGCTTGCGGGAGAGGGCGGACGCGAAGCGGCCAAGAGAGGGAGACAAACGAAAAATCACCTCGGGAACCGTGCGTTTGTTCGGTTGCCTCGCCTTGGGCCGACGAGTAAGGAGGCACGCTTTTTTGGGGGGGTCCTTTGGCTCCCGCCGACACCGACCAACATCCTCCCGATTGGAGTTGCCCGCCCGTGGAAAAGCCCTGTCCCAAGCTCTCCGTCGTCATCCCGGTCTTCAATGAAATGGCCACCCTGGCCGGACTCCTGCGCCGCGTGGTGGCCGTGGATTATCCCAAGGAAATCCTCCTGATCGATGACGGCTCCACGGATGGTTCGCGGGACTTCTTGGCCAAGCTCGACAGCGAGGGGCTCGCGGTGCTCGATGGTGCCCAGCCTCGAAACGACAACGCGCTCGTCGTCCTGTTTCAGCCGACCAACCGGGGCAAGGGCGCGGCCCTCAGGCGCGGTTTCGAGGAGGCAACCGGCGAGATGATCGTCGTCCAGGACGCCGACCTCGAATACGACCCGAACGACTACTTCAAGCTCATGGCGCCCGTCCTCTCAGGAGACGCCGACGCGGTCTATGGTAGCCGCTTCGCGGGCACGCCGCGCCGCGTCCTCTACTTCTGGCACTCGCTCGGGAACCAGGTGCTCACCACGCTCTCCAACGCCTTCACCGACCTGAACCTCACGGACATGGAGACCTGCTACAAGCTGTTCCGCGCCGAGTGCATCAAATCGATCGAGCTGGAGGAGGATCGCTTCGGCATCGAGCCCGAGATGACTGCCAAGCTGGCGCGCAAGGGCTGCCGCATCTACGAGGTGCCCATCAGCTACCGAGGCCGTACCTATGTCGAGGGCAAGAAGATCGGATGGAAGGACGGCGCCCGAGCCGTTTACGCCATCGTGAAATACGCCCTGAAATCAAAGAGGGGCTGCGAGCGTTGAGCGCCATTCGCCTCGAATCACCCTCGAATCATCGACGTCGAAGAAGAGAAAATCGCTCGCGCTTGCATCGAGCGATTTTTTTCTGACTCGCGCCATCGACCCTTCGATGTCCTTCGACGCATCCGCATCGACTCGATCGGCCTGGAGAAGCTCCGCGCGCCCCTCTGCCTGACTGAAACGCCCGAAAGACCGACAACATGTTCAACTGGATTCACTCCATCTTCTCCCGCGATCTGGCCATCGACCTCGGCACGGCCAACACCCTCATCTGCATCCGAGGCGTCGGCATCATCGCCAACGAGCCCTCCGTGGTGGCCGTCCAAAAGGACGCGCGCGGCGGCAACCGTGTGCTGGCCGTGGGCAAAGAGGCCAAGGAAATGCTCGGCCGAGCGCCGGGGAACATCCAGGCCATCCGCCCCATGAAGGACGGCGTCATCGCCGATTTCGACGTCACCGAGGCGATGCTGCGTCACTTCATCGAGCTGGCCCACAACCGAAAGGCGCTCGTCAAACCGCGCATCGTCATCGGCATCCCGTCGAACATCACCGAGGTCGAGAAGCGCGCGGTCCGCGACGCGGCCCAAGGCGCTGGCGCGCGCGAGGTCTATCTCATCGAGCAGCCGATGGCCGCTGCCATCGGCGCGGGCCTGCCCATTACAGAGCCCTCTGGAAACATGATCGTGGACATCGGCGGCGGGACCACGGACGTTGCGGTCATCTCGCTGTCCGGCACCGTCATCTCGAAGTCGGTTCGCGTCGGTGGCGACAAGATGGACGAGGCGATCCTCCAGCACGTGAAGAAGCGCTACAACCTGCTCATCGGCGAGCGCACGGCGGAGATGATCAAGATGGGCATCGGCATGGCCTACCCGTCCAACGAGACGCTGACGATGGAGATCAAAGGGCTCGACCAGGTGGCCGGCGTGCCGCGCGCCCAGACCGTCTCCTCCGACGAGATACTCGACGCGCTCAGCGAGCCGGTGAACGGGATTGTCGGCGCGGTCAAGGTGACGCTGGAGCGGACGCCGCCCGAGCTGGCCGGTGACATCGCCGACCGAGGCATCGTGCTCGCCGGTGGCGGCGCGCTGCTCAAGAACCTGGACCAGCTGCTGCGCGAAGAGACGGGCTTGCCCGTGTTCCTCGCCGAGGATCCGCTCTCGGCGGTCGTCATAGGCGCGGGCAAGTCCCTCGAAGACCTCGATATGCTCCACAAGGTCTGCCAGGTGAACGGCTGAGCCTGGTTGGGATCCTGTGACTGTGAACGGACCTGTTCGATGGCTCGCACCCAGGGCAATCGAGTTCTCATTTTTCGGATGTCGACGAGGGATGTGTCGAGGCAGTGGACGCCAACGCCCTGACCGAAAACACATCGATCCAGAACGAAGAGGAAGCCCTTTGACCGCGAATACGACCCTGGAACGAAGCATCGAGGCCCTGAAGGTGGGCCACCCCGAAGAGGCGCTCAAGATAGCGGCAGAGGCGATCGCCGCCGCTGTCCGAGAACATGGCGCTGGCAGTCCCCAGCAGGCCCGCGCGCTCTTCGATCAGGCCCATATCTTCGTCTTTCTGGGAGAATTGGACGCCGCGCTCGATGCCGTCACCCACGCTGCGAGCATCGCCGCCACGGACGATCCGAGCCGCCGCGCCCAGCTCGACTTTCAGAAGGCGCGTGGCGATCTGCTCCTGAAGATGGGCCGTTTCGACGAGGCGCGCGCCGTCTTCGAGCAGAACATCGATGGCCGTCGCGCCTTCTATGGCGAGGAGAGCGTGGGGCTCGCGCACGGGCAGTTCGCGCTGGCCGAGCTCCTCCTGCAGCGCGGCGACGCCGAGGCCGCCGAGCCGCTCGTAGAGCTCATTGCTGGCAGCCTGTGGCACGCAAGGGATGAGCTGCTCGCGCCATCGCTGTCGCTGCGCGCCCTGGTCCTGGCCGCGCGCTACGGAGACGAGCGCCCCATGTTCGAGCACTTCGATCTGCTCTCGCGCGAGCAGCAACAGCTCCTCCTCCAGAGCCTGCTGCAGATGGCGCAGAACGCGCCGCCCGAAGCCGCCTTCCTTGCGCTCCAGGAGCTGCGCGAGCGCCTGGAGGAGTTCGACTCGCCCGACGTCACCAAGAAAGGGATCACACCGTTCCTCGAAGCGCTCTGTGCCATCGTCGAGTTGCAGCATGGCGTGGCCGCGCACCTCAAGGACGAGGCGCGCATCGGCGAGACGCTCGACTGGCTCGCGCGCCACTACGGACAGCGGCACGCCATCCCGCAGCTGCTCACCGTCCAGATGCGCCAGGCTCGGTTCAAGGCCGCGCAGGGCTCACTCGACGCCGCGCGCGCCGATTTCCGGGCCATTGCCGAGCGCCTCATCGACGGGGAATCGATCGGCGACGACAGCGCGCTTGCCCTGCCCCTGCTGTGCGAGATCGCCATGTTCTTCGCCTCGCAGGCCGACTTGGAGCAGGCCGACGCGCTCCTCCAGAAGGCCTGTGCCCTGGCCGAAAAGCAGAAGGACCCGCGGCACCTGGGCAACACGTGCGCAGCCTATGGCCTGTTCCTCCAGCACCACGACCGTGGTGTCGAGGCGTGGAGCTGGTTGGAACGCGCCCACGACCTGCTCCAGAACGAGGGCTTCGCGGCGCTCCAATTGCGCCTGCACCTGAGCGCACTCTTGATGGGCACGCCGTGCGGCTGCACGCCGCAGACAGACGCCCTGACCTCGGAGCTCGAACGCCGCGTCCGCGCGCTGCTCCCGCAGGGCCTGCTCGGCGCGCTCCGCATCCACCCGATCAAGGGCATCGAACTGTCGCTCTCCAAGCCGCCCAACGACGAGGAAAAGCAGCACCTGCAGCGCGCGATCCTCGAGGCCATCGATCAGATCAAGGCCGTGCGCATCGACAAGGCCAGGGCGTGAGGCATCCCATCGGCGTCGGCTTTTGCCGTAGGCGCGGCCCCCTGTGGCCGTCCTGGCGACGGGGAGAACGATCGTGCACGACGGGCGGTCACGGGGGACAGCCCCTACCCGTCGTCGATAGGTGCCCTTGCCCGCCGAATACCAAGGAACTTCACCACTCATGGACTCTGCCCGCAGCTTCGCGCTGTCGCGCCAACAGGAGTTCGAAGCGGACCGATTCAGCGCCGAGGCGACGGACGCGCGCACCGCAGCAGACGCGCTCATCGCATCAGAGCTCGTGAGCTGGGCGGACGAAGCGCGCTTTGGGTCGAGACTCTTCCAAATGAGCTCGATTAAACCCTCGCCGCCCGACATCCACCTCTCACTCAGGGCTGAGGTGCTGCGCGCGGCCTACACCGCCGACGAGGCGAGTGGCGTGATGGCGCAGGCGCTCGAGCGTCACGCCGTCGCGGGCAACACCCATCCGGAGCTCGCCGAACGCCTGAGCGCTCTGGGCCAGTCCCCTCGCATCCCGGCGCCGCCGACCGAGAGCGCTGCTGCCGTCTTCCTCGGCGATTGCCTGCCGCGCGTCCAAACCGAGCTGGAGGCACAGTGGCGAGAGGCCCTGGCAGAACCGTGGTCGAAACATTACGCGGAGGGGCAGGTGGCCATGGCCCGCCTGGCCGAGCTCGACGCCAAGGCCGAGAAAGAGCCTCTCGACGCGGAAGAGGCCTGTGCGCAGGCCCAGATCGTCGAACGGCTGCGTGGCGCAGAGGCAGCGCTCCCACTCGCCATCGAGATAGCGGCGCGCCAACCAGACCACGCGCTCGCTCAGTTTCAGGCAGGCCGCCTGCTCCTGTCCCAACACGACGCCCGAGGTCTCGAGTATCTCGACCACGTCATGGCGCTCGACGCGGACAGTGCCATCGCCATTGCCCCGATCATCGCCAGCTTCCCCATCGGAGAGGGCCACGTCGAAGCGGCAGCGCCCTGGATCGATCGTGCCTCGGCGCTCGAGAACGAGATGGCATCCGCGCAGGCCGAACGCGCCGAGGTCAGGGCAACGGACGAGCTCGCACCCGCCGAGATCTCGCCCGAGCTCCAGAGGCAGCTCGGCGTCGTCCTCAGCGCCCACCCGCACGTCAAACACGCCTGGATCGCGCGCAAGAAGCTCCTGCACCTCGCCGATCGAGCCCCGGTCTATGTCGTGGGCGTCGTGCGCAAGTGGACCTGGTTCCCCAGGGTAACGAACGCCGCGCTTGCTCAAGAGCTCGCGGATGCCCTCGCGACCGCCATCGAGAGCGCCAACACCTTCGTCTTTCTGAATGGCTCAGGCACGGCCCTGATGTTCCGAAGGCTCCGCAAGATCGGCACTCAGCTCGTCTGAAGCTGAAAGCCTCGACCCTGAGGTCTTCGCGACTCGCTCGCAGGGGCGAGCGTGCTACGGCCTGTCGCTCATTGAACGACACACGCACGATGGGCGTCGAGCTCTCCAATGCGAGTCGGATTTCGAGATCCAAAGAGTTCGATCCGCCTTCACTCCTTCCTGCCCTCAACCCAAACGACTCTCGCCATGCGCTTTCTTGCCGACCTACACATCCACTCGAAATTTTCTCGTGCGACCAGCCGCGACTGCGATCTCGAACATCTTGCGCTCTTTGGCCTGCGCAAGGGCCTGACGCTCATCGCCACCGGCGACTTCACACACCCTCTCTGGTTCGAGGAGATGCGCGAGAAGCTCGTGCCTGCCGAGGACGGCCTCTTCCGACTGCGCGAAGATCTCGATCGCGCAGTCCGCGCCCAGGTCCCAGCAAGCTGTGCCAGCGCGCCGCTGCGCTTCATCCTCTCGGTCGAGATCTCGACCATCTACAAGCGCGACGAAAAGACCCGAAAAGTCCACCACGTGCTCTACGCACCAAACTTCGAGCAGGCAGGTGCCCTGCGCCGCGCGCTCGGTCGCATCGGCAACCTAGCGTCCGATGGCCGCCCCATCCTCGGACTCGACTCGCGCGATCTGCTCGAGATGGCGCTCGAGAGCGGGCCCGGCCTCTTCCTCATCCCAGCGCACATCTGGACGCCGTGGTTCTCGGCGCTCGGTTCCAAGTCAGGCTTCGACAGCATCGCCGACTGCTACGCCGATCTGGCCAGCCACATCTTCGCGGTCGAGACAGGGCTCTCCAGCGATCCAGCGATGAACTGGCGTGTGCCCTCGCTCGATCGCTACCGCTTGGTCAGCAACTCGGACGCGCACTCACCGGCCATGCTCGGTCGCGAGGCCAACCGCTTCGACTGCGAGCTCGACTACGCGTCCGTGCGCCAGGCACTCGCGACGGGTGAGGGCTTTGGCGGCACGCTCGAATTCTTCCCCGAGGAGGGCAAATATCATCTCGACGGCCACCGCAATTGTGGCCTGTGCCTGACGCCCGACGAGACGCGCTCCCACGGCGGTCGCTGCCCTTCGTGCGGCGGGCTCATCACGGTCGGCGTGCAGAGCCGTGTCGAGGATCTCGCCACACGACCAGAGGGCTTTCGGCTGCCAGGCGCGGCCAACTTCGAGAGCCTCATTCCGCTGCCAGAAATCGTCGCCGAGCTCGAACGGGTCGGCACTCAGAGCCAGCGCGTGCGCCGGTCGATCGAGCAGATCACCGATCGGCTCGGCCCAGAGCTCCTCATCCTGCGCGACCTGCCGATCGAAGAGATCCGACAGAAGGGCTCGACGCTTCTGGCCGAAGCCATCACGCGGCTGCGCACGGGCAAGGTCCACCGACAGGCGGGCTACGACGGCGAATTCGGCGTCATCCGACTCTTCGAACCGCATGAGCTCGATGGCCGAGGCAAGTCGCCGCTTTTGTTCGCGCTGCCCGAGGCGCCAAAGCCACGACCGGCAACGCCGACGCCAGAGCCGCGTATCTCGTGTCAGACGGTCGCGAACACGACAGAAACGACGTGTGGGGATGGACCCTTCTCTCCGCCCGATGCGTCAGAAGATCGCGTCGCAGACGTGGCTTCAGCCCCCGAACCTGTCAGCCCCTTTCTCGAAGCGCTCGACCCCGATCAACGCCGCGCAGCCGCCATTGCCAGCGGCCCGCTCCTCATCCTCGCCGGACCTGGCACTGGCAAGACGCGGACGCTCACCCACAGGCTCGCCCACCTCGTCGCGATCGAGGGTGTGGACCCAGCGCGCTGTCTGGCCATCACGTTCACGCGCAAGGCAGCAGGTGAGCTGCGCGAGCGCCTCGGCAGCCTGTTGCCTGGCCAGGCCGATCGCCTCCACGTCACCACCTTCCACGGATTTGGCCTCGACTTTTTGCGCGAGGAGTCAGCGCTGATTGGTCTGCCGCGCGAGTTCACCGTCATCGAAGAGGAAGGCGAAGGTGGTCGACGAGCACTCATCGCCGATCTCTTCCAAGTGACACCGAGCGAGGCCGAAAAGCTCAGCGAGTCGATCCGACGCGAACCAGACAGCGACATGGCAAGGCGCCTGCGCGCTGCGCTCATCGACCGTGGCCAGGTGGACTTCGACGCGCTCATCGACCTTCCCGTGCAACTGCTCGAAGCCAATCCCGCGCTTACGGCCAAGTGGCGCGAGCGCTTCGAGCACATCTGCATCGACGAGTATCAGGACATCGACGCGCGCCAATACCGCCTCGTCCAATTTCTCGCGCCAGGCAGCGCCAACCTCTGTGCCATCGGTGACCCAGACCAGGCCATCTATGGGTTCCGCGGCGCGTCCGTGACGTTCTTCATGCAATTCACCCAGGACCATCCGGGCGCCCAGCAGGTCACCCTGACGCGCAATTACCGATCGTCCCCGGCCATCGTGACAGCCGCGCTCGACGCGATCGCGCCCCAGACGCTTGCGCCAAACCGAGAGCTCATCGCGACGAGAGCCGAGGGGATCGCGCAGATCTCCTTGTTCGAAGCGCAGAATGCACGGGCCGAGGCCGAATGGATTGCACAGAGCATCGAGGCGCGCGTGGGCGGCATCTCGCACCGCTCGTTCGACGAGAGGCCAGCGCTCGGTCATGCCGAGAGCCGCGAGCTTGGATTTTCCGACTTTGCGATCCTCTATCGAACAGACGCGCAAGCCTCGGCGATCATGGAGGCGCTCGCACGGCGCTCCCTGCCCTTCCAAAAGTCGGGGCATGATCGGCTGACAGCGCGACGAGGTGTCCGCGAGGTGCGCAACGGGCTGCGGCAGCTGAACGCTTCGCTGGAGGATACTCCGATCGATCAGCCTGTCCGCGATCTGCTCGTGAAGGTCGTGCGCGGCCTCTTGGACAAGGCCGACGACGATCGATCTGTCGAGCTCTCATCTGCGCTCGATCTGCTCACGCCGATCGCCGCGCGTTCGCAAAAACTCGCCGAATTTCTGAGTGCTTTGGATGAAGGATTGGAGATCGACGCGCTCGATCCAAGGGCAGAGCGCATCTGGCTGCTCACCCTGCACGCCTCCAAGGGCCTGGAGTTCCCGGTCGTGTTTCTGGCTGGCTGCGACGATGGGCTCTTGCCGCTCAACCCGCGCTTCGAGCCGCTGGACATGGATGCGCTCGCAGAGGAGCGGCGACTCTTCTTCGTGGGCATGACCCGCGCGCGCGACGAGCTCATCCTGACGCACACCCGCCAGCGCACCCTGTGGGGCGTAGAGCGCACGCTCGCCCCCTCGCCTTTCGTGGCCCCGATTCGCGCCACACTCATCGAGCGTCAGCAGTCAGAATTCCTTCCCAGGAAGCGACGGCCCAAGCAGCTCAAATTGTTTTGAATCGATGCTTCACGAACAAAAGAGGGCGCGATGAACGCGCCCCAGCAATTCCATCAATCTTCAACGTCTTTCATTTCCAGATCTCTCGATCGGCGTTGCTTAGAAATCTCAATCAAACCCCCTTGAAGAACCGATTGAAGCGGATGCCCACCTCGCCCCATGGCCAGCTGCCGGGGACTCCCCACGAAAGCCAGATGACGAAGGCGCGGCCTTTCACGTGGTCGAAGGGAACGAACCAGCTGCCCGCTCGACTGTCCTGGGAGTTGTCGCGGTTGTCGCCCATCATGAAGAGGTGTCCTTCAGGGACTTTGAACGGGCCTTCGAGCAGGGCGTGTGGGCGATGTGGATCGCGCAGGAGCTCGTGCGTCATCGTCAGATCGACGTCCACCGCATCATCGCTCTTCTTCACGCCCGTCTGAATCGTCTCGCGCCAAAGCTCGGCACGCTGCTGGCTCCAGGGGCCGTCGTCACCGAACCGGTCGAAATAGATGAAGTTCGCTTGGACGAGCTCACGAGGCTGCGGTTGGCCATTGACGTAGAGGACCTCGCCCCTGACCTCGACCGTGTCACCAGGCAGGCCCACGATGCGCTTCACGTAGTCACGGCGCTGGAGGAGCGGCAGATGATCGTCGAGCGGATTGACGAAGACGATGACCTCGCCGCGCTCATAGCCGCCCCAGTGCGCCACGAGCGTGTCGATGGCGGGCAGGCGAATGCCGTAGGAGAGCTTGTTCACGAAGATGTGGTCGCCGATGAGCAGGGTCGGGATCATCGATCCTGAGGGGATCTTGTAGGGCTCGACGATGAAGAAGCGCAGCACGAGCGCGATGGCGAGCGCCTGAAAGATCGAGACGAGGTAGTCGGCGGCCACGCTGCGGCGTGCAAAGCTCAGATATTTCTCCACCCTCTTTTCGAGCGCGAGTGTGGCCTCGTCGATGGCCACGGACGATGCGCTCTGACTTCCATCGTTGAGAGCCGTGAGCAGGGCGAGGCGTGCCGCCTCCAGATCGTCGAGCGCTGTCTTGGACAGGCGTCCATGGTGTCGTTTCACGAGGACGTCGACATCCTTGAGGTAGCGGCGCGCTTCTCGACGAGCCACTTTGATCGATCGAGTGGTTGGGGCAGATCTCGCGTCTTTGACGTCTTTCGTGTCTTTTTCGTCGGATGACATCACGCGCTCCTCAGCTCTCGTCCGCCTTGAGCACCGCGAGGAAGGCCTCCTGCGGGATCTCGATGGCGCCGACCTGCTTCATGCGCTTCTTGCCCTCTTTCTGGCGCTCCAGGAGCTTGCGCTT
>JAISIF010000176.1 GCA_031262165.1 Myxococcales bacterium | reverse complement strand
GGCGGATTCGGACGAGGCTTCAGCAGGTAAGGACATCGAGGGACTTTCTTCGGTGGAAGTGACGAGAGAAAAGAAAAACGGCGCGCACCGATAGGGCAACGCGCCGATGAATTCAAAATACTCTCAACTGAAATCACTTGAAATCACTCGTCAGGCTGTCCCGCGCCGATAGATCTTGATGCCGTTCGCGTTCGACACCTCGACGATGAAGGGCAGCGCAGCGCGCCACGAGTCGAGTTCACTGGCGAACATACGCGCGCGGCGTGGTCCGCCGACCAAGTTGGTCAGCTCGGCCTCGTCGAGGCTGCCGTGCTTCTCGATGTGCAAGAGCGCCTTACGAAACAGCTCGTCGGGGATCGCGAACGTCCAGATGGGAAGGTCGCCACGCTCCGGTTCCGCGATGACGTTCGTGGAAGGCGGTGCCATCGAGAACTCGACGGCCATCGGCGCGACAGTGATTGACTTGACGAGCATCGAGGTGGCGATGCCCGCCGGGGCGAGTGCCTGTCTCTGTCGTTCGCGATGACGCGTGTAGGACTCGTTCTCAATCGCGCCACGGCAGTCAGGGACGAGCGATTCAATCTGCGCCATGATCTCGGCCTTGCGTCTCAGCCAGCTCGCCGGGGTGACGTGCAGCACGGTCCATTCGCGCTGGCGCAGGACACCTGGACGATGGACGTGGTGATCGAAGGGATCGGCGCTGCCCTGTGCGTCATCGATCTGGATGGCGAGCGCGTAACGAGCCGGATCGGTCGGAGTGAGCACAGCGATCGGCACCTGGAACTCCGAGGCGCCGACATCCAATTCGTAGGGGATACCCGCAGCTTCCAGTTCGAGCGCGATCTGCGTCTGGGTTGGCACGAAGCCATCGATTGGCGCTCGCATCTTGCGTCCACCCAGCCCCAGCGAATGCGTGCCGCGCTCACGTACGCGGTCGAGCACCCGCTGAGCATCGAGCTTACGACCGTGGTGATGCAGATAGGCGAATTCGAGGAACTCTTTGAAAAGCCTCGGACCGCTGTTCTTCGAAGAGGCGACGGTGAGCTGCCCTGGGACAAACGAGGCGACCACGTAGCAGGCACTCCTCGCGCGTGAGATGGCGACGTTGAGTCGACGCTCACCCCCACGTTGGCCGAGTGGGCCAAAACGCGCGGGCACGTAGGTTTCGCCGGTGGCGACACCATTGCGCTTTCGTTCGATGGGCGCGTGGCCGAGCGAGAACACGATGATGTCGCGCTCGTCGCCCTGAACCTGCTCCAAATTCTTCACGAACGGTCGTTCATCGAGCTTTCCCTGCGTCGTGGCCGCGAGCCAACGCTCGCGAAACACCGGATCGGCGCTTGAGCGCTTGTCGATCGCATCGAGGATGGCACGGCGCTGCTTCAAGTTGAACGTCACCACGCCGATGGTCGGCACTTGGGGGCGCGCGAGCAGCTCATCGATCACATCGACCACGCGCGCAGCCTCGGTTGGGTTCTCACCGCTCGTGTAGGTCCCATTTTCGACAGGGACCCAGTGGATCGCGCTCGGCGCAGCGCCACCCGAAGTCGAGGGGATCGTGAGCAGCTCGCCCGCATACATGGCGTGGTTGGAGAATGCGATCAGCGACTCGTCGCGGCAGCGGTAGTGCCACGTCAGGCCCGTGTGGCTGACACGCGGACGTGCAAGTGACAGCAGTGATTCCGACGAGAGCAGGTCCTTGACCATCTCCTTGGCTCCATCAGGTTCGGCAGGGCTGCCCGTTGGCAGCTCCTCCTCACTGGCACCGAGCGAAAAGTAGGACGAGGGTGGCATCTGCTTCTCGTCGCCAGCGATCATGACGCGCTTGGCCCGCATCAGAACGGGCAGACCAGACTCGACCGTGCATTGAGAGGCTTCGTCGAAGACCACCAAATCGAACAGGGCTTGGCGCGGGAACAGGATGGCCATCGTCTCGGGCGACAGCAGCCAGACCGGCACGACGTCGAGCAGCCCTTGAGGCGCGAACCTGCGCACGAACGTCCGCAGCGGCATGAGCTGGCGCTGCTTGCAAACCTCCTTGAGCAGTTCCTCGCGAATCTTTTGTTCGGGCGTGCGTCGCACGCCCTTGGCGGCGGGTTCGACGTTGAGCAGCTTGGCGGCGTCGATGCGCGCGAGCGTGCGTTCGATCTCCAGCTCACAGCGTTCGGTCTCCAGCTCGCGCAGCCGCGCAGCGAACCGCTCCACTTCGCGATCGTCGTCAGCATGTCCGAGGCGCGCCAGCAGAGGCTGCTCGCGTTCGAGCTTCGTGAGCCACGCCCGGCCCCAAGCCGCAGAGGTAGCCTTGCGCCAGGCTGCCACCGTCGTCGCTCCGTCGAGGCGATCGCTGAGCGCATCGAGAAGCAAAGTCGCGCTCGGGAGCAACGAGGTGAGACGGGCGAGCAGTGCATCGGCCTCGGGAAGTCGCGCAGAGTCGCGCTGCCACAGGTCGAGGAGACGTTGAAGCTGGGATGCGGACGGCAAGGGGCCGAGCGGGAATGGGGACCATGGCTCGACAGCGACTACCGCCGTAGAGAGGGCGTCCCTCGCCTCGAGAAGCGCGAGGCGATCGTCGATGACGCGATCCCATGTCACACAGTCGGCAGCCCCGGCGTTGGTCGGAATCCATGCGCCGATTCGTTCGAGTGCAGAACGGGCCTCTCCGAGAGGTGCGAGCGCTTCACTGAGCGAGGCCACGCGATCGATCGTTGGTTCGAGCTGGGCGCTCGTGCCAGGCAGCAAGAGCCCGAGTTTGCCGAACACCTCGGCGAGCGCTTTCCATGCGCGTGATGCACTGATGCGGTCCGAGATTTCGTCGAGCAGCGCAGGCGTGATGGCATCCCCGGCGCGCTCCGGCATGAGACGCATGACCTCGCGTCTGAACGCACTGCGTGCCCTCCACCAGCCAAATACGAACACACGCAGCCATGACGAGGCCCATCGGCGCAGCACAGAGAGCGCTACGATCAGCTCCCTACCAGGCTCCAGCTCCACCTTTCGATCGAAGCGCGTCAGAGCGGTACTGGCTTGGCGATACGTCCATTGAGCCACTGCCGGGAGCGCGGCCTGGGCAGGAGTGAGATTGGCCAGTGTGCCAAAGAGCGCGCGAGCGCGATCGTCGGTGCGGTGGCTGCGGACGCCCACGGCTGTCGTGAGCGCGGCGCGCGCAGCCTCGACTGGCTCGATGGGCACGTTGGCCTTCGCGAGCAGCTCTTCATAGAGACGAGCAGCGGCGAGCGAGCGCTCGATGGATTGCTCGATCTGTCCGCGCGCAGCAGCTGAGAGGTCTGCGAGCGATCTTCGCTTGGAGTCGCGCCACGGGCTGGCCTTGCCCCACAGATCGGCGAGCGGCAGAAGACTGGCGACGAGGTCGAGCACCTCTCGCAGCTTGGCCTGTGGGATGCGATCGAGCTCGGAGATCGGCTCAATCCCCGAGGTGCTCTCGGCAGAGACGAACGCGAACAGCTCGCCGACGTTCATGTCCAAGCCAGGGACGGCTTGGCGCAGGATCGCGCTGCGCTGTTCGAGCGCACTCTGCACTTCGGCGTGTTCGGCGCGCACGCGTTCGGTTTCGGCAGCGTCGAACGGGATACGCTCGCGAGCCTCTAGACGCGCCGCGATGTGTGCATAGAGGGCTTTTCGGTCTTCGTAGACGTCGTGGACCACGCCCAGAGCTTTTCCAAAGCCAATGGCGGCGAGCCGCTGCTGGACCACGGCGAGCGCCGCGCGCTTCTCGCACACCACTGCGACGCGCTCGCCCCGTCTGAGCGCTTCGGCGACGAGGTTGACGATCACTTGGCTCTTGCCCGTGCCTGGCGGCCCATCGATCACCGTCGCGCCTTGCCTGCGACACTCGGCGATCACCGAGCGCTGCGAGGGATCGGCTGGGATGACGGGCGTCCAATCAGTGGTCGGCATCTCTGGCAGCGGTGCATCGCGCGACACGGCTTGCTCTGGCAGGAGCGTGCTGGCCGCGCCGAGCAGCTCAGCGACGTTGGCCGTGGGCGCCGCGAGGTCGTGCAACAGGCTGTCGTAGTCCTGAAGAAGGTCGGAACTCGACTGAGGGAACAGCCCGATGACGCACACCTCCTCGATCTCCAAGCCGTCGCCGCGCACGACGAGCTCGGCGTCGCGATTGCGGAACGGCTGGAGCGTGCCGATGACCTCTTTGGCCGCAAGCCCCACGTCGCCGAGCTTTTTGAGCACTGCTTCGGGGCCCCCATCGGGCGCGCCAGCGATGGCCTCCAACTCGTCGGAGAGCTCGTCGGTGTAGGCAAAGCCTCGCTTGTTGAAGATGAGACGAATCAGAGACTGGTTGGCGATGGGAAGCTCATCCCGGCGCGGCACCAGCCGAAAGCCACGCGCACCATCACCGTCGCGTTCGAGCGTCACCGGATAGAGCACGAGGGGCGCACGAACCGTGTAGCCATCGATGTTACCGGTGATGAAGGGAAAGCCAGCGAACAGATCGCGGGCACCGGTCTCCTCGGCGCGCTGCGCATCCTCGCGGGCCAGAGCGAGCAAGTCTTGCGAGGCGTTCTGTGCAGCGCCGTGGCGGCCTGCGTCAGCGGCATCGACCAAGCGCACGGTCTTGCGCGCGCGAATCTGCTCGACCACGCGCTGGGCCATGCCGACCGAGACCTTGTCGAGCAGCGCGAGATCGAAGGCACGACCGCCTCGAAGCTGGCGCAGGCGCACCGAGGGACTACGCCCGTCCCCAGAGACGAGCTGATCGCGCAAGCGACGCAGCGCCTGGCTCAGTGCTGTGCGCGATCCGAGCGGCGGCGGTGACGGTGGCTGCGAGGGCTCCTGGAGGGCTCGTTTGGCGCGCGCCGTGAGTGCAATCCGGTCATCGAATCCAGCAGTCGCGAGGGCAGGATCGGCCTGAATGTCGTGGTCGTCGAACACGCGTGCAATGCGTCCGACGCTCTCGTCACTGAGCTGCTCACTCCCGAGCATGAGGAGCAGCCGACGCAGCGTGATCGTCCCTTCACCTCTGCGGACCACGTTCGCGAGGAACGTCTTGAACGCCTCGTCGACATCGCGGTTGCGAGCGGGCAGCGGCACCGAGGTTGGCGGCGTCGCATCGACGTCGATCTGCAAGCGCAGCGTCTTGAGCACAGCATCGAGGCCGCTCCTGAACAGGGTCTCGCCTCCGAGCACACGGCCAATCGCGAGCAGGATGGCGACCTCATCGGGGTGGATCTCACCATCGACGGTCATCACTCGGATGAGCACGAAGAACAGGCCACGCACGAGATCGTCGCCAGCGCTCGCGACGATCGGCGCGGTCTCATTGAAGCGTTCGAGCGCGATGTCTTGATCGAGGTAGGTCTGCCAGTCGGGGACGAGCGTGGCGAATTGGCGCTCGATCGCCTCGCGCTCCTCATCGCAGAGCGCGCCATCCGCACACGCCACAATCACCGCGCACGCGAGCGCGCACTCGTGCAGCTCCTGCGGCGGCTCGCCCATACGGCTGTAATCGACGGTCTGCTTCTGGCCGAGCGCGTCGTCACAGAGGCAGTACGCGATGGTCGCATCGACATCGGCGAGCGAGCGCGTGCCAGGCCCGCGACCGGTCAGCTCGCGGTAGGTCTTCGTCTCGCTGAATAGCCACAGCGCATAGGCGCGCAAGTTGTGCTCAGGGTGAGTGCTGCCGCGCGCGGTGTTGCCATCACTCAACTCCGCTTCGATCAGCTCGCGACACTGCGCGAGGTAGGCGTCCGTGTCCCAGGTCAGCTCGTCACTGGAGAGACCCGTCACGACGGCCATTTCGAGCCTCAACATCGCGGTGAGGTCTTGGGTCGCGAGAAGGCCGATGCGATCGGCGGTCAATTCCATCGCCATGGACAGCCGCGACAGCGTGAAATTCAGCGCATCGTCGTTGAACTCTCCCAGCACAGCCGTGACGGCGTGAGAGGGATCGAGCGGACTCGACGCGCCATGGGCGAGGTAGTGGCCCAGTTCGTGGCCAAACAGGCCGAGCAAGGTGCGTTCGTCGAGCCGCGTGAGCAGCGGCCCATAGATTTCGAGCAAGATCGGTGCGGGAACGCGGTGCATCGCCGCGTTTTCAGGACCACTGCGCTGATACAGCTCTAGGTCGCCATCAATGCCGAGGATGCGCTTGGCGTCGTGCGCGACGCGGTAGGCGGCAGTCGCCATGGACTCGGTGAGGCGAAGGCTGCGCGCCATGAGACGACGGCGGTGCTCTTTTGGATCATCCTCCGAAACGGCCCTGGCGAGCCCCACGAACAAGGGGTGTTGACGCAGCCGCGCGGCATAGGTTCGCTCACTCGCGACGCGGATGGTCTCAATGTCGAGAGACGTCAGTGGCGCAGGCGACACGCGAGTTTGCAGCTCACTCACCTCAGCCCCAACCTCATCGATGTGATGCTCGGTCA
Organism: Myxococcales bacterium; assembly: GCA_031262165.1. Classification (GTDB taxonomy): domain Bacteria; phylum Myxococcota; class Myxococcia; order Myxococcales; family UBA5297; genus UBA1203. The sequence goes on along the minus strand of JAISIF010000176.1, from coordinate 25,213 downwards.
TTGCTGGCTCTGTCGTCATGCGCGTTCACCTCAGGCTTTCGACTTCACTCTGCTGCCAACTCCCCCGCCCGATAGCTCGATCGCACGAGTGGTCCTGCGGCCACGGCGTCGAAACCGAGCTCGAGGGCTTCTGCCTTAAGGCGCTCGAACTCATCGGGTGGGACGAAGCGCTCGACCTTCAGATGGAACGGCGAGGGCTGGAGGTATTGGCCGAGAGTGAGAATCGATGTTCCAACCGCACGCAGATCGTCGAAACACGCGGCGATCTCTGTGTTTGTCTCGCCCAGGCCGAGCATGAGCGAGCTCTTCGTTCGGATGCTCGGGGCGAAGCGTCGGAAGTGGGCGAGCACGTCGAGGCTGATGCGGTAGGTGGCACGGCGGTCGCGCACGGCGGGCGTCAGGCGCTCGACCGTCTCGACGTTGTGGCCAAGGATCGTGGGGCGTGAAGAGGCGATTCGGTCCAACGCTGCCGCATCACCGCCGAAGTCTGGGATGAGCGCCTCGACCGTCGTCTCGGGCGTGGTGTCGTGGATGGCCTCGATGCAGCGGGCAAAGTGTTCGGCGCCGCCGTCGGGCACATCGTCGCGATCGACCGACGTGAGCACGGCGTGGCGCAGCCCGAGATCACGCACCGCTCGCGCGAGTCGATTCGGTTCATCGCTGTCCAGCGGCGCGGGCTGGCCCGTGGTCACATGGCAGAAGCGGCAGGCGCGCGTGCAGATCGGGCCCATCAAGAGAAACGTCGCCGTTCGACAGCCCCAGCACTCGCTCTGATTGGGGCAGCGCGCCGAGTGGCACACCGTCGAGAGCTGCGACCGATCGAGAAGTTTCTGAACCTCGTCGAAACCAGCTTGAGCTGCGATCGGCAACGATCTCTTGAGCCAGTCCGGCTTGCGCAGCGCGCTCGAAGCACCAGTCGATGCGCTGTTTTGAGGCGAGGAGAACCTGTGGGAGGTGCCGGTCATGCGTCGTCACTCTCTCTGCATGCTCACTGCATCTGACTTCACATCATCGATGATCACTTCGATCACTTCTTCGGCTTCTCCTCGGACGACGCCTCCTTGTAGCGCGGGTCTTTCGAGTGCTTGCGCAGCACCTCGAACAGATCCGGGATGGTCGAGCGGTTGGCCTTATTGATGATGAAGGTCGTGAGCGAGCCACCTGGATCGGTGAACAGGTCGTAGATGGCGTAGGTCTTGGTGCCGCCGTGGCGGGGCTGGAGCGTCCACGAGCCGTCGTTGAGCGGCACGCGCACGTGGCCGTCCTGTGGGGGCGGGCCCTTGTCCGAGAGCGTCCAGCGCGTGCGCAGGTAGCCGCGACCGCCCCGCCAGTCGCTCTCGTCCGTGATGCGCAGGGCGTAGTCGCGCCGCGACACGATCGGCGGATCGATGACCGTGTAGAAGATGACGGCGCCGTCGCTCTCGCGCGCGAGGACCTGGCTCTTCTCCGTGTAGGGCATGGTCTCGGTGTAGCGCTCGTAGTCGGCCAGGATCCGCATCACGACGTGCGGCGGCGCGTCGATGGTGCCCACCGCGCGCAGCGCCTTGATGGTGCTGCCCTGCTTGTCCCGCGCATAGACGAGGACGCCGTTCGTGTTCGCCTTCTCCTCCCAGCCCTCTTCCTTGCTGATGGCGAGATCCACTGCGGGGTCGAAGCTCTTGGCCTTGGCTTTGGCCGACGTCACGGTCGGCGTCGGAGCGGGCACGACCGTCGCGGACGGCGTCACGGTGAGCTGAGGTTGCTCCGCTGCCACGCTGTCACTCGGGGCAGGCGTGGTGTTGAGGAGCAAGGCGGAGAGGAGATACGCGGATGAGAGCAGGGACATGTCTGAGCGATCCTTCTGAGTCAGGGAGGCGGTCGGCTCGACGCGCCTCGGCCTCGAAAAAAAGCGCGCACTCTGGGGGGCATGGAAGAGGGCGTCAAGAATGGCATTGCGTCTTTGGGTGACCGGGCCGCGCAGGCGCGACGACCCACTCGCCCCTCTTGAATCGATGGGGAAATCCAGCTCTAGGGCGCGGCCGCATCTCCTCCTCCACGGAACCAGCCCATGCCCTTCGACTCTGCCGACGCCGCTGCCGCCCTCCATCTCTTCGAGAAGCTCTCCGCCAGTGACGATGACGCTTCTCGATGCGGCCTCGTCTCCGACTTTTTTCAGGAGCGCTCGATTCAAACCGAGCGTCTGGACGCGTCTACTCTCGTCGTGCGGCCAGCCGATGCGGCGGCCGATGCGGCGATCGACGTGCTTTTGGCCGCGCCCATTCCAGCGTCGGCTTCGGACGAGGTGGGTCTGTCGGATCTGGCCGCGTTCGCGGCGCTCGCCCGCGCTTCGATCGGTGGCAACAGCCGCGTGGCCTTCCTCGCCTCGGGTGAGGCATCGAGCAGCGCGCAAGCCCTCCCCGATCTGCGTCCAGCCCGCGCGCTCCTCCTGCCCTCGCCAGAGCGCCCCTTCGAGTGGAAGGGCGTCCAGATCCACCCGATCGTCACCGCGTTCAAAGGCCGCGCGCTCGTGACACTGACCGCCAAGGGGCCGCGCGCCAACGCGGGCCACCCATCGACGACGAGCGCCGCGCACCACCTGGCCCGCGCCCTCCTGCGCCTGAGTCACCAGCGCCTGCCCATCCACGTCAACCCACCTGCCAGGCAGATGTTCGACGCCCTGCGGCACAAGGCGTCTGGCCCCTGGTCGCTGCGCCTGCTCGCGGGCTGCGGTTCACTCCTCGCCGACATGGCGCTGTCAGGGGCATCGATCCAGCGCCTGCCCTTCGCCAATCGAATGGACACCGCGCTTCGGAACACGGCCACGCCCCTGCGCGTCGAGCTCGGCAGCCCGCCCGCGTCAGGCGAGCGTCCAGAGACAGGGACTGTGCTCCTCGACTGCCGCCTCGTGCCTGGGCAGTCGGCCTCGACCCTCCTGTTCGAGCTGCGCGCGCGCCTCGACGACGCGCAGCTCGAGCTCGCGATCCACTCCGAGCACCCAGCCGTGGTCTCGACCACGGCCGCTCCGATCGTGCGCGCACTCGAAGCGGCCGTCGCCACTCAGTCAGCGGTGCCCATCCCCTGGCTCACTGCGCAGTCGCCGGACGCGCTCGCCTTGGCCAAGTCGGACGTCCCCACCTGTGGCGTGCCCATCGCGGGCAATCCCAAGCAAGAAGGCCCAGGGCGCGCGGCCTGGACGCGCTCGCTCGCAGCGCTCTTCGAGGCGCTCGTCCAGCCACAGACCAGCCAGACAACCGTTCGATAGGAGCGCCCCTCCATGCGGCTCATCCACTTCAGCGATGTCCACGTCCGCGAGCTCTTTTCGCTGCGCGAGCTGCCGCGCTTTGGCTGGCGCCGCGCCCTGGCGCTCCTCGAACTGAGCCTGGCAGGCCGCGGTCGGCAGTTCGGCGACAGCCTGACCACGCTCAGGCGGCTCGTCGCCACGATGGAAACGTTCGCACCAGATCACATCCTCTTCAGCGGCGATTTCACAGCGCTCGCAACGCCGCACGAGTTCGAGTGGGCCAAAGAGGTGCTCGGCCCCTGGGCCAGTGATCCCCGCCGCCTGTCGGTCGTGCCGGGCAACCACGATCGCTACACGCGTCGCAGCGTGCGCGAGCGCCGCTTCGAGCGATGCTTCGGCGCGCTGCTCGAGAGCGATCTTCCCAGACTCCAGGGCAGCGCGGGCTTTCCCTTCGTCCGCCTCGTCGGCGAGCGCCTCGCGGTCATCGGCCTCGACACCACGCGCCTGGCGCCGTTTCCCGGCCTCGCGTTTGGCCGGATCGATCCAGGGCAGCGCCGCCTGCTCGAGGACATCCTCGAGAGTGAGGCCGTGCGCAATCGCGCCGTCGCCCTGCTCCTGCACCACGCGCCGCTCTCGCCACACGGCAGACCCGACACGCTGACGCACGGGCTCGTGGACGCACCAGAGCTCCTCGCGCGCCTGGCGGGTAGGCCACGCACGTCGATGCACTTCGGCCACATCCACCACCGCTACTGGCTCGCGGCGAACGAGACGCGGCCGCACCTGTTCGACGCGGGCGCTGGGACGATGCGGTGCGCGCCCGGCTTCTGGGTCATCGACCTGGACGACGCTGGGAACGTGGCCGATGCCCGCGACGTCGTGCTCAGCCGCGCGTGAGGCGATCGAACACCCGCGCCATCCGCCACAGCTTCTGATCGGCGCGCCGGGTCAGATGCGTTGGCACCTCGCCGATCCCGAGCTCATCGCTGGCATGTTCGAGCGTGCCTGGATTGCGGGCGAGAAGGTTGGCGCAAGCGTGCTTGAGGTCGAGCACCGCGCGCTCGTCGGGCACGACGATCCCCGCGCCGCGCATCAGATCGAGCGGGAAGCGGCCCCAGATCGCCCACACGTCGCGCGGCTGTTCGAAGGCCGCGAAGCGCGCGCGCAGATCGTCGTTCGAGGACGCGCTCGCCTCGGCCTCTGGGCTCAGACCGAGCTCCTGGAAGTGCGGCCCGCGATGGCGTGGCCAGGTCAGCGCGTCGAACGTCGCCCCATCTCTCAGACGTTGGGCAGCGAGCTGGACGAGCTCACCAGGCGGTCGATCGCGCATCCGCTTGGGAAAGCCGTTCGACTCGACGTGGATGAAAAGTGCATCGCTTCGAACACGCTGGAGCAGGTCGGGCAGCGAGCGGCTCTTGGGGCGATCGCGGAAGCGGCGCCTCGGCGATCGATCTGGGCGCTCCCCAAAGTTGGCCTGGCGATCCACGAGGTCGAGGAAGGGCGCGAGCATGGCCTCGCGATCGCGATCGACGCCGCAATCTAGGATCTGGAGCGCGGCGGCCACGGCCTCGATGGTCGAGACGCAGTGGGCCGCGGGCTCGGCGCGGACGCGGTAACGCGAGGGCTGGCGTGGCGTCAGACGGTAAGCGGGCAGGCCGTGCAGGAAGGGGTTGAGCTTCCAGAGCTTCCTGGCCTGGCTCCACGTGCCGTCGAGGACGATGAGGGTTGGCGGTGCGGCTTCGCACGAGAGCGCTTCCAGGGCCTTTGCGCCCTCGGCAGGGAACAAGACGACTGGATTGCTCGCCGCCTCGATCAGCGATCGCAGCCGCGCGTTGGCCGAGAAGTCGACGCCCTCGAACAGGTGCGAACCGGGCAGCGACAGGTGGGCCATGCGCGCCGTTCCGACAGGGTGGCGCGCCTCACGCGGGTGCTGGAGGAAGATCCAGCTGGCTCTGCTCTGCTGCGGGACGAGGGCAGCGCAGTAGCAGTTCAGACGCGGCAGAAGGCAGCGGTGGCAGAGCGCGCGGCGCGAAGCCTGGGAGATGTCGGAGGGGTCACTGTCCGTCACGCGATGGCCCTGGGTTTGGTGTGCGAGAAAAAAGAAGAGGGGCGACCAGCTGGCCGCCCCTGCAGATTCATCCACCCGTGTCGATTCAAGTTGGAGGCACGCGGCAGGCGCTACTCGTTGGGCACTTCCCCCATCGGCAGCGTCATCAGGTAGGCAGGCGCTGGGATCATCGCGGTCGATCCAGTCGATGTCGTCGTCTGCGTCAGGCCTTTGACCACGCCGCGCGCCATGGCCTCGCCGCCCTGACTCATGAACTGGAGCACGTCGAACGGTTTCTCCTCTGCTGGGTAGCGCAGCTTGGGATCGTCGCCGAGCTCCGCCTGTTCGGCCGCATAGCGAATCGCGGCGTTCAGCCCACCGATCTCATCGATGAGCTTGTGCTTGAGCGCCTCCTCGCCGGTCAGCACGCGGCCATCGGCCCAGGGGCGCACCGCCTCGACCTCCAGGTTGCGACCCTTGGCCACGTCCGAGATGAACTGCTCATGCACCTGGTCGAGCATCGCCTGCATCAACGCCGTCTCCTCGGGCGTCATCTTGCGGAACGAGTTTCCGATGTCCTTGTTCGCGCCCGACTTGAACGTCAGCATCTGGAAGTCGAGCTTGTTCGCAATGTCGCCGAGGTAGGGGAACTGGCTGATGACGCCGATGGAGCCGGTCAGCGTCCCCGGGTTGGCAAAGATCTTTTGGCACCCGGCGGCGATGTAGTAGCCGCCCGAGGCCGCGACGCTGCCCATGCTGCAGACGACCGGGATGGCCTTCTTCTCGGCGATGTCGCGCAGCTCCGAATAGAGCTCCTGCGAGGGGCCGACGGCGCCACCGGGCGAGTCGATGCGAACGACGAGGGCCTTGATGTTGTCGTCCGCCGAAAATTTGCGCAGCTCCGCGAGCAGCTTGTCCACCTTCGAAATGGCGCCATTGATCTCGATGACGCCGATGGCTGGGCCGCCCTTCTTTCGTGAGAAGGAGCCGCGGGACTCGTTGCCGCCGTCGATCGCCATGAAGGCGAGACCGACGAAGGCGAAGAGGGCCAGGAACAGCCCGATGAAGATGATTCCCAGAACGGTGGCGGAGCGGCGATCCATCGGCGGTCATCCCTTTCGCTCGATTTCGGAGAGACAAAGAAAAGCTCCGTCTTCGAGCGGGACGGAGCCAGTCGGTCGTTAGAGGCGTTCGTGCGAAGGTGAGGCACAGAGCCATCGAGTTCAGGCGTTTTCGGCGATGAGTCTCCTCCCTCCGGCGCTTCGCGCCACCTGCCTCGGACAGGGGGGCCCTTCAGGCGGTCCCCACATCGACGGGGGAGGTCGGCGAAGCCAATGAGGGGGGGGAAGGAGGAGAGTCAGGCAGGCTAGACGAGCCCGCGCGTGCGGCGGAGGAGGTCGATCGTCTTCTGGTATTCGATGTCCCAGGCAGGCGTCCCTTCCTTGAGGTGCTTGAGCCTGGTGCGGGCCTCCCGATCGAGCTCCTGATCGACCGCCAGGTGTTTCTTCATGACGAGATGAATCTTCCGCCGCATCGTCGCGTCATCCGAGAAGACCTCCTCGACGTTGCGAGAGATGAGGAGGAATTCGAGCATCTGGTCGATGATGTAATCGACGCCCTCGTCGCCCATCTTGAATCCCCGGACGTCGGCCATCTCGCGCTTGACCTGCTGGAAGCGCGAGAAGTCGTAGCCCCGGCGCTGCATGGCCTCGCGGGTGGCGACATTCACCCGCTCTTCGGTCGCCACGTATTCGCGCATGATGGCGGCCATATCCATCTCGGCATCGGCGATTCGGATCGTCTCGATCTCAATGTCCTTGTCGGAAGTGAGCGTCTGGACGACCTCACGGGCGATGGCCGTGATGATCTTTGGATAAAATTTCATGTGTTCCCACCTTCTCTCTCTGGGCTTGGGGACGAGCGCTTCAAAAAATCGGCTGCCTATAGAAGGTCGATTGCTCCACTTCAATCTGAAAATGATGAGATTTAGAATTTTCCATAATTATTTTTGATTTGTTTTTATAGAATCACCGAATTGCGGAAACCAATCGAAGGATGGAATCTCCATTGGGCGAAATGAATACCGAATCAATATCGGCCGCACCCATTTCGCCTATCGAGTCAATCGACTTTCAGAGTCGACACGATAAGGACTTATCCCTCGATTAGGACCGATCAACGCGAAAGATGACGAGCGGGGCGACGGAATAAAAGCAGGATGCGACGAATCGTGCCCCAGACGATTCAAATAAATTTATTCACATGGCCCCGCAGTGAATTGATCTGAATCAACGATGAAATCATATAGCTGTATAAAGAAGAAACGCTCAGAGGGCACTCCCAACAATACCGAGGTCGGTCATTTTTTACTCCCGAAAAGACATGGGCAAATCTCAAGAGGTGGCCGCGTGATAATGTTTTACGATAGGAATCACTGGAGTCGGCCATCTATGAATACCCAAGATGTCAGTGATTCTTTTTTATACGACTATATCATTGTTTTGCTGAGCCCATGGGCGATTCCAAGGATTTGGCATACACGGTCAAATGGTGTCACGATCGCCACGGTGCTCGCCCTATGATTTATGAATTGAATTCCATCGTCGGTCGAGATCGCATGAATTTTATATGAAACGAACTCAATCAATTGCGCGTAAGCGAGTTTTGATGTCCTGTCGATGGCCACGAAAAACAATGGCTTACCTTCTTCGATTTGGATCTCGGTGATATGTCCAAGTGAAAATACCCACATGAGGACCGAGCAAACGGAAGTGACCATCGAAGCACGGACGAAGGGATAATTCCTAGGTTTTGAATCTTTTCTCCTCTCTTTCTTGGGGAAACTTCGACGCTCCGTGGCGATGATCGGATCAAATGCGGTATCGAATCTTGTAATGAATATAAATAATCGTCGAGAGGTAACCGTATGAATATTCGGAATGCCGCGACGCCAGCTTTCTCGATTTGGATCAGGCGCCTGGAATGGATCTTCTTAGGATCCATTGGCGCATCATCAACGAATCCCCGCTTTCGCCATCGATGTCCCCTAATTCTTCCTTATTACTTCAAGGGAGCATTTCCCTAAGGGCGTTGCACGCAATGCCATCAAGGACTTATCCCTCAATTAGGACCGAGCAACGCGACGGACAGGGAATGTCAGACGAGGCGCGAGGAGGGAGCTTCCAGACGGGAGTGCCCATCGAAGCACGGACGAGCGGGGCGACGGGGGATAATCGAGGGATAAGTCCTAAGCCTCACGACGCCGACAACGCGCTCTCCTTGCTCGCCTCCTCGCCCGTTGCCTCGTTGGCCGCCAGCCGGCTCATCTTCACGGCGACCAGACTGGAGATGCCGGGCTCCTGCATTGTCACACCGTAGAGCGTGTCGGCCACCTGCATGGTTCGCTTGTTGTGCGTGATGAGGATGAACTGGCTGAGCTGGCTCATCTCGCGGATGAGTTCGTTGTAGCGGGCCACGTTCGCCTCATCGAGCGGCGCGTCCACCTCGTCGAGCAGGCAGAAGGGCGTGGGTTTGATGAGGAAGATGGCGAAGATGAGTGAGACAGCCGTGAGCGCCTTCTCGCCACCCGAGAGCAGGTTGACGCTCTGGAGTTTTTTGCCCGGCGGCTGGGCCATGATCTCGATGCCCGGCTCGCTCTCACCATCCTCGGACTCGGTGAGGATGAGTCCAGCGCTGCCGCCGTTGAACAGGCGTGGGAAGAGCTGCTGGAACTTCTCGTTGATGGCGTCGAATGCCTGGCGGAAGCGGTCCTTCGAGGTCTTGTTGATGCGGACGATGGCTTTGCGCAGGTGGGAGAGTGAGCGCTCGAGATCTTGCTGCTGCTTCTCCATCTGGCCGTGGCGCTCGCTGACCTCGGCACACTCTTCGATGGCCGTGAGGTTGACCTCGCCCATCTTCTCGATCTGCTCACGCATGTCGCGCAGCCGCGCTGCCTCTGACTCGGTGGGGAGCGGCTGGCAGTGGTGGTCGAAGAGCGCCTCGCGCAGCTCGACGTTGTAGCGATCGCGGATCGCACTTTCGAGGTGGCTGAGCTCGAAGCTCTGCTCGCGCACACGCATGGCCTGCTCGGCGTGCGCCCCCTGGAGCTTCTCGAAGGCCTGGCGTTCGAGGCGCAGCGCTGCATTGTCTGCGCGCACCTTCTCGGAGAGCTCGTCGCGGGCCTGAAGCGCCTTTTTCCCTTCGCCTTCGAGGTTGGCGTGGGCCTCCTTCAATCGCTCGATCTCTTCGCCCGTCGTCTGGATGAGTGCGGCGATCTCGGTGCGCCGCGTCTCACGCTGCTCCAACGTGTTCTGCAGGCGGCGGCGGCGCTCGCACAGCTCCACCTCCGACTTCTGGGCGCGCGACAGGGCCCGGGCAATGCCCTCGCGACGCTCGCTCTCGGCAGCTGTCTTGACCTGGAGCTCGGTGCGCTCGCTCAAGAGCTCGCCCATCTGGAGTCGAATGCGCGTGAGGGCCTCGCTCAACTCTGCCACCCGTGTCTCGCGCGCACCACGCTCTGCCTCGGCCTGGGCGCTCTCACCCACGAGCGCTGTCTCGCGATCGGAAAGCGAAGTCAGGCCACGCGCCATCTCGTCGAGCGAGGTCTCTAGTTTGGCGAGCCGACTTCGGGCCTGCGCCAGATCCTCGGTCGCCTTGTGCAGATCCTTCTCCTGCTCCACGACCTGCAGCGCCTCGCTGTGCGACTCATTCGACAGGCCCTTGAGCGAGACTTCGATTTCGCTGGCGCGCTCAGCCAACTCTCGATGCCGCGCCTGTGCCTCGCGGTGCTCCTCGTCGAGCCGCGCGACCTCGCCTTCGAGCTCGGCAATCTCACGCTTCTTGTGCAGCGCGCCCACGCCCGCACCCTCCAGCGCGCCACAGCTCAAAGCGCCGCTCGGCTCCAACACCTCACCGTCCAGCGTGACGGCCAACTCGTCTGGGCGATTGAGCTTGAGAAAGGCGAGCGCGGCATCCACGTCGCTGACCACTGCCACGTGGCCCAACAGATGTTCGGCGAGCGCACGGTAGGGCGCGTCCACGTCGATGAGGCGATCGGCAAAGCCGATGAATCCAGGCAGCGAGGCCTCGGTGGGCATTGGCCCGCTCGATCGAGCGCGATCTCCATTGGGTTGACGCGGCAAAAACGCGACGCGGCCCTCGTCGTTCGACTTGAGGAACGCGAGCTCTGCGAGGGCGCTCTCTTGGCCTGGGACCACGATGGTCTGCAGTCGCTCGCCGAGCGCTGCCTCGATGGCCTTTTCGAGGTGGACCGGGGCGCGGATCAGGTCAGAGACGAGGCCGAGCACGTCGCTCTTCTTGCGGCCCATGACCGCGCGCACGCCACGGCCAAAGCCCTCGTAGTTCTCCTGGATCTCCTTGAGCGAGCCCACGCGCGAGCGTTTGTCACCCAGGGTTTCGCGCTCGGCGATGAGGCGCACCTCGCTCTCGACGAGTGCCATGCGAAGAGTGGCGAGATTGTTCTCCTCGTCGGCACGGCGTGCCTCGAGCGCAATCTTGAGCTGGCGTGCCTCGTTGAGCTTGGCGAGCGCACTCTCGCGGGCCGCTTCGAGCTCACAGATGCGCTCTTGAAGGGTGGCGATTTCGACGCGTGCTGCTTCGGCGCGAGCGTGCAGCTCGGTGCGCTGGCGCGACATGTTCTCCAGATGAGTCTGACCAGAGGCGAGGCGCGACATGACGGCCATGAGCTGGCCTCGTTCCACTTCGAGCGCGCGCTGTGCTGTCTTGTCCTCGGCAGTCACGGCCTCGATGCGCAGGAGCACCTCTCCCATGCGCTGCTCCTCGATCGTCGAACCTTCGAGGCTGGCCGACGCCTCACGCAGACGGTCGAGCTCCAGGGCCGTGGCCTTCTCGGCGCTCTCCAGCTCGACCTGCTCGATGTGCCCCTCGCGCACACGCTTGTCGAGATCGGCCAGCTCACGTTGGTAAGCCTCCAGGTTGGCCTGACCGACCTTGAAGGCATTGTCCGCTGCGTGTGTCTGATCCGCGAGCGAGCGTGATCGCTCTTCGGCTTGCCTGAGTGATCGCTCCAACGCTTCGAGCGATGCCTCGCGCTCACCAATGGCCTGACCGAGCGTGCGATCTTCGGCTTCGAGCGCGTCGGCGACCTGACGAGAGGCCCGCAAGAGCGCTGTCAATTCGAGGTAGCGCATCGAGGCAGCGCGCAACTCGATGTCGCGGATCTCACTCTTGAGGCGCTTGTATTTCTCGGCCTTGCGCGCCTGACGCCCCAAGCTGTCGAGGCGACGGCCAAGCTCGCGCGTGACGTCCCGAATGCGTGTGAGGTTCTGCTCGGTCAGCTCCATCTTGCGTTCGGCTGCCTTGCGGCGGCTCTGGTAGAGCGTGATGCCAGCCGCTTCCTCGATGAGCTTCCGCCGATCCTCTGGCTTGGCCGAGACGATGAGGCCAATTCGCCCCTGCTCGATGATCGAGTAGCCCTTGGTGCCCACGCCCGTGCCCAGGAAGAGTTCACTCACGTCGAGCAGGCGGCAGGGCGTCTTGTTGATGAGGTATTCCGACTCACCTGAACGGAACAGGCGGCGCGTCACCGTGATCTCGCTGAAGCCCTTGTATTGAGCAGGCAAGAGGTCGGGCGTGTCGTTCGAGAAGGTGAGCGTCACCTCGGCCATGGAGAGCGGGCCCTTGGACTCGCTGCCATTGAAGATGACGTCCTCCATGGCGCGACCGCGCAGGTGACGTGCCGACTGTTCGCCCATGGCCCAGCGGATGGCATCGACGACGTTCGATTTGCCGCAGCCGTTCGGTCCCACGACGCCAGTCACGCGGTCGTCGAACTGGAAGACAGACCTGTCCATGAAGGACTTGAAGCCGCAAATATCGAGTTTCTTGATGCGCATATTTATCTCCTGAAAACCAGGCGTTGGACACAGCTTTGGCCACCTGATTCTGGCCATGGGATCGCCCTTCTCCACAGCCTTTGGCACGCGTTGCCCATACCTGGTCGATCCGTGGATTTCAAGAGACAAGCCTTTGATTTTTCAGACTTTTTTCTCTGAGAGCTCCCGCCGCCGATCCTGCTTCAGGACAAGTTTTCCACAACATTTTCCACAAAACCCACAGCCCGCCCAATCCCCCTCTGGCCTCAAATATATGCACGCATATATGCAGTATAATAGTTAAAATTCTTGTTATGCATGAGTATATGCGGTCGCCAAAGAGAAGACCTGAACAAGGTGTGTTCAGTGTAGGCAATTGAACCACCTGAACATTGTCAAAACAGGCTGAACAGGGGCAACGGCGAGCAAGGGGACAAGAGTGCTTCGAACCGTCTGTCAGCGAGGCGCTCGCAGAGCCCACCTGGCCCTTCGTGGCCTGAGGGGTGGCGTCGAAAAGGCTCTGTGCCCGCTTAACGGACCGCGTCTCATCACTGCTGGCTTGACTGAATCGTTTCTGTCAGACCCTGAGCGTAATAAGGCAGCGGACGCAGATCAGAGTGTTTCGACAAGAGAGTGGGAGAGTGCTCGATGCTTCAGCCAAAGCGCAGGGAAGGTCAGATATGAGCTCGCAGCTCGCGATGGACTTTGCTCGGTCCCGCGCACTCGCGGATGCGCTCAGCAGACTCTCCAGCGAGAGCTCGATCGAAGAGCGGGGGGCTGTCTTCACCCGATCAGAGGTCGTCGAAGGCATCCTCGATCTGTGTGGCTACACGTCTGACCGCGACCTCACCACGCTGCGCTTGCTGGAACCCTCTTGTGGCGATGGCGAATTTCTGCTGCCCTCGGTCAGACGGCTCGTGGCTTCCGCGCGACGGCAGGGAATCCTCCCGTCTCAGTGGCCCATTGCTCTCGTGGACGCGATCGTCGCGGTAGAGCTGCATGCCGCAAGCGTCGAGCGAGCGCGGGACCGGGTGGGCACGTTTTTGACGGAAGAAGGGATGCCGCCGGACCAGGCTGCGACTCTGTGCGCCAGATGGGTGCGATGCGACGATTTCCTGCTCGCCGACATGCCCGCGAATGTCGATGTTGCCGTCGGCAACCCGCCTTACGTGCGCCAGGAGCGAATCCCCGATCTCCTTCTCACCGAATACAGGCGCCGCTTCGCGACGCTCTACGATCGCGCCGATCTCTACGTGCTGTTCTACGAGCGATGCCTTCGTCTCTTGGCGCCTGGCGGACTGCTCGGCTTCATCTGCGCCAACCGGTGGATCAAGAACAAATACGGTGGACCTCTGCGCGAGTTGATTGCCCGCTCGTTCAACCTTGAGACCTACATTGACCTCCAGCATGCCGATGCCTTCCACTCGACGGTCGATGCCTATCCAGCCATCACTCTGATTCGGCGGGCACAGCCTGGCCAGACAGCTGTCATCACCTCAGGCCGGAACGGCAAGTTCCCCCTCAGCCGTGTCTTCGCCGCGGCCCTCCAACCCAAGGCGAGCAATGAGGTGACTTTTATCGAACGAGTCGCCTCGGGGCGGGATCCATGGCTTCTCGATGCGCCAGCCATGCTTCAGTGCATCCGCAGCCTGGAGAGTCGACTGCCGACACTTGAGGAATCCGGGGCAAGGATCGGGATCGGGGTGGCGACGGGCTCTGACCACATCTACATCGGCGACTTCGAAAAGCTCCCTGTCGAACCCGCGCGCAAACTTCGTCTGGCCATGTCTGAAGACCTGACGAACTCTGGCGTCCGCTGGTCAGGTCGGGGGCTGGTCAACCCCTGGACTGAATCTGGAACGCTCGCCTCGTTGGACGACTACCCTCGCTTTGGCGCCTACATGAAGCGACACGAAGCCACGCTTCGGGCACGCCATACCGCCAAAAACAGACCTGTTGGTTGGTTCAGGACGATCGATCGCGTCTGGCCAGACCTGACCCGCCGCCCGAAGTTGCTTATCCCTGACATCAAAGGCGAAGCCGTGGTGTCCTACGACGAAGGTGCGTTTTACCCGCATCACAACCTCTACGTCGTCACCTCCGAGACCTGGGACCTGCGCGTCCTGCAGACCCTGCTGCGCTCCTCTGTCGCGCTCGCCATCGTCGCGGCCTACTGCGTGCGAATGTCCGGCGGATTTCTTCGTTTTCAGGCCCAATACCTGAGACGCATCCGAGTCCCGCGACCAGAGAGCCTCTCCGCTGATTTGCGGCGCCGCCTTCGTTCTGCCGCGACCTCAACCGATCAGGAGGAGATCGATCGAGTCGCCATCGAGGCATACGGGTTCACGCAAGACGAGGCTGTCCGCATCTGTGATTTCGCCGCCGCTGCCCGAGTCCCCAAAGGAAACGCATGACGATTCAACTCTTGCCGCATGACTTCGACGAGCAAGTCGCTGCCGCTGTCCGGCTCTTCTGGGCCAGCCGTTCCAACTCGTCCGGCACTCAGGATGCTGCACGAGGCCATGTGATCGCTGGAAAAAACCTCGATGGCTTCCTGGAAGTCGTGCGTTCGGTGGCAAAGCACTGTGGTCTTCCCGAGACCTCCGTCTTCACCAGCGGCCGCCGCGACCTGTCCCTTCCTGGCTATTACCGGCCAGCCAAAAATTGGGATGTCGTCATCGTGCATCAAAAACGATTGATCGCCGTTCTTGAATTTAAATCCCAGGTGGGTTCATTCGGTAATAATTTCAACAACAGGACAGAAGAGGTCATTGGCAATGCCTCTGATCTATGGATCGCCGCGCGGCATGGCGCCTATTTGCCGACAAACCACGTCGGATCTTTGGACGGTGAATCTATCGAAGATCCCCGCCTTCCATTCCTCGGATACATGATGCTTCTAGAGGAATGTGCCGCATCGACCAACCCTGTCGAAATCAATTCACAACATTATAAAATTTTCCCGGAATTCGTCGGCTCTTCATACGCGGATCGCTATAAACTGCTTTGCGATCGTCTCATGGAGCAGAATTTATACAATGCGGCCGCATTGATATTGTCATCCCAGAAAACAGACAATCAGGGCCTTGCATATTGTTGCCTCTCGTCGGCGACATCTATCAGGAATCTATTTGCGCTGTTGGCAGGTCAGTTATTGGCCGCGGTTCAATCGTGAATTTTGCTTATAGCGTTTCGGATTAGACCTCTTCCAATTGCGCGCGGCCTTGGACGCCTGCTTCAGCGCACATGGGTCACGGCCTGCCACAACGTGCGCCCATGCCTTGACCAGATGCTCCTGCTCCTGCGCCAGCGAAACGTCAGAAGAGACCCCAAGAGCGAACGTCTTCCTCTCGCTGAGGCGCCTGAAGCCATAGCGCCAACACTTCGAGCCATTCGTTGAACGTATAAAAAAGCCCGTCCCCATCGGTGACGTTGAAAGGGTGACCTTTTGTTTTAAAGTTTCGGATCTTCGTATCCGTCAAAACGTGGCGCTGTCTTTGTGCCATCAAGAGTCCCTCGAGGTTGAAAGCAACGAGGGGAAAACTTCACGATAGCGTCAAAGGTTGCGACCAACTTTTAGGATTCCAACGCACCCGAGCGGCCAGGTTTGAACCAAAAATCCTCAGAAACCTTAGGTGTTTCGAGGAGTTACGGCCTCCTAATGGCCTTTGAAAAAACACTTCTCATTGAGCGGGACGGGAATCGAACCCGTATGCCGAAGGCACAGGCTTCTAAGACCTGCGTGTCTGCCAGTTCCACCACCCGCCCTAAAAAAGCGGCTCCTCTTAGGCGATTTCACAAAAAAAACAATTGGAAAATTCGGATTCATTTTTTCTGAAAATCTAATACGGTTTTTGTCGTTCTCCGAATCCCCCTTCCCGCTGCACCCCCGGCGAACACGAGTGTTCGCTTCGTCTGACGTCACCTCGACCCAACCTCCTTAGGAGACTACCATGGTTCAAAAGATCATTCTGGGCGTCCGCCTGAAACACCGAAACAACAGCGCTCCGAACCTCCAGGAGCTGCTCACGCGGCATGGCTGCGTCATTCGGACGCGCATCGGCCTGCACGAAGTCAGCGACAACGCCTGTTCGCCGAGCGGCACGATCATCCTGGAGTTGCACGGCCCCGCGGAAAACACTCAGGCGCTCGAAGACGAGCTGCGCACCTGCAGCGATCTCGTGATTCAGAAGATGGTCTTCGAGATCTGAATCCGAAAACCTCTGTTCAACGATCCGGCATTGCGAGGAACGAACTGACGAAGCAATCCATTGGTATTTGTCTTTGCGAAGACGACCGACAAACATGGTTGGCTTTGATCGCAATTCCGGATCGTTGAGATGAATGAATCGAAGAGAGGCCTTGTCGAAAATCCATTCATCTCTTCTGTCTGCGCTGGCGAGCCACCTCGGCCATCAAGACCGCGCCTGCCACGGAGGCATTCAACGACGCGATGGGCCCCACCATGGGGATGCGCACGCGGAAGTCGCACTTGTCGAGCAGTGACTTGCGGATGCCCTTGCCCTCGCTGCCCACCACGACGAGCGTCGGCGTCGAGTAGTCCACGCCTTCGGGCGGGCGATCCCCGCTCATGTCTGCCGCGACCGACCAGAACCCGAGGGCGCGCAGTGCTTCGAGCGCGCGGGACAGGTTCGTCACCCGTGCCATGGGCAACAGCGGCAGGGCGCCCGCCGATGACTTGATGGCGGTTGGGGTGATGCCCACCGCGCGGTCCTTGGCGATGATCACGCCCTGGGCGCCCAGGGCGCTCGCCGACCTGCACAGCGCGCCCAGGTTGTGCGGGTCCTCGATGCCATCGAGCATGAGAAGCAGGCCGTCCTTGCCCTGTGCGGCCGCGCCTTGGGCCAGCGCGTCGAAGTCGGCGTAGCTCGGTGCGCGCAACCGCAGGGCCACCCCCTGATGCACGCCGCCCTCAGAGAGCTGTGCGAGCTCGCGCTTGGAGCTGCGCTCGACCCGGACATTCTTGGCGCGGCAGAGCGCGCTCACCTCGTCGGAAGCGTTTCGCTCCGCACGGTCGCCAGACACGAACACGACCTCGACCTCCTGAGGCATGAAACGAAGGACCTCTAGAACGGGATGCACGCCATAGATGTGCTGCGACATGTGCTCGAACCGCCTTTCTCTTTGAACTCGTGGCTTCCCCCCTCTCTCGATCCCATCTCTCGATTTGCTGGAAAGGGAAAATCAACGAGGGGGGCTGGGGCGCCTGCTCAGGATCTCCTCTGCCCACAGGACGATCTCCAGGGCGAGATCCAGGCCTACCGCGCCCTCGATGCCCTGGAGGCTCGGCGCGCTGTTCACCTCGAGGACACACACGCCAGACGGCGTCTCCAGGAGATCGACCGAGGCCAGGTCGAGGCCGAGCAGGCCTACCGATTTTTCGGCCAGCGCACACACGTGTGGGGGCAGCTCGCACCGCTCGAAGTGCGCGCCCTGGCCGAGCGAGCGCTTGAGCCGCCCTATCTCTGGGACACGACGCGCCGAGGCCTTGACGTGTCCACCGACCACGAGCGCGCGCACGTCGCGGCCCCGCGTCTCACGCACGTATTGCTGCACCATGACGCCATGGCCCAGGCCGAGGAGCGCGTCGAGCGCAGCCCGCATCGACTGCTCGGTCTCGCAGACCATGACGGCCTCTTTTTCACTGGTGCGCAGCAGGCGCAGGACCACAGGGCAGCCGCCCTCACGCGCGACCATGCGCGAGATGCTGTCGGCGCTCGTCGCCAGGATCGTGGAGGGCACGGGCACGCCGCGCGTCGAGAGCCACTGGAGCGCACGCAACTTGTTGCGGCTGCGCGCGATAGCGGTCGATCCGTTCAGCATGGGCACGCCGCTGTCCTCGAGCTGTTCGAGGATGGCGAGGGCGTGGCGCAGATTGGACGGCACGAGGCGCGGCAGGCAGAGCGAGGTGTTGGGGAAGGCCTTCCCCTTGTGGAAGAGGCGCGCGCCATCGCCGCCGAGCACCAACTCGCATTGCAGCGGATCGATGATGCGCACGGTGTGGCCGCGCCCCCGCGCCGATTCAGCGATGCGGCGCACCGTGTAAAAGCGGGCGCTCTTCGAAAAAACGGTCAGGTGCATGTCATCTGTTATCGGCGGCATTTGGCCTGGACCGCCGACCCTCCAGATCGTCGTAGAGCGTCTGCAGATAGGCCTGTCCCCGGAGCAACCCCTGGCCCGTCTCATCGCCCTCACTCAACAGGCTTTTGCCAGCGCCACAATCGAACGACGTGGTGAGTGCTGGTTCGACGAATCCAAAGCCATTGCTGAAAGTATAGAAGGCGTATTCCGGTCCATGGGGCGCGAGCAAATCTTTGCTGAATGGAAACTCCGTGTGTGGAAATCCCAATTGCGCGAGGAGCGTGGCGCATAGATCCGTCTGGCTCCCGATGCTGGCGATTCTCTCGGGTGAGGCAATGGCGCCGCCTGTCCAGAGCATGGGAATGCGGTAGCGGGCAGGTTCATGGATTTTGAAATTGGGCAGTGGCGTCCCATGGTCGGCGATGAGGACGACGAGCGTGTCCTGCCACCATGGCTGTCCGCGAGCGAAATCTAAAAAGTCGCCCAAGGCATTGTCCGCATAGTGCAGCGAGCTCTTGTATTTTTCGAGCAAGCCATCGCCCGGAAAATGCGGCGCCACGGGAAGGGTAAATGGCTCATGGCTCGTGAGCGTCAGAGCGACCTTGAAAAAGGGTTTCTCAGAGCGCCGTGAATTCCATGAATTCAAATCTGTCCTGAGCCTGGCGAACAGGACCTCGTCATAGACGCCCCATTTGGTCCTGACCTCTTTTGGGGAGAAATGTCCTTCGCCTACGATCTTGTCGAAACCATTGCCCACCAAATAAGCACGCATATTCGCGAAGTTTTCATCGCCGCCATAATAAAATGAGAGTTCATATCCAGCGGCCTTGAGCACTTTGGGCAGCGAGGGCAGGTGCAGGGATTTGTCTGGCCGCGCCATGATGCGACCGCGCGGCTGCGCTGGATAACCACCGAGAATGGCGACGATCCCGCTGTCGGTGCGCGTCCCGCTCGCGTAGATGTTCGTGAAGGCGATGGAGGTCTCGAACAATTCATTGAGGCGGGGCGTCACATCCTGTGCTCCGCCCAATGGCTCGATGAAGTTTCCCGAAAAACTTTCGAGCATGATCAAGATGATGTTCGGCCTTTTGGTTGTCAGCAGAATGTCTCTCGGCCGCGCATCGCGGTCTGGCGACAGCGCGCCAAAGAGTTGGGCCGCTGTCTCGTCCTCCATGAACCGATATTGCCGACCAAAATCTCGCCTCCATTGAAATGAATCCATGAAATTCCAGACAGGATTGATTGCCGCGTGGTTCAAAAAGTTATTCTGGCTGAAATAGACCCGGCCGACATTCATGGTCGCCGTCGAGAGGCCACCGCGGATGGGAAAGAAGAGGCTGCTGGCGATGGCGACGATGACAGCACCCGTCAATGGATGCGCCTCGGGCAAGCGCTCGGCCTTTTGCCCAATCCATCTTCGATAAAAGAAATAAGAACCGGCAAAACAAATCGCGATGAGCGACAGATCACGAACGACCATCACGGGCGTAAAGCTGGAGGCGACATCGCCTGGATTGCGCAAATAAAAGAGGATCGATGGCGCGTCCATGTGGGCGCCCCAATAGCCATAGACATCGATGTCCGGGATGACGATCCAAAAGATGAGCGAGAGAGCGACGACGAAATAGCTATCGAGAATTCGAATGGGGATTTTCCAGACGCTGGAGAGCGCCAAGAAGAGCGCGGGAAAGATGGTGAAATAGCCAGCGCACGAGAGATCGAGCGGCAGTCCATGCCACACGGTCATCAACCATTCAGTGGCAGAGGCCTCTCTGGCGGCGTCGAATTGAAAAATAAAAAAAAGAGGCTTCTCCAGAACAAAAAGAATAATGAAAAATAAATATGTTCTGATGAGCGCGCCCAGGCGGAAAATCATGATCGATGGCACCCGTGAATCAAGCCGTGGGCTCAGAGCCGAAGGCCTCTCGATTGTCAATCGCGATTTTCATTTTTTCATTGGGAAAGTCTATTGACGCGGAATGCCTGTTCGACTAGTGCGCCGCCCGTTTTTGGAGGAGTGGCCGAGCGGTCGAAGGCGGCGGTCTTGAAAACCGTTGACCCGAAAGGGTCCAGGGGTTCGAATCCCTTCTCCTCCGATTTTTATTTTAGTTGTTCAACGCAGTCCGCCGAAGTCTGTAAGCCTCTGAAATTCTTAAAGTTTTTGAGAAATTAGAAGCCAAACGAGGCCATCGAGGGCTGCCTGAAGCCACAAAAAATATTGAAGGTCTGAGGCACTCATTTTGGGGTGACCACTCAGAGAGTTCTTCAATATGGCCCCAAGACTTCGACAGCGTCTGTCAGACGCAACAGCCAGAAACGCAAAGCCTGAAGCTCGTGCCCGCAAGTTGACTGACGGGGATGGGCTTTTTTTATTGGTGAAGCCTGATGGGGCGAAGGACTTATCCATCGATTATCCCGTCGCCCCACTTGTCCGTGAAACGCCAGCTTTCGAGAAGTTCGAGGCTCTTTCGCGTGCGTGTCTGGAAGAAAAGACGCCTCATTGTCTGAGTCACACGCCAAGGATCAGGCGAGCGCTTCGGACAATCTCTGCCAAATGGCTTGAGCCGACGAAGCGTAGCCGGATCATCATTCAGTGTGTCTTTTGATTTATAGATTTAGCCACAAAAAAAGACGGACACCATCAAGGTCATGGCTAAGAATTGAATATAGATCACACATTAAACAAAAAGTGCATCACGTCGCCGTCCTGGACTTTGTATTCCTTGCCTTCGATGCGCAGGACACCAGCGGCACGGCACTTCGCCTCGTTCCCGTATTTGATGTAATCATCGTAGGAAATGACCTCGGCGCGGATGAAGCCACGCTCGAAATCCGTGTGAATGACAGAGGCGGCCTTGGGTGCGGACCAGCCCTTGTGAATGGTCCAAGCCCTGACCTCTTTTGGACCAGCCGTGAAGTAGCTGCTCAGTCCGAGGAGATCGAAGCTCTTGCGAATCACCTGTTCGAGCCCGCTCTCACTCACGCCAAAGCTCCCGAGAAACTCGGCGCGCTCGATCTCGTCCAGGCCCACGAGCTCCTCTTCCATCTTGGCGGAGATCTTCACCATCTGTTCGCCGCGCGAGCGCGCCAGCTCGCCGAGGCGCTCGACGTGGGCATTGTCTTCGGCCATCCCAGCCTCGTCCACGTTCGCGCAATAGATGATGCGCTTGGAGGTGAGCAGGCTGAGCTCTGAGATGAGCTCGCGGTGGAGCTCTTCGCTCAGGTCGAAGAAGCCGCGCGCGGGTTTGCCCTCTTCGAGGTGTTTGAGGAGCACCTGGGCAAGCTCGAGCTTGGGCTTGACCGACTTGTCTGCCTTCAGCTGCTTTTCGAGGCGCTCGATGCGGCTCTCGACCGTCTGCAGATCGGACAGGATGAGCTCGGTGTCGATGACCTCCACGTCGCGAATGGGATCGACCGAGCCGCTGACGTGGACCACGTCATCATTCTCGAAACAGCGAACGACTTCCAAGATGGCCTGCGTCTCGCGGATGTTGCCCAAAAACTTGTTGCCCAGGCCCTCGCCCTTGCTCGCGCCCTCGACGAGCCCGGCGATGTCGATGAAATCGACCGTCGAGGCCACGACGCGCTCTGGGTGGACCAGCTTGGCGAGCTCGGCAAGTCGCGCATCTGGGACAGGGACCACCGCCTTGTTCGGCTCGATGGTGCAGAAGGGATAATTTGCTGCCTCGGCGTTCTGAGCTTTCGTGAGGGCATTGAACAATGTCGATTTACCGACGTTTGGCAGACCGACGATTCCGATACTCAACGACATTTGTGCTCCATGAAATCAGGGCAATTCAAAATCGCCCGTTTTCGAAAATGGTTCCGATTCGATTGGAAATTCGATTCAACCGGCAAAATAAAAAATATCCGGCGCGAAACGAAATTCACTTTTCCAATTCGTCCTCGATTTCGAATCGCCAGGTCCTGTTCCAAACCATTTGATGAATGGGCCTGAGTCCAAACGAATGAATCCAATACCAGATGGTGAGGTTGCGAAAGGCGTCCACCCTCCAGGTCATCTCTCTGATCCGGATCGACTCGCTCTCGATCTCCTCCTTGCTGAACCGCGTGAGGAGTTCGAATCTGAACAGTTCGATCGATGGCGTCAGGGTGAACTCGCAGTCTTGGCAGAGGTAGCCTTCGATCGTCTGACCATAGCGGGCGCGGGCCTGGGTCGGATTCATCTCCAACATCCGGTCATATTCCTCGGTGGTGAGGAGGGACAGGATCTCTGGGGGCCGACTGTTCTGGACCTCGGCCATCGACGACGCGCCTGCCGCTCCCGCCCCCGACGCGGCACCTGGGGAACCACAGCCCATGACACTGCTCAGTACCAGGGTGATGGTCGAGGCGGTCAGGAGAGCGCGGAGCAGTGTGATCATCGAGGGTTCCATCCAGCAGACGGGCGAGGTGGGAGCGCGGCACTCCCGTCAAAAAGAATGGGACGGTCGAGTGATGAACCGTCCCAAATGAATTCTGATTTTCCTTCGGACGATGCCACTCCCTCAAACAAAGCGGTGAACTATCTCTCCCTCAGGAGGAAGGCCTTTTAGGCAAAGCCGATAAAAGGCGTGAGAGCAGAGCTTAGGAATTATTCATTCATCGATTATCCCGTCGCCCCGCTCTTCCGTGAAATGCCAGCCTTCGTTGCCTCATTGGGCACTTCCATTTGGAAACTCCCGCCTCGCTCTTCTTCTGGCTTTTCTCGTCCTTCGCGTTGCTCGGTCCTGATTGAGGAATAAATCCTAAATACTCAAATCCGCATCGGCATGATGACCGCCATGAAGTCCTTGTTGGCCGACGACCTGATCACGCCCGGGCTCTGGTCGTCCATGAGCTCGAAGATCACGTCGTCCTGGTCCAGAGCGCCCAGCGCGTCGATGAGGTAGCGCGCGTTGAAGCCGATCTCGATGCGATCGCCGTCGTATTCGACGGGCAGCTCGTTCTCACCCTCGGAACCGTCCGTGTTGGCCGATATCTTCAAGAGGCCTTTGTCGAGACTCAGCTTGATGGAGCTATTCCGGCCATCCGAGAAGTTCGTCATGAACTTGATGGCCTCGAGGAAGCGCTTGCGCTCCAACTTGATGCCGCCGCTCGCCGCCGACTCCTGCGGAATGACCTCCTGGTAGTCGGGGAATTGGCCGTCGATGAGGCGCATGATCATCGACAGGCCGCTCTTCTTGAAGATGGCTGAGGTCTCGGTGAAGCCGAGGAACGACTCGGCGTCGGGCGCCTCGTCGATGAGGCGCCTGAGCTCGAGCAAGCCCTTGCGCGGGAAGATGACGCCGCGATTGAGCTGGAACTCGCCGTCCTCGATCTCGCGGGTCATGAGCGAGAGGCGGTGGCCGTCGGTCGAGACGGCGCGCATCAGACCCTTCTTCGGCGCCTCGAAATACAGGCCGTTGAGCACGTAGCGCGTCTCATCCAGCGAGATGGCGAACGAGGTCTTGGCGATGAGGTCCTGAAGCACGCGGCCATTGATGCGCGTGAGGCCCACGTTCTCGTCCTTGGGCAGCGTCGGGTATTCCTCGGCCGGCATTCCGATGATCTTGCAGTGGGCGCTGCCACACGCCATCTGCGCCGTGGTGCCGCTGACCTTGCAGTGGACCGTGTCGCCGGTCAGGGACTTGGCGAGGCTGAAGAGCAGCTTCGCGGGCAGCGTGATGGCGCCCTCCGCGATGATCTCCGCTGGGTGCTCACTGACGAGCGCGATGTCGAGGTCGAACGCGGTGAAGCGCAACAGGCCATCGGCTGCCTTGGCCTCGATGAGCACGTTCGCCAGAATTGGGATCGTGTTCTTGCGCTCGGCAATGCCTTGCGCCCTGGAGAGCGCCTTCAACAGCTCCTCGACTGTGATCTTGAATTCCATTGGCCAGGCTCCTCTTGGTTCGCGGTGCGTGCGGATGTGTGAGACAAGTAGGTCTCTATCAGACAGGAAGGGTGAGTGACGTGTCAGCTGGAGGGACCACGAAGGACGATACAGAAGGGTGATTTTGTCTGTTTGTAGTCGTCGTCCGTAGGGTCTGTGGGAATGTGGATAGAACGCTCAAGTCTTTGAAATCACTGTCTTTTTTTTGACTCGTAAGGGTGTGGATTCGTTGACTGGCTGACTGAGGACTGTCGATGCCCCTGGATTGTCCACAGGAAGGCTGTGGTCTTTCGAACAAGCTGGTCCGGGTTTTTCTGGGCATTGTCCACACGTTGCCAGTTGTCGGTTTCAGACGCCAGATGAAGGGAAATTAGAGTAGAACGCTTACATTTTCCTTCACTCTCTCCATCCCATCTCGCTGAGGGGGGTGTCGGCTTCGCCGACAGGGGAAGGGCATGGAGATCGTCAGTTTTTCTTGGTCAGGCGCGCCATGAGCTCCTCCAGGTCGCGGCGCAGGTTCAGGTCTTCGCTCAGCTCGTTTTCGATCTTTTCGCACGAGGAGATGACGGTCGAGTGGTCGCGGTGGAAGCGCGCGCCGAGCTCCGGGTAGGAGATGCCCGTGAGCTTGCGGCAGATATACATCGCCATCTGGCGCGCCTTGACGAGATTGCGCTGGCGCTTGGGGCTCGTGAGCGACTCGACCGTCACGTTGTAATACTTGGAGATCTCCTTCTGGACGTCCTCGACGCCGAGCGGCTTGGAGGCGGGCAGGACGTTTTTGAGGATGTGCGCGGCCAGCTCTTCGGTCATGGGCTGGTTGGTCAGCGAGTGGTGGGCATAGACGCGATTGAGCGCCATCTGCAGCTCTCGCACGTTGCTCTGGATCACGCTCGCTATGTAGTAGGCCACGCTGTCGGGGAGCTGAATCTGGAACGCCTCGGCCTTCTTCTTCAGGATGGCCACGCGCGTCTCGAAGTCGGGCTCCTGGATGTCGGCGGTGAGCCCGCTCGAAAAGCGCGTGCGCAGGCGGTCGGCGATCCCCTCGATCTCGGCAGGGATGCGGTCCGAGGTCATGACCACGGGTTTGCCGCGCTGATGGAGCGCGTTGAAGATGTGGA
>JAISIF010000173.1 GCA_031262165.1 Myxococcales bacterium | reverse complement strand
GATGAGCGCCCTCGACGATGAGCGGTTGGCGGCCGCTCGAATGCCCGATCGGCACGCCTGTCTCGGCGTTCAAAAACTCATGAATCGCCTCGATCTCGCCTGGAAGCGCGCCGAGCACGCCCAGCGTCTTGGCCAGCACCGATGGCTCCAGCTCGACGCGCGTGCTGCCAGCGCTCTCGGCGCGTAGGAGCGCGGCGCTCGAGAAGAGGACTTCCACGCCGCGCGGTTCAGCCAGGCGCGCGAGTTCGTAGGCAGGCCCCAGGATCGGCTGCGCTACCTCGAGGCGCTGCGCGCTGAGCGCGTCGGCGAGTCGAGTGACGGCGGATGCCAGCGGCGATCGATCGGCGTTGAAGTGCGCGCGCCGGGCCGCGGTCCCCAGAGGAAAAAAAGAGCTCTCGTGGCTCACGGAGATCTCCTGGCCGAAATCGGCTCGAAGCGCGCGTCGAGGAGTTCTTTTTCCCAGCGGACGACATCCTCGAACGTGGGGCGGACGAGGTGCACGCCGCGCATGGGGGTGCCGTCCATCACGCGCGCGAACAGGTAGAAAAAGCCGCCGATCTGGCGCTCGAAGCGCTCGCGCTCCGTGGCGCCTAGCAGGCGCACGAGGGCCAGCGTGTAGAGCTGGATCTGGACGCGGTAGTTGGCCTCGACATGGCGCGCGATGATGTCTGGGCGCGCGTCCTGGAGCCGATCGGTCTTCCAGTCGCCCAACCAGACGCGGTCGCCGTGCTCGAACGCCAGGTCGATGAAGCCTTTGACAAAGCCGCGGCCGACCTCGAAGCGCGCTCGTTCATCTGGAGCGCCGAGCGGCGGGTGAGAGGTCTCGGGGATGGGGAAGAGGAACTCCATCTCGTGGACCGGGGGCGTGGGGAGCTGGGCCAGACAGAGGTTTGGCGCGAGGCCGCCAAAGTCGAGTGGCGTCATGAGGGCTGCGCGGACGAGACGTGCCGCATGGCGCTGCTGTGCCTCGCTCAGCGTCAGACCACAGGCGCGCGCCTTCCGGTCGAGGAGTCGGGCAAAGGTATCGACGCCCAGGAGTGCCTCGTCTGTTCGCGCCTCCAGCGCGAGGTGGAACGGCAGGTGTTCGAGCAGCGCGTGGACGAGGTTCCCGCTCGCGCGGCCAGGAGGCAGCAGGCCTTCGGAGGGCAGGCCGAGGTCCTCGGTCTCATCGTCATCTCTCTCTGCCTGCCTCGCGCCGCTCTCCTCGGCTGCGCCGCGATCGACCTCGAAGTGGCGTCGAGCACCGGCCGTATGCGCCATTTGCGAGTAAGAGGTCTGGACGAGCGCTCGGGGCCGTGACCCCTCGGGCAGCGGCGGGAGATCACCGATGCCCTCGCTCACCTCGGCCAGCTTCGTGAGCGCGCCGAAAAGTCGAGGCAAGCGCGTTTCCAGCGCCGCTGGCGTTGGTTTGGCCGCGTCGGTGGGCAGCGCGGCCTGCGTGGCACATGACTCGGTTTCGAGGGCCGACAGCCGCGCGTTGAGCCGCGCGTAGCCCGAGCCGAGCACGGCGCTGTGGGGCGTGAGCACGGGCAGGTAGAGCCGCACCATTGCCCGCGTCATGGCCACATAGAGCAGGCGCTCCGCGTCAGCGGCCTTCTCCAGCTCCAGCTCCTCTCGGAGGGCCTGGTCGTCGGTATCCGATGTCCGCTTGGCATCAGGCACGTCCAGGTTGCCCAGGTAGAGGCTGCGCGGCACGCCTCGCCGCGCGGGACGCCGGACGAACTTCTCGGAAGAGGGCTTCACGTTGTCCATCACGAAGACCACGGGGGCTTCGAGCCCCTTGGCCGCGTGCATCGTGAGGATCTGGACCGCGTCGCCAGCCACCGCCTCTCCTGCTGCTTCAAAGCCGAGCGAGGGCCGCGAGAGAACGCGCAGCTTCTCTGACTCGGGCGTGCTGAGCGCGCGGCGATTGCCGATGAGATCTTCGAGGAGCGCGATCACCTCGCCGAGCGCCAGAGGGCGTGACCCGATCTCGTTCGTCAGGAGCTCGACGAGGTGGCCGAGGTTGGCGCTCTGCCGCTCGCAGGCGCCAAAGACTTGGCGGCCGAGGATCGCGCTCTCATCGAGGAGGCTGGCAAAGAGCCGGGCATAGTGGCGTTCCTCGGCCATCCGGTTCCAGGCCAAGAGCTGGCGTGTCACGGGGCTGTCGATCGGGCTGGCCGCGGCGCGCGCCAAGTCGTCGGGCGCGTGTCCGAAGAAGGGCGATAGGGCAGCGCGGTGGATCAGGCCGATCTCCGTGGGCGCCTCGATGGCGCGCAGGAGATCGAGCAGCTCGAGCGCCTCGCGCGTCTCGAAGATGCCCTTGTCTTGAAAGGTGTAGGGGATGCCCCGCTCGTCGAGGGCCGTGGTGATGCCCTCCAGCGCAGCGTGTCGATCGCGCACGAGCACGAACACGTCGCCGTAGCTGAGCGGCCTGCGCGCGGACGTCGGCGACTTGCCCGTGTCGAACGTGAAGCCACGCGCCGGGTCGTGGAGGCGTTCGATCTCGAGGGCGATGAGGCGCCCCAGGGCCTTGAAAAGGTCAGGCTGTTTTTTCCCGTCTGGCGTGAGGTCGAGCTCGAACAGGCACAGCGGCGCGGCGCGCTTTTGGTGGAACTCGGCGCACACGCGGTCGTTGCCAGCGCGCACGCCGGGCGCGCCATACGCGGCGTGGTTCAGGAAGCGGAAGTCGTCTGGCGCGCGCTCGAAACCATCGCGCGTCTCGCGCCGACACGTGCCATCGAGTCCGTCGATTGGCAGCCGCTCCCAGCCGATCGAACGCTCGATCGTGCCATCGAGCGACCTGGGATCTTCGAGCGTGGCGATCCGCATCGCGTCGCATTTCCCGATGCGCTCACACTCGAAGCCGCTGGCGGTCGCCGCTGGATCGAACAGGACGTTGAACGCCTGGATCAGGTGCGGGCTCGTTCGGAAGTTCGACGTGAGCCGCAGTGGCTCGCCCGCGCTCTTGCCAATCGCCGAGCGCGCGTCCTCATAGGTCGGCAGGTCAGCGCCCCGGAAGCGATAGATGGACTGCTTGGGATCGCCGATGAGCACGAGCCTCGGATCGCGCTCGGGGATCGGGTCGTCTGGAGCGCCGATGAGCTTCTGGAAGATGCGCCACTGGATCTCGTCGGTGTCCTGGAATTCGTCGATGAGCACGCAGCGGTAGCGACCGCGCAGATGCTCGGCGAGCGCAGGCCCGCGCAGAGGATCGCCGAGCGCCACGTCGAGCCGGGTGAGCATGTCGTCGAAGTCCATGAGGCCTGCCGCGCGCTTGGTCGCGTCGAGCGCCGCGAGGAGCGGTGGCGTCAACTCCGAGGCAGCGCAGGCAAAGGTGCCCTGCGGCAGGCATTGGACAAAGCGGCCGAGCGATGCGCTTGGCGCCTGTGCCTGCAGTGAGCGCAGCAGGGCGAGATCGGGCAGGGCCACGAGGCGCTCCGGCGCATGTGGCCACCCAAACCGATCGAAGCGCTCCTCGATCGAGGCGTCGTCGTCGCGGCCGAACGCCGATCGGTAGAAGTAGCGGTTGAACCACGCGAAGTCGGGCGCCGAGAGCGCCTCGTCCGTCATCGGGATCAGGAGATCGCGCAGATAGAAGAACTGCTTGCCGATCAGGTCCAGCGACAGCGGATCGATCGCATGGCTGAGCGCGGCTTTGAGCGCGTCGAGCTCGGACGAGATCTGCTCGGCGAGGCCATGTTGGAGCCGGGCGCGCAGCATCTGTTTGGACTGCGTGGGCAGGCCGCCCTGTTTGACGACCTCACGCAACAGCTTGTCGAGCGAGGGCTTCTTGGCCCCAAACATCGAGGGCTGTTCGACGATCGCGTTCCCCTCGGAGAGCCACAGCTCCAGGGCCCAGCGGCAGGTGCCCAGCGTGAATTCGCGGCGCAGGCAATGAAGAAAGACGCGTTCGAAGAGCTCGTTCGCGTCCACGACCTCCTCGTGGAAGAGGGCCCCGCGCTGAAATGCCTCTTCGGCCAGGACGCGCTCGCAGAAGGCGTGGATGGTCGAAATGTTGGCCGTGTCGAAGTGGAGGAGCGCTTGCCGCAGGCGGTCGAGCTCGGCTGGGCCGAGACTCCAGCATGGCTCGTCCGTGTCGTCGCTGCCGCCCTCGCTCGATGGCCGAGCGCCCAGGGTCACGAGGCGTTCGAGCAGCGCGCGGCAGCGGCCCTGGAGCTCCTGCACTGCCTTCTTCGTGAACGTGACGAGCAGGATCTGATCGATCGGCAGTGGCGCGTGGCCCTCACTGCCAAGGAGCAGATCGATGAACAGGTGTTCGAGGGTGAAGGTCTTGCCCGTCCCTGCCGAGGCCTCGATGACCGCGTGGTGGCGCTGCCGCAGCTCGCCGAGGATCGCGGGGTGGGGGATTCGCACGGCGCGCTCGCTCATGATCGGCTCACCTCGTTTCCCAGCCCTTCGATGCCTTCGAAGAAGTTGGCCTTGATCTCGGCGCCACGTCGATCGGCAAAGAAGGCCCAACGTGCGGCAGGCGATCCCTCGGGAAAGAAGGCGCGTTGGAGGACTTTGCCCGAGGGCAGCGGCAGCGCCTCGACCTCGTCGGATCGCAGCGGCCCAAAGCTCGTTCGCTCGGGTTTCCGAAGCCGATCGAGAAGAGGTGTGTCCCGCGAGCGCGGCTTGAGCGCGGCCAAGATCTCCTCTCCCGGCATCCAGTAGGCGTTGGGGCTCTGGAGCATCTCGGCGGCCAGAGCGCGCAAAAACTCGCGCGCCGCCTCGGGCGAGATCGGAAGGAAGTCGTGCCGTTCGGCGACCGCCGATTCTTTGTCCGCGATGACGGCCACCTCGAAGCCCTGCGCTTCTTCTGAATCGACGCGCGAGGCCAGGCAGGCCACGACATCGATGAAGCCTCGAAGTTGATGAGTGCTCTTCTCCGAGGTCGCGAAGCACAGCGCGGCTGTCGGTCGATCACCCGCGTCGAAACCGATGAGATCCGTGGCGCCGCGCAGCCGGAGTCGAACCTTGCCCGAGGGCAGATCGAGCTCGCCGAGATCGATGGGCGGTCGAAGATCCTGGATCGGCTCGAACTCGCTGGCCTCCCCAAAGAACACGCGCCGGAAGGACAGCGCGCCGCTCCAGGGCAGGCACAGGAAGGCGCTCGACCAGCGCGCGAGCCGCTCCCAAAGCGCCGCAGCCGCTGCCTCGCCAAACAGGCCGGTCGGAAATTTTCCCTCGCCCATGAGCCGATCGAGGGCGCTGCCCGTCCGCCTCTCGAACCAGGGCGAGATCTCCCGTTCGACCTCTTGAGTGGCCTCTTCGAAGGCGCGTTCAGCCTCGGCCTTCTGCCGCCTCTTGTCCTCGGCGCGAGCGTTCTTGAATTTGGCTTTGATCGCGGCCAGTCGCTGGAGCGTGGCCGCGCTGTCTGCCCATGCCGCGCCCGCTTCGGTGATGAACGCGGCGATTTGATCCCTGAGGAACACGGCCCGATCGCGCTTCTGATCCTCGAACGAGAAGCGCTCGTCATCGCGGCTCGATAGCGCGGCGGCGCTCTCCTCATCGCTCAGCATCTCGAGTCGCAGGAGCGCCTGGGCGCTGGCCTGAGCCGGGTCTTCGAGAAACTTCCTCAGCATCGACAGCGACACGATCGACTCGCGCGGCTCGGCGGATGGTGCGGAGGGGGGCGCGACAGCTGTCTTTGGCAGCAGCGCGAGCGCGTCGGCGATGCGTCGAGCGGCCTGTCGCTCTGCCTCATCGAGCGGCGCGACGATCGCCTCGAACGTCGCGCGATCGAGCGCTTGGCCTGACTGGAGAAACGCACGCATGGCCTCGGGGTTGCGGCGTTCGAGCAGGGCCCGGAAGGTGAGCGCGCACGCCTCGCGCTGGGCAGAAGGGCGCGATGGAAAGTCGTCGCCCACATCCATGAACTCGGCTCTGAGCAGCGCGGCGAGCGAGGGGAAGAGCGCGAGATCGCAGCGGCGATCTGGGAGCGCGCGTCGGAAGTCGTGGCCAGGCGCCAGGCGCGCGAGCGCGCGTTCGAGATCGATGACGATCGGCGAGGGGGCGAGTGGCTCGCCCGTGATGGGATCGCGGCCCACGAAGGTGAGGACGAGGCGATCGCGGGCGCAGAGCAGCGTCTCCAGGAACAGGTATTGTGCGCGCTCACGCTCGAAGACGTCGAAGCGTTTGAGGCCGCGGTCAGGGCCAGGGCACAGCTCCTCGCGCCGCAGATCGAGCGGGTCGCGGCGGCTGATGCCTGGAAATTCGGTGGCGTCGAGACCAGCCACGAACACCTGGCGGAAGGGCAGGGCGCGCTGAGGTTGGAGCGCGCCGATCGCGACGCCGTCCAAGAGGAAATGGCCGATGCGACCGCGCATCCCGGCGAGCTTCTGGCGCAGGAGCTCACAGGCCACGCGGTAGGGGATCCGCAAGGCGCGAGCTGTGCCGCGCTCGTGGAGCACATGGCCTTCGAGGCTGCCTGCCGCGCGCACGAGTTGGTCGCGCTCTGCCTCGTCGGCCTCGCTCTCGGCGAACAGGTAGGTCTCGAACATGGCCGAGATGAAGCGCGCCCATTCGCCGAGCGTGCGCCAGGCTTGCGGGCGCTCACTCTGGTTGCCGTCAGCGGCGAGGCGCGCGTCGGCAAGCAGCGAGCGGACGAGGAGCGCCCACTGGCCAACCCCGCCTTCGAACGCCAAGGGAGGCGCTTCGGGCCAATAACGGCGAACGCCATCGCCGCGTTCGATTTGGACGGGCGTCTCGTCGCCCAAGGTGCGCGCGCGCATGACTTGGCCGAGCGCCAGACGCGCGAGTCCCTGATCCCAGTTGAAGAGATCGCGTCGCAGGTAGCTCTGGCCCTGATCGCCGCGATCGAGGCCGTAGTGGATGCCGAGGCGATCGATGAGCGTGGGCAGCGTGTCGTGTTCGAGTCCCTTCACGTGGCCGCGCAGCGCTGGGTGTGTCAGCACGCGCAGGACCTCGCTCCGGGTGAAGCGACCGAGCGGCAGATCCAGGAGGAGCTGGGCGGCCTCGGCCAGGCGGCTGGAGTGCTCGAAGGGCAGATCGCCCACGCTCACCGGGATGTGGAACGCGGCCAGCGCCGAGGTCAGGTGCGCGACGTGGGGGGTTGGATCGCCGTGCGCCACGAGCACGGCCACCTCGCCAAAGCGCAGCGAGGGATCGCGTCGGAGCGCTCGGGCGATCTCACCAGCGATGGCCTCGCACTCGCGCTGGAGGCTGGCACACGCGAGGATCGCCACAGATCCGTCGTCGATGTTGATGTCGGTGGTCGGCGGCGCGTCCGCGTCGATCGAGGTGGGCTCGGGCGTGTTGAGCAGGATGTCGCGCTGAAGCCGGGCCAGGACGGTCGTGGGCGCTGCGTCGAGATCAAAGGCGTCGTGGAAATCGCAGCCAGTCAGCTCGTCGAGCACGCGGATGTTTTCGCGGCCAGGGCGCCCCCAGGCCTGCAGCAGCGGATGGCCCTTCTCCGCGTTCAGGCCAAAGGGATCGGCCTGGTCGCCGCGTTCGACTTCGAACCCAGCAGGCATCTGCTCCCAAAACTCGGCGCACGGGTTGAGCGCATAGACGTGAAGCGGATCCGAGGAGGCGCGATCGAGGTGGCTGAGGAGGCGGTGATAGGCGAGCGCCATGTGCGAGATGCCGAAGAAGAAGGTCGGCTGATTCAGGCGCAGCGCGCCGAGGCCGGGCAGCTGTGCTGGCAACAGATGGCGTCCACCCGAGCGCGCGTCCTGCTCGTCGAGCCTGGAGCGCAAGAGTCGCCACAGTGCGGCCTGCCAGGCCTCGATCTGGCGCGCGCCCTCGGCAGCGAAGCCTGCCCGCTCGCCGCGCTGCCACCGCGTGAGGAAATCGCGGGACAGGGCGTATTCGTCGAAGAGGCGGGCGAGCGCGTGGGCCAGTTGGAAGCGCCGGAGTGGTGCGCTCTCGTCCAGCGGCCCGTCGAGATAGGCGGCGAGTGGCGCGAGCGCGGCGTCCTCGTCGAGCGCGCCTGGCTCGAAGAAGAGGGCGAGAAGCTGATCGAGCAGGACGTCGGCGTCGATGAGCCAGAGCTGGGCATCCTGGCGTGAGGCCGAATCCAAGAGGCGCCGCACGAAGCGCTTGAGCTGGACGATATCGAGGTTGGCGGCCACGCCGAGGTGCTGCGCGAGGTGTTGGCGCAGCCACAGCTCGACGTTGCGGTGCGGCACGACGAGCTGGATGGGCGCGAGCGGACGCTGTCGCTGCAGGCTCTGGATGTCCTCGGCCATGCGCGCGAGGAGCTGCTCCGAGCGATTGGAATAGGTCAGCCGCAACATGAGGGTCTCGGGGCAGATGGTCGCCCACAGGGGGAAGGCAAAGCGTCAACAGACGACAAGGGGAGGGGCATCAAACAGCCAGCAAATACGCAACCTCTCGAGATTACAGAGGAAACTCACGCCAGATGTCTTCCGACGGCGATGTCCAGCAAATACCCAGCAAATGAGCTAACTCTTCGAATTTACACGGGTTTTCATCCATCTAGGCGCCATCTCGCCGATCCTGAGGGCCTCCCGCCCAGTAAGGATTTGTCCCTTGATTAAGACCGAGCAGCGCGAAGGCCGGGGAAAGCCAGACGAGGCGCGCGAGGCGGGCGTTTCCAGACGGAAGTGAAGAGCGAAGCAACGACGGCTGGCGTTTCACGGACAAGTGGGGCGACGGGATAATGCTGTCGCACCAAACGACGAGAGCTCCCCCGCGGCGCGCGTGAGGGAGCTCTCGATCTCGTCAGGTATCGTCTCGATGGCTTAACGGGCCGTCTGGCCGAACGAATTTTCGAACAGCTGCTGGATGGCCTGCTTGCCAGCGTCGTTCAGGAAGCGCGTTCCAGTGCCGGTGAAGCGGTCGCGCGTGATGCTCGGCGTCGGGATCTCGACCCACTCGTGATCCTTCCAGGTGAACCAGGTGTGGCGGTCCTGATCGAATACGAAGACCGGCTTGCCCCAGTGCTTGGCGAGCTCCACGGCCCAGCCCGTTCCGCCGCGCGCCGTGTTGTCGGCCTGGAGCTGGCCGATGTGGAAGACCTCGCCGGCCGTGTTGACCTGGTGCCAGATGGACTGAAGCACCCGACGGAACAGGGGCGTGTCGGGATAGGAGCGGTGCATGTGCGCCTTGAGATAGGCCGAGCTCACGTCGCCCAGCTTCAGCTCCTCTTCGGAGAGCTCGATGAGGCCACGCGATCGGACCGCGCCGCGCCCCTGGAACGAGTAGTTGGCCTCGGTCAGGCCCCAGCGCTCGGCGCACGCGCCAAACTCGGCCTCGGCGCCATTTGCGCCGCCAGAGAGCAGCGTGAAGTTGGAGGCGAGCAACTTGGGCGCGGGCGTGTGTTCGCTGCCCGATTTCAGGCGCATCGTCTCCGGGTGGAGCTGGAGGATGGGCTCGGCATCGTGGTTCACCTTGGCGTGATCCTTCACCAGATAGACGGCCACGTGGCTGCCCTTGGGCTCCAAGCGCAGCGTGACGTCCACCTGCGAGGCACAGCGATCACACGGTGGCGTCACGCCAGACTCTGGAATGGACTGGTAGCCGCGGGGCATGGTGGCGGTCATCCAGAGCTCGGCGTTCAGCTCGGCGGCCAGAGTCTTGAGCGCGGGGATGAGCTCGGCGCTCGAATCACCCCAGCCAAAGCCATCGATCAGGATGGTCTGTGGCGTGAGGTCCATGTGCTTGCTGAACAGCTCCAGCGCCTCGCGCAGGCGCGGCGCGTCGAAGCCATTCTCCGCGAAGATTTTGATGACGCGGCGACGCGAGATCTGGCTGCGCAGCCCATCTTTGTCCGCGATCTGGAGGCGATCGGCCGCGTCGTCGAACAACGCGTCATACCAGGCGTTGACCTGCTCGACGGACTGCCCGATCGCGACGTGGAAGATCTCCTTGTCGCTGAGCAGGTCGTCGAGGCCGATCTGGATGAGGCAGGCGGTCTTGCCCACGCCAGCCGGTGCCATCACGACGCCGAGGTTGCCCTTGCCGAGGCCACCTTCGAGGGAGTCGTGGAGAATTTTCAGAGGGCTCTTCGTGCTCGATTCCTGATGAACCATGACGTCCTCACTTCTTTCCGGCCTGGGCCTTTTGTTTTTCTTGGAACTTCTTGACCAACTCCTCGGCGATGGCTGCGGGCACCTGGAGATAGCGCGAGAACTCCATCGTGAACTCTGCCTTGCCCTGCGTGGCCGAGCGCAACGTCGTGGAGTAGCCGAACATCTCCGAGAGCGGAACCTCGGCCTCGATGCGCGCGAGCAGCCCGTCTTCCTGTGAGCCGATGATCATGCCGCGCCGCTGCATCAGCGTGGCGAGCACCGATCCCGAGAACTCCGTCGGGCCCTCGACCACGACCTTCATGACTGGCTCGAGGATCTTGGGCTGCGCCTTGTCGTAGGCCTCGCGGAACGCGCCGCGAGCTGCCTCTTGGAAGGCGATGTCCGACGAGTCCACCGCGTGGAAGCTGCCGTCGTCGATCACGATCCGCATGTTGACGACGGGGTAGCCGAGCTTGCGGCCCTTGGCCAGCATCGAGCGGAAGCCCTTTTCGCACGAGGGAATGAACTGCCTCGGGATGACGCCACCGACGATCTGATCGACGAACTCGAAGTCGACCGACTCGCTGGGCTCCATGGGCTCCATGTAGCCGGCCACACGACCGAACTGGCCCGCGCCACCCGTCTGCTTCTTGTGCGTGTAGTTGAAGTTCGCGCGCTGCGTGATCGTCTCGCGGTAGGCGACCTCGGGCGGCGAGGTCTGGACGTCGGCGTTGTATTCGCGCTTCATGCGCTCGATGTAGACCTCGAGGTGGAGCTCGCCCATGCCGCGGATGATGGTCTCGTTCGACTCCTCGTCGATGCCCACGCGGAACGTCGGGTCCTCGCGCGAGAAGCGGCGCAGCGCCTTGCCCATGTTGACCTCGGACTTCTGGTCCACCGGCTTGATCGAGAGCGAGATGACGGGCTCGGGAACGAACATCGACGTCATGGACACGTTGAGCTTCGCGTCGGTGAAGGTGTCACCCGAATTACACTCGATGCCGAACATCGCCACGATGTCGCCGGCGCCGGCCTCGGTGATCTCCTCCATCTTGTCGGCGTGCATTCGGACGAGGCGACCGATCTTGTGCTGCTTGCCCGTGCGCGTGTTGGTGACGAACTCGTCGCGTCGCAGCGAGCCCTGGTAGATGCGCAGGTAGGTGAGCTGGCCATAGCGGCCATCCTCCAGCTTGAACGCGAGAGCCACGGTCGGCGCAGAGATGTCCGTCGAGAGGAGGACCTCTTTCTCGTCGTGGTCGAGATCGACTGCCTTGTTCTCGATGTCGGTGGGGTCGGGCAGGTAGGCCACGATCGCGTCGAGCAACTTCTGGATGCCCTTGTTCTTGTAGGCGGAGCCCATGAGCACGGGCGTGAGCTTGAGCGAGAGCGTGCCCTGGCGCACGGCCTTGTGGATGAGCTCCTCGGTGACGCGCTCCTCGAGCATGGCCTCCATCAGCTCGTCGCTGAACATGCTGACTGCGTCGAGCATGTCCTCTCGGGCCTTCTCGGCATCGGCCAGGAGCTCGGCCGGGATGTCACTCTCGACGATCTCGTTCCCGTTCGATCCCAAGAAGCGGATGGCCTTCATCTTCACCAGATCGATGACGCCTTCGAGCTTGTCTTCGAGGCCGAGCGGCAGCTGCATCAACACCGGGTTGTGGCCCAGCTTCTCGCGCAGCTGGTCGCGTACGCGCAGCGGGTTGGCGCCGGTCCGGTCACACTTGTTGATGAAGGCGAGGCGCGGGACATTGTAACGCCGCATTTGTCGATCGACGGTCAGCGACTGGCTCTGGACGCCGGCCACCGAGCAGAGCACGAGCACCGCGCCGTCGAGGACGCGCAGCGAGCGCTCGACCTCGATGGTGAAGTCCACGTGGCCTGGTGTGTCGATCACGTTGAAGAAGTGATCCTTCCACTCGCAGTGCGTGGCCGCCGAGGCGATGGTGATGCCGCGCTCGCGCTCCAGATCCATGGAGTCCATGGTTGCGCCAACGCCGTCCTTGCCCTTCACCTCGTGAATGGCGTGGATGCGATTCGTATAGAAGAGCAGGCGTTCGGTCAGCGTCGTCTTGCCGCTGTCGATGTGAGCCGAGATGCCAATGTTTCTGAGCTTACTGAAGTCCTTGTGCACGTTGTTCCCTCTGTCCTTCCGTCTTGACGACCCCCCAAAAAAAAGCGCGCCTCCCTAGTCGAATCGCGTTTGAGGTGCAAGGTCTTGGTTCGAAACACTCTAAATGTTTGGAATTATTCGAATTTTCCTGAAGAGCGCGGCGCAGCTCCCTCTCCGGGCGCTCCGCATTCGCCCTCTCCCAACGAGAGGGGGAGGGAAAGCCGTTGGCTTGAATGGGATGCGATGAATCATCCGTCGGCGTCATTCGTCTCCCGCTCTATGGGAGGTGGTGGCGCGGAACGTCCGGAGCGGGCGTCGCGTAGAGGTCCCCTCCCTTGTCATCGAGGATCGTGAAGGCTGGCAGGCCCTCGACCTCGATCTGGAAGAGCGCCTCCATGCCCAACTCCTGGAATGCGAGGAGTTTCGAGCGCTGGATGCAGCGGTCGGCGATGAACGTGGCCGTGCCGCCGATGGTGCCCAGGTAGAAGCCACCGTGGCGCTGGCAGGCCTCGCGCGCGGCCGCGCCGCGGTTGCCCTTGGCGAGCGTGACGAGCGCGGCGCCGTGCGACTGGAAGAAGTCGAGGTCCGCGTCCATGCGGCCAGCCGTGGTTGGCCCGAACGCGCCGCAAACCCTGCCGGGCGGCGTCTTGGCTGGGCCAGCGTAATAGACGGGGTGAGTGAAGAAAGCCTGAGGCACCTCGGCGCGGCGGCCGGATTCGATGAGCGCGCGGATGCGGGCGTGGGCCAGATCGCGCGCCACGACGAGCGGACCACTCAGGCTGAAGCGCGTCCCGACCGGGTGTCGGCCGAGCGCCTCGCGGATCGCGGTCATGGGCTGATTCAGATCGAGAGGAATGGCGGGCTTCGAATCGATGGGTTCGCGTGGCGAGAATCGTTCGGGATGCGCTTCGAGCTGTTCGAGCCACACGCCATCGCGATCGATGCTGCCCCAGATCTGGCGATCGGCCAGGCATGAGACGCTCAGGCCAATGGGCAGCGAGGCCGAATGGCGCGGCAGCCGGACCACGCGCACGTCGAGTACCAAGAAGCGGCCTGGCAGCTGGGCGCCGATACCGAAGTGGCGGCTGGCCTCGAGGAGACGCGCTTCGAGATCGAGATCGCGGAACCCGAGCGCGCCATCCGCGTCGGCCGATGGGCAAGTCGGCAAGCCATCGAGTGCGCCGCAGCTGGCGAGCTTGGCGTGTGTCAGACACGACTCGGGCGAGAGGCCACCGATGACGATGGCGACGCGATAGGGCGGGCAGGCCGCCGTTCCCAAGCCGCGCACCTTGTCGATCAGGAAGGCGTCGAGGCGTCCTGGCATGAGGAGCGAGGGAGGGGGCTGGAAGAGCTGGGTCTTGTTCGACGAACCGCCGCCCTTGGCCACGAACAGGAAGCGGTAGTCTTCGCCCGGACAAGCCGTGAGCTCGACGAGGGCCGGGAGGTTGGTCTGGCTGTTCACTTCCTCCAACGTCGTCTTGGGCAGGAGCAGCGAGAAGCGCAGGTTTTCGGTCGCGTAGGTCCGAGCGATCCCTTTGGCGAGCAGCGCCGCGTCGTCGCCATCGGTGAGG
>JAISIF010000018.1 GCA_031262165.1 Myxococcales bacterium | reverse complement strand
CGCTGGCAGCATCGTCCATTTCTTGGCAATCAAACTCTATGTTCTCCCCACGCTCGGGACATGATGATTCAATGTCGTGCATGAAAACAAAAACGCGCTCTGGGAGATCTCTCAGGGCGCGTTTTTTTGATTGTGACTTCGATAAAGAATTATGCCTCTGCCTCTGATTTTTCCAGCCACTCTATCATGGGTGCTGAGATGTTGTTCCAGAGGACTTTCAGCAATTCTATCTCACTCGTCTTGAATTCCTCGATGCCCGCGAGTGCCCAATTCAGCAATTTGCGAATATCCTCGTTCGGCAAACTGTGCAGACGTTCATCATTCGTCTGCAGATCGATGCTGATGTGAGAGGCATTACCGAACCGCTGCCCCCAATCGCGCGCATGTGCCCCCAAGGCAGTATCTCCCCAGAGTATCTGAAAGTAGGCGGCGTATTGACGGCCTGAGATGGCCTCGCCAACTTCGCATGCTCGCTGCAGCGTCCACTGTTCCGTGCTCACCTCGATCTGCTGACCTGCTCCCATAGCGAGGAGATCCTCGGTAATCATTCTGAGCGTCTCGTGCTCGATTGAACTGCGCATAAGGCAATGAAAGACCAAATTCTGTAAAATAAACTGAACACCCGGAATTTTTGCCTGGGACAAGTAAGAACAATCTCCATCTGAAAGATCGTCAGCCAGATTGGCCGTCGCAAAATTCAGAAAAACTGCAGCGGCTCGATAGATTGACTCTTGCCGAGAGAGGCCTGCTTCCTGAGTTGCCCAATAGGCCGTATCGAGAGGACTGGCGCACTGGGCAGCTTTCAGTGCCTGAAGCACGTCCATTTCAGCAATTTCAGGCAGACTGAGATGACGCAGAATCCGCAACGTCTCTTGATAAATCATCCCGCCGCTCATCTTGAATCTCCGGAGTAAGAGTTTGTTCGACAACTGCATTGGCTGCAAAAATTTCTAAAGCATCTCTGGAAGAAACGAACAGAGATTCTTCCATACTTGGATCTGTGAGCGGAAGAATCAGTGAAACAATGGCGCCACCATTTTCATTATTGGCCCGATCAAATTTTCCATAGTTCGCTGAAACCAAACGCTCGACAGAATAGAGGCCAAGCCCTGTTCCAGTAACTTTTGTTGTCTGAAAAGTTTCAACCGACTTGGATAACTGTTCTTCTGTGAAGCCCGGGCCATTGTCTGAAACGGAAATCTGAACATTGGAATCATCCAAAATTTTCGTCTCGATGGTAATTTTCGAGGCATGTTGATCTCCGTTTCCCTCGCAAGCATTGGTGATCAAATTGTTGATGATCCGCTGGAGAGAAGTCTTACCGCCACGGAGCTTGAGTTGTTCTGGCAAACCTTCATCATAATGATCCAAAATTTCTATCCCTGAAAATCGCTGCCGAAATGAACCGATTGCTTCATCGAGCGTCGGTTTCAACGGGCAGCATTCTATTTTTTGATCATCCCAACGAAGAGAGCGGGCAATTTTACGTGTCGCATCCAAACCGAGGGTGAGATTATTGAGGGACTCTTTGATTTTCTTGAACAACTCTTCTCGTTGTTCGTCAGAGCAAGGTATGATTGGAAAACTTGGCGGAGGAGAAATTATAAAAAGAAAACCTTGGATGCAGGAGAGATGACTTCTCATATCATGATTCCATGTTGCCAATTCTTTGATGACGTTTCTGAACTGCTCCGCCCGAGCGCTCTCATTTGCGAGCAATTGAGATTGGATGACGTTTTTCAGACGCTCGGCCTCTGCGGTATTTTTATCGTGATAAGCCGCATAGATTCCAAGAGATAAAGAAGTGGCGGCAGAGGCGATTGCTAATATTGTAAAAATAGCAATGTGTTCCTGTGAATGGTTGATGTAAAGAGCTATCCCCATCGATAACAGTATACCAAGTTGAATGAAGCTGTTTTTCAATGAGGATCGAAACGAGAATCCATAAAACGAGGACACAGTAATGAATAATACTGAAAATACAATACCAGCCTTCCACGAAGATTTGGCGATCATGAGGCCAAAAAATATCTCCATGAGGATACTACTT
Source organism: Myxococcales bacterium (assembly GCA_031262165.1). Classification (GTDB taxonomy): domain Bacteria; phylum Myxococcota; class Myxococcia; order Myxococcales; family UBA5297; genus UBA1203. The sequence goes on along the minus strand of JAISIF010000018.1, from coordinate 7,778 downwards.
AAAAGAGAAGCGATGTAGGCGTGAGTCTTTTTGAAGCATCCTTTCTCGAATAGATATAATCCAGTAAGTTCTATAAAAGGAGCTGTAAGAAAAAATAAAGCGGGCAGCCTCCATTCAAGCGCCATAAATTTACGTAATCCAGGAACAGCTGTTGAAGAAAATATAATAACACTGATAAAAAATATAGAAAAGAACCATTGTCGAGTAATCAATCTAAGGTCAAAAAAATCGTCTGGGAACTTTTCTGCCAACCTCGAAAAATAATTTATCATCGATCCATTTTCGTTCTTCAATGCAAAGTCCTCCTGAAAAGGATACTTCAAAAAAAGAGATGCTTCATCGTACTTTAATGATGAAGCATCAATCGAAAAGAGGCCATGATTGAGTTTATGGTGGAAGGATTCCACAGAGAGAATTCTTAAATCTTGTTAGAAATCCCCATCGCTTCATAGCCTCTTTCTGTTTGGTTTCAAGCTCCTCTACGATAGCAGAATTCCCAGCTTGTTCAATAGTGATTCTCGCCTCGCCACCGGCCATGACGTGATGTAAAGCATTGAACACTTCAGCAACATTCGAATTCATTTGCTGGGCGCCAGGACGGCCTTCCATGAGGCCAAGACTTTCAAGATGCTGCATGTAGTCGGTCTTATTTTGCATTTCGGACATAATATTTATCCCCTTGACTGTAAAAGATACCAACAACCATTTGCTGGTAAAAAAAAAATAGGCGATGCGGATAACTTTTCGAAGTCGGATTCAATATTTTTCCATCAATCTCTAAGTCTCTTCTTGAAAATGTTAATCTTTAAACAATATATCTGAGACACTTTGTCTTGATCAGGCCTGTTTGTAATTTTTTTGCTAAATTATTTAAACTGATTAATTCATGGATTTTTGCAAGTAAAAACAAAAAAAGGGCGATTTCTTCTGTGAAATCGCCCTTGTTGCCGCCATCTGGAGGCAGCGGCATGCGTCGTTCAGCTCTTCGAGGATGACCGCGAGCTCTTCTTCTTGCCCTCGGGCTTCTTTGCCTCGGTGTCAGCAGGTGCCTTGCACGCGAACTCGAGCGCGTCCTTCTGAGGCGAGAGTCGAGCGATCAGAGTGTCGCCGGGTTGGACTTTGCCGCCCAGGATCTCCATCGCCAGTGGGTCTTGGACGAAGCGCTGGAGGGCTCGCTTGAGGGGCCGCGCGCCATAGACCGGGTCGTAGCCGTGTTCGGCGAGGAAGGTGCGCGCTTCGTCCGTCAGTTCGAGCGACACGCGGCGTTCGTCGAGCAGCTTGCGCAGGCGAGCGAGCTGGATGTCCACGATGCGGTCGATGTGGGCGCGCGAGAGGGCCTCGAACACGACGATCTCGTCGATGCGGTTGATGAGCTCGGGCCTGAGCTCGCCCTGCAGCAGGGTGATGACCGACTTCTTGACGCGCTCGCTCAAGCCTTCGCCGTCGGCCATCGCGTCCTGGATGAGGTGGCTGCCGAGGTTCGAGGTCAGGATGATGACCGTGTTGCGGAAATCGACGGTGCGGCCCTGGCTGTCGGTGAGGCGTCCGTCGTCGAGCACTTGGAGCAGCACGTTGAACACGTCGTGGTGCGCCTTCTCGATCTCGTCGAACAGGACGACCGAGTAGGGGCGGCGGCGGATGGCTTCGGTGAGCTGCCCGCCCTCGTCGTAGCCGACGTAGCCGGGAGGCGCGCCGATGAGCCGAGCCACCGTGTGCTTCTCCATGTATTCGCTCATGTCGAGGCGAACCATGGCCGTCTCGTCGTCGAACAGGAACTCGGCGAGGGCGCGTGCCGTCTCGGTCTTGCCCACGCCGGTCGGCCCCAAGAAGAGGAACGAGCCGATGGGGCGGTTCGGATCCTGGAGCCCGGCGCGGGCGCGTCGGACCGCGTTGGAAACGGCCTGAAGGGCTTCCTCTTGGCCGATGACGCGGGCGCCGAGGCGGGCCTCCATCTGCACGAGCTTCGAGAGCTCGGCCTCCAGGAGCTTGGAGACGGGGATGCCGGTCCACTTGGCCACGACCTCGGCGATGTCCTCGGCGTCCACCTCTTCCTTGAGCATCTTCTGTTGGCTCTGGAGCTCGGCGAGGTGGGCGTTGTTCGCCTTCAGGTCGTCCTGGAGCTTGGGGATGTCGCCATAGAGCAGCTCGGCAGCGCGCTGGAGATTGCCCTCGCGCTCGGCGACCTGCTGTTCGTGGCGCTTCTGTTCGAGGAGCTCGACCGTGTGGTGGATGGCCTGGATGGCCTCCTTCTCGGCGTCCCAGTGGGCCTTGAGCGCGGCGAAGCGCGTGGACTGCTCGCCGATCTCGCGTTCGACCTTGTCGAAGCGCTCCTTTGAGAGCGGATCGGTCTCCTTGCGCAGGCCCTCGCGCTCGATCTCGAGCTGGAGGATGCGGCGGCGCACCTCGTCGAGCTCGGTGGGCATCGAGTCGATCTCGATGCGCAGGCGGCTGGCCGCTTCGTCCACGAGGTCGATGGCCTTGTCGGGCAGGAAGCGGTCGCTGATGTAGCGGTTCGAGAGCGTGGCGGCGGCCACGAGCGCCGCGTCTTGGATGCGGACCTTGTGGTGGAGCTCATAGCGCTCCCTCAGGCCGCGCAGGATGCTGATGGTGTCGGGAACGCTCGGCTCGCTGACGTAGACCTGTTGAAAGCGTCGCTCGAGGGCCGGGTCCTTCTCGATCTTCTTTCGATACTCATCGAGCGTCGTGGCGCCGATGCAGTGCAGCTCGCCGCGCGCGAGGGCGGGTTTGAGCATGTTGCCCGCGTCCATGGCGCCCTCGGCCGCGCCCGCGCCGACGACGGTGTGCAGCTCGTCGATGAAGAGGAGGATGTGGCCCTCGGAGCGCGAGACCTCCTGGAGCACGGACTTGAGGCGATCTTCGAACTCGCCGCGGAATTTGGCGCCAGCCACGAGCGCGCCCAGGTCGAGCGAGAGCAGGCGCTTGTCCTTGAGCGTCTCGGGCACGTCGCCTTCGACGATGCGGCGCGCCAGGCCCTCGACGATGGCGGTCTTGCCGCCGCCCGGCTCGCCGATGAGCACCGGGTTGTTCTTGGTGCGGCGCGAGAGGACCTGAAGGGTGCGGCGGATCTCCTCGTCGCGGCCGATGACCGGGTCGAGCTTGCCCTCGCGCGCGAGGGCCGTGAGGTCCTTGGCGTATTTGTCGAGGGCCCGATAGCGATCCTCGGAGTCCTGACTGGTGACGCGCGTGTCGCCTCGGATTTGACGAAGGGCGCCAAGCAAGAGCTCGCGCGTGACGCCACCGGATTTGAGGATGTCGCCGATGCCGCGCCGTTCGGCGGCCATGGCGAGGAGCAGGTGTTCGGTCGAGATGTATTCGTCCTTGAGCTTCTTGGCCTCGTCCTCGGCCGCGTCGAAGAGCTTGAGCAGGCGCTGCGAGAGGTAGGCGCTGCCGCCCTCGACGCACGGCAGCTTGTCGAGCTCGGCCTCGGCGCGCTGGCGCAAGAGCGGGAGATTGGCGCCGACCTTCTGGAGCAACGGCACGGCCACGCCCTCCTGTTGGTCGAGCAGGGCGACGAAGAGGTGCTCGGGTTCGAGGTTCTGGTTGTTGCGGCGCCGGGCAATGGCCTGACTGTCTTGGATGGCCTCCTGGGCCTTGAGCGTGAATTTGTCGGTTCGCATGGATGAGTTGCCTTTCTGGAAAAGCCGCCTTGCCCTTCGAGAGAGCCTCGTGGGGAGAGGCGGACGGCCGGGAAGCTAAGAGCGGACAGGGGCTTGGCAAGCGTGCCCTGTCACAGCGCGCCCTCTCCCAGCGCTTCGCGTCAGCCCTCGCTCACGAGGGGGAGAGGGATTTTTGTCGCCAATCCTCGAGGAGAATTCCCTCGCCCGCTTTGCCGGAGAGAGCGCTGCGACAGGGCGACGAAAGGAAGCGAAACTCCTCGTATTGCGCGGCGCTTCGGCTAAAGGACCGCCACTTTTTTGGACGGGCACCTTCGACCGACGCGACACGGACAGAGCCCCTCCTGAATTCGGAATCTGTTGACGATGAGTGAATCCCTGACTGTTCCAGCGGTCGCGCCCGATCCGCGCGCGCCGCTCACCCCCAAGCTGGAGCCGACCTTCAGGCAGGAGGCCAAGCAGCTCCTGCGACTCGCGGCGCCGCTGGCGGCCGTCCAGGTCGGGACGAACTTCTTTGGCATCGTGGACACGGCGATCGTTGGACGCCTGGGGGCTGTCCCGCTCGCGGCCGTGGGCCTGGGCCACTCGGTCTTCTTTGGGGTCACGGTGGTGGGCAGCGGCATCATGATGGGCTTCGACCCGCTCATGTCGCAGGCGCTCGGCGCGCGCGACGAGGTGCGCGCCCGCGTGCTTCTGTGGCAGTCGGTCTGGCTCGCACTCATCGTCGGCGCTGTGCTGACCATCCCGCTTCTCGCGATTTCGCCCTTCCTGCACTTGTTCGGTATCGAGCGCGCGGTGGCGGAGATGAGCTGTCACTACCTGCTCGTACGCATCATTGGCCTGGTGCCCCTGCTCCTGTTCCTCGGCATCCGCAGCTACCTGCAGGCCAAGGCCAAGACTGCCGCGCTCGTGTGGGGGATCCTGGCGGCCAACCTCCTCAACATCGCCGTCACCTGGTGGCTCGCCTTTGGCGGCGAGGGTCTGCCCGCCTGGTTGAAGGCCATCCCGCTCTTCGGCGACATGCCTGCGCTGGGTGCCACAGGCGCTGCCGTGGCCTCGACGCTGTGCGTCATCCTCCAGCTCGCCCTGCTCGTGGCCGAGTTGCGCAAGCTCCCCGTCGCAGGCTTCGAGCGCTGGCAGCGACGACTCGCCCTGCCCGATCTGAACCGCGCGGCACGCATCGGGCTGCCCATCGGGCTTCAGATGATGGCCGAGGTCGGCTTCTTCGTGATCGTCACGTTCCTGGCTGGACGGCTCGGCGCGCGCGACCTCGCGGCGCACCAGATCGCCATCACGCTGGCAGGAATGACGTTCAGCTGTGCCGTGGGCGTCGGCGCTGCCGCGTCGGTCCGAGTGGGGCATGGCGTCGGGGCCTTCAGCGTGTCGTCCGTGCGTCGGGCGGGCTTCACCGCGTTCGGCATCGGCGGCAGCGTGATGGCTCTCTCGGCGCTCTGCTTCTTCCTGTGGCCAGCAGAGCTCGCCGCGCTGCTCTCGAACGATCTGGACGTGCTGGCGCTGGCCACGCCTCTCCTCGCCGTTGCCGCCTTCTTCCAGCTCTCGGACGGCTTCCAGGCCATCGGCGCGGGCGTGCTGCGCGGCGCGGGCGATGTGACGTTCACCTTCGTGACGAACCTGATCGGCCACTACGCGATCGGGCTGCCCGTGGCCCTGAGCCTCGGCATCTGGGGGGGACGAGGCGTCACCGGCCTGTGGTGGGGCCTGTGCGCTGGCCTGACCGCGGTGGGAGTGGTCCTCATCATTCGGTTCGTGAGCCTCTCGAAGCACCCCATCCGGCCGCTGGAAATGCGGCGTGGCGAGGGAGAACGTCATGATTGATTTTTTATTATCCTTAAAAGTTTTAGAAGAATTTTACAGGCTGTTCGATCCAATGGCCGATTATTTGTCTATAGCAATTTGAGCCTGAGAACCTGCATTCAAGCCTTGAACAACCGTTTCAAGAGAAATGAGATAGACGAGCTTTCCACATAGCTCTCCTCTGAAGTCGTCATGATTTCATAATCCTTCGACACGCCAGCGCTTGGGCAATATTTCAAATTCATGTTTTATTCGCTCAGATATTTCGACCTTCAATTCTAAGGACTTATCCCTTCATTATCCCATCGCCCCACTTGTCCGTGAAATGCCAGTCTTCGTTGCTTCGCTCTTCACTTCCGTCTGGAAGCTCCCTCCTCGCGCCTCGACTGACCTTCCCCGTCCTGCGCGGTGCAAAGATCCTAATGAAGGGATAAGTCCTAAGCTCTTTGCGGCATTCTCGAATGTTTTCCGATAGCCCACGTCCGCGCAAACACCCAAAAGGCTCGGGCATTCACTCAATGCCTTTGAAATACTTCTCCACCCTGCGTCGTATCATGGAGATTTGCCGCGTGAACAACCACAGCCAATATATTTCCCAATAGATCCGTCACAATGCGTCGCTTTCTCCCCTTTATCTTTCCCCTCCCCCATCGAATCCCCGCTCTTCGGCGCGGCCCATTGCTTTGACACCCTGTGAATCAATGAGCGAGAAGGATGGATCGGCTTTTCTTCCTCGCCTTTCTCTATCAAATTTGACCAATACCTTCATGAGCCGCGTCCATAATCTAGATTTTTTGGCTCTTCTATAAAATGACCAAACCGTTTGATAGGGAGAAAAATCCTTCGGAATCATTCTCTATTGGCAACCTATTTTTGTCAGATAGAGCACCACATTCATTGAAATTCGCTTGTTCCATTTCGCTCGCTCTCCATGGTTTCCAACTTCTTCTTTAACGACGGGTTCAACCGCTTGCCATTGTGCGTCCGTCAATTCTGTAGAGCATCTCAAAATATTCTCCTTACTGAGGTGTATTGAAGAGAAGCCCATCTATATCAGGATGAGAGGGCGTGTCCTGGCATGAATACGGCTTCTAAAATTTGCCCCAGACATTCTTTTCGTTTTTCTTCATTCTTTTCGGAATACCTGAAGGTCTTTTTTATATTAGATGTCTCACAATTCTTCCTTCCTGGGGTTGGAATTGATTACACCATTACTTCGAGGGACCATACTCCTACGGTAGATATCCCATGTCATGCTCACTCACCTGGGAAGACTTCTGAAAGGGCAGCCAAACGCTTAGATTTTTTCGAGATCACGCTGGCAAAGGTGCATCTCCCATCGGGGGGCTGAGCGGCGCGGGACAGAAAAAAAGCGGACTTGTCCGTAGGATCGCATATGATGCCGCGCTTCTTTTCAGGGCACCCTCGAAGGCTTGGCTGTGGTGTAGGCAGGCGTCGTGGACATCGGGGTGCCGCACTTTCGAGTTTCAAGGCCGAATGCGTGGCGAGGGCAAGGCCGCCCCGCCAGATCTTTTGGAGGCAACGCGTGAGTCGCAAGGGAGAACATCACTCGTCCCTATCCTGCTCTTTTTGCGGAAAGGGACAGCGGGAGGTCCGTAAGCTCATCGCTGGACCGACCGTCTATATCTGTGACCAGTGCATCAAGCTCTGCACGGACATTCTCAATGACGAGGTCGAGAGCGAGGAGCCCTCGCCGCCGCCCACGTTGCCCACGCCGGCCGAGATCAAGTCCTTCCTCGACGGCTACGTGGTCGGGCAGGACCACGCCAAGCGGGTCCTCGCCGTCGCCGTCTACAACCACTACAAGCGCATCTATCAGAAGCGTCCGCGCGACCGGCAGAAGGCCCGCCCTGGCATGGCGCCGCCAGCGTCACCCGGATCATCGTCGTCGCAGCCCGGTCGATCCGAAGAGGTCGAGTTGTCCAAGTCGAACGTCCTGCTCATCGGACCGACGGGTTCGGGCAAGACGCTGCTGGCCCAGTCGCTCGCGCGCTTCCTCAATGTCCCGTTCACCATCGCTGACGCCACGAGCCTGACTGAGGCTGGCTACGTTGGCGAGGACGTCGAGAACATCGTGCAGAACCTCCTGCACAACGCCGACTACGACGTGGAGAAGTGTAGCCGCGGCATCATCTACATCGACGAGATCGACAAGATCTCGCGCAAGGGCGACTCACCCTCCTCGACGCGCGACGTGGGCGGCGAGGGCGTGCAGCAGGCGCTGCTCAAGATCGTCGAGGGCACTCGCGCGAACGTCACCCCGAGGGGCGGCAAAAAATACAACCAGCAGGAGTTCATCCAGGTCGA
>JAISIF010000011.1 GCA_031262165.1 Myxococcales bacterium | reverse complement strand
AATCCAATCCAATTCAGTTCAATCCAAGGAGGCCTCGCCCGATTCCGTCTGGCGGGGCCTCTTTCCTTGTCGAAACGAAGGAGTCCGACATGGACAGCATCGACCGACTCATCGAGCTGGCGCTGGACGAAGATCTGGGCAGCGCCGGAGACATCACCACGAACGCGACCATCGGCGCCCAAGCGCGGGGAAGAGCGTGCTTCCTGGCCAAGGCGCCGCTCGTCGTGGCCGGGCTCGACATTGCCAAGCGCGTCTTCGATCGGCTCGACGCGCGCTGCCTTCTGACCTGCCATGTGAAGGAGGGCGACGCCGTTGCCGCAGGCCAGCGCTTTGCCACGATCGAGGGGCCCTACCGCGCGCTCCTCACTGGCGAGCGCACGGCCCTCAACTTCCTACAGCGCCTATCGGGCATTGCCACGGCCACGCGGCGCGCGGTCGAAGCGCTCGATGGTACGGGCTGCCAGCTACTCGACACGCGCAAGACCACGCCGGGCTGGCGCGCGCTCGAAAAGGCGGCCGTGCGCACGGGCGGGGGCCACAACCACCGCTTTGGCCTCTTCGATGGCGTGCTCATCAAGGACAACCACATCGAGGCCGTCGGCTCGATCGCAGAGACGATCCGCAGGACGCGCGCGGCGACCCATCACCTCCTGCGCATCGAGGTCGAGGTCGAGAGCATGGCGCAGGTCGAGGAGGCCCTGGCCGCTGGTGCCGACGTGCTGATGCTCGACAACATGGACCTGGACGCGATGTGCGCCGCCGTTCGGCACATCGATGGCCGCGCCCTGACCGAGGCGTCGGGCGGCATCCGCACGGACCGGTTGCGCGCGGTCGCCGAGACGGGCGTCACCGTCATCTCGATGGGGGCGATCACCCACTCGGCAGGCTCGGTGGACATCAGCCTCGACGTGCAGGCCTCTGATTGAAGTGACCTGGACGCGCAAGTCGATCCGCGCCACGCGCCGAATCCCAAACCACGCCTACCGCTCCCGAAGTCGCGCACCAAATGACAGAAGCCCCCTTCGCCCATGCGGCGAGGGGGGCTTCTTCGTCAGCGCAGTTCGCTCTGAAGTCGAGAACAGTCGACCCTAGAGCTTCTCCTCAAATTCTCTCGTCGCCGGGTTGGTCCGTGAAAAGCCAGGCATCGTTGCTTCGTCGGTCACTTGCGTCAGCAAGCTCCTTCCTCGCGCCTCGCCTGTCATTCGTCGTCCTTCGCCAGGCTCATTCCGAATTCGAGGACACGCCCTAGTCCTCGTCCTTCTTGAGATCGCCCTGGGCCACGCGCTTTCCCTCTTCGATCAACTCGCGGACCTTCTGCCCACCCTTCTTGCCGATCTCCTCATAGAACTGCGGGCCGCGCTCGGCCTTGACCGTCTCGCCGCCCTTTTTACCGATCTCCTCGTAGAAACCACGGCCGCGCTCGTCGCGCACCGTCTCCCCGCCCTTCTTGCCGATCTCCTCGTAGAACTCGCGACCGCGCTCAGCCTTGACCGTCTCCCCGCCCTTCTTGCCGATCTCCTCGTAGAACTCACGGCCACGCTCGTCGCGCACCGTCTCCCCGCCCTTCCGGCCTGCCTCGGCCACGGTCATGCTGCCCTTGCGGTCTTTGTCGTTCGCCATCGCGTTTTCCTCCTCGCCTTCCCGCGCCCGCGGCGCTCCTTGCGCCACGGTATCGTCTCCAGATTCCCGACGACTCCTGACGTGCCCTCTGACGAGCGCTTACCATCGCGCCGGAGGGCCGCCCTCACGTCGCCGTCTCCGCGCCTGGACCCGGCGCGCCACGTGGTCGGCCACGGCCCGGGCCATGTCCTCGCCCGTGGCGTGAAAGATCATGTCGAACGCTGGGTTGCCGTTGACCTCGATGACCTGTGGTCCGGCGGGCCCCTCGATGATGTCGATCCCAGTGTAGTCCAGCCCCAGCGCGAGCGCTGCGCGCGAGGCCAGCGCCCTGACCTCTGGCTCGAGCGCGACAGGCCGCGCCTGTGCCCCACGCGCCATGTTCGTCCGAAAGTCCCCTGCCTGCGCCACGCGCTCGACCGCGCCCACGACCTGGCCCCCCACCACGAAGACGCGCAGATCGCAGCCATCGTTGGGCACCCAGGCCTGAAGGTAGAGCGCACCCTCCCTCGCCAGCCGAGCGCTGATGCGCGCGCTCGCCGCGTCGCGATCCGAGGCGACACGCTCCACCCCATCGCCGAGTGAGCCCGCGAGCGGTTTGAGCACCGCGTCTGGGTTTTCACGCAGAAAGGCGAACGCCTGCGCCGACGATTGAACGAGCGCCGCGCGAGGCGTGGCAATGCCAGCAAAGGCCAGCAGAAGGCTCGTCCGAAACTTGTCACGCGCGTCCAAGAGCGCCTCGACACGATTGAGGACGAGCGCGCCAGCGGCTTCGAGCGAGCGGTAGATCGTGAGCTGCGCGTCCGCGTCGCCGTCTGGTGACACGCCGCGGGCGAGCAGAAAGGCATCGCACTCCAGCCCGCGATCATCCTGGCCATCATCGAGGCGAAGCGCCGAACCGTCGATCTCCGAGCCCAGGCGCGCGGGATCGACGACGAGCGCCTCGCCCTTGTCGGACAGCGCGGCAATGAGCCGGGCGCTGTGCCAATCCGACTCTGGAAACGCTGTCACCACCGCGAAGCGCACGGGCTCTCCCCTCCCCTCACTCAGACCCATCCAGCGGGCCCCAGCCATCAGCCATCAGAGGCCACCGCCAGACACCAATCAAAAGGTGCGCACGTAGCAGGGGGAAGCAAGCGGGCTGAAGCGCGGGACGATGGCAGTCGAGAGGAGAATTTTCGGCAGCGACCTCATCCGTTACATCTCTCCACACGCATTTCTTCGCATTCACCACTCTCAACCAGATGCGATAAGCCGCCCGCCGCTTTGGCACCTGAACACCTGAAGGTGCACCACCGTTTCCAAGCTAAAAGGAACTCTCGTGCTCACACGATTCAAAGTCACGGGCTTCAAGAACCTGGTCGAAACCGAAGTCCGGTTCGGCCCGTTCACCTGCATCGCTGGCTACAACGGGGTCGGGAAATCCAACCTCTTCGACGCGATCCGGTTTCTGGCGCTGTTGGCAGATCACTCCTTCGTCGAGGCGGCAGGAGAAATTCGCGGAGGTGAGGATCCCGCGCGTCTTTTCACCGCAGGCGGAACTGGCCTAATGACCTTCGAGTGCGATCTCATTGTTCCAAAGCGCGGCAAGGACGATTTCCATCAGAGCGCTGAGGCGAGCCACACGTTCCTTACATATCGCCTTGAGCTCGAGCTGATGCGCGAGGCTGCTCAAGAGCGAATAGAGCTCCGACGAGAAGAGCTCAAATACGTCCCCTTTGGCGAGGCCCGCAGGCGATTGGGCTTCAGGCCTTCTAAAGAATGGCTGAATTCAGCGATTGTGAAGTCTAAGCGAACCTCTGCCTATATCGACACGAGGGACGAAGGGCGGGGTCGGCTCATTCGGCTTAGCGCCGATAAGATGCGCGACGATCTCAAGTCCAAACGCGGAGGTGGACGCCCCACCGACTTCCTGGCCAGCACGCTGCCGCGCACCGTTCTCTCCGCAGCGAACCATGCAGAGGAAGCCCGAACGGCGGTCTTGGTTCGAACCGAGATGCGCTCGTGGCGCCTCCTCCAACTCGAACCGTCGTCGCTGCGCGTCTCGGATGAGTTCCATGCGCCGTCATCATTGACCGCTGAGGGCCAGCACCTTCCGGCCACGCTTCATCGCCTTGCCTCAGGTCCTGATGGTGACCGCGTCCTCGCCGAGATCTCGAACCGACTCGCTCAGCTCGTCGATGGCGTGCGCGACGTTCGCGTCGTCCGCGATGACACGCGCCGAGCGCTTCAACTCGTCCTCACCGACACCACGGGCCAGGAATTCCCGGCTGCGGCGCTCTCTGACGGGACATTGCGCTTCATCGCGCTCAGTGTCCTCGAACAGGACCCTGAGGCGACCGGCGTTTTTTGTCTCGAAGAGCCAGAGAACGGCATTCATCCAGAGCGAATGGGCGTGATGGTGAAGCTCCTGAAGGAGATGGTGACCGACCACGGTGAGCCAATCGGCGACGGCAACCGTCTCCAGCAGGTCATCATCAGCACGCACTCGCCCGTCGTCGTCGCGCAGACCGATCCAGAGGATTTACTCTTTGCCGACCACCGAGATCCTCCGGGCATGAGGGCTGGTAGCCAGCGCGCGCTCGTCCTGCGGCCTTGTCAGGACACATGGAGAATCAACTCCGAGACCACCAAAACCGCTGTCAGCAAGGGCACCCTCATCGACTACCTGGGATCGATAGCCCCAGAGCAAGACTGCATCGACGACCATCGACAGCCAAACACGGAGCCACCGCAAGCCAGTATCGGCAACCGGCGACCTCGGACTGCCTTCGAGATAGTGCAGCTCGATCTGCCTTTCGTCGGAGCCAAGCCATGAGCGGGCTTCTTCGCTACACAGTGCTTAGCGACGGCTCTTCTGACCGCGCACTTTTGTATCCGATTCGCTGGGCGCTGATGGAAATGGCTGTGCCGGTTGAATCCGCGCAATGGGCAGATTTGAGAATCCTACCCTCGCCACCACCAGTTTCAGATTTAGCCGCATGCGCAAAGCGGGCTCTTGAACTCTATCCCGCCGAATTGCTGCTCATTCATCGGGATGCAGAGGTCGCATCCCTTGAAGAGCGCGTGGAGGAGATTCGCAAAAAGGTGTCCGATGTTATCGAGCACTACGTCGCGATCGTTCCAGTTCGGATGACCGAAGCCTGGTTGCTGCACGACGAGTCAGCGATTCGATGCGCAAGCGATAATCCCAATGGCAAGGTCGGACTGTCTCTGCCGAAGCCCAAGCGCGTTGAACAGGAATCTGATCCCAAAGAAACCTTGAAGACTGCGCTCTGCGTCGCCTCTGAATATCAGGGAAGACGCTTGAAGAAGCTCCGGCAGGAATTCGGAATCAGGCGTGCGCGCACAGCGGAGCTCATCCAAGACTTTTCCCCCTTGTGCGGCGTTCCTTCCTTCAAAGCCTTCCTCTCCGCACTCGAAGCCGCGCTCAAACGGCTTGGCCATCTCTGAGAGTAGCTTCCTCGCCGATGCCACCCCATCCAGAGAGCTCTCCTCCCTGGCCGCGCCGCCGCAACATGGCGCCGGACCGTCGGAGAAGATGTGCGGATCGTTGGATGTGAGGGAGGCGAAGCGCGCGTGTCGCAGAGAAGAATCGGGCACCTGTCCTGCTGTCTCCTGAGTGCGATCGCGCTCACCGCTTCGCTGGCGCTCGCGGCCGCGCGAACCAGCGGCGCTCCGCCCCCTCCAGACTGGCTCGTGCTCCTGAGCGCCCTACACAAGGCACCCGCAGGCGATCGGCTGCCGCCGAGCCTTCCGAAGCTCTCGCTCAGCGCGGCCAGAGGCGAATGTGAGGGTGCCCAGATCGCCCTGATCCCTGGCGCGCGCCTCATCGACGTGACGTCAGACGTGGGCACCGATGAGAGCGTGGCGCTCGCGCTCTTTCGCCTCGACTTCATCGAGATCCAGGTGCCCTCGAACGCCGAAGGCCGCGTTGGCCGCTGGCCAGACCCACTGATCCCAGAGCGCGATCCAGCAACGGGGCAGCGCGTCCCGGCGTTCCTCCAGCCAGCCCAGCCCGGCGAGCCAACGCTCCTCTATGTCGAGCTGTGCGTCCCAAACGCGGCCAAGCCAGGCGCGCGCCGCGTCCACCTCGATCTCAGCGCGCGGCGGCCAGATGGCGAGCCAGCCCACTTCCGCCTGCCCATCGAGCTACGCGTCCACGCCTTTGCCCTGCCCGCAACCTCGACGTTCGCCACCTCGTTCGGCTTCTCGAGCATCAGTGCCGCGCATCAGCATGGCCTCGCCGAGGAGGCTCCTCCTGTCCAGGCCGCGCTGACCCAGCGCTATGCGGCCGCGGCCCTGCGCCACCGCGTGTCGCTGCATGGCCTCTCCATGGAGCCGCCTGCCCTCGTGTCACGCGATCCTCTCCGCCTCGACTTCACGGCGCATGACGCCGAGCTCGCGCCCCTGCTCGACGGCACGCTCCTGCCCTCTGGTGCCCGCGCGACCAGCTTCGATGTGCGCCTCCATCCAGCCCTGAGGGGAGATGAGGCCGCCGTGCGCGCCTATTTCCGACTCTACGCGGAGCACCTGCGGCAGCGCGGCTGGCTCGATCAGGCGTTCTTCTATGTGGCGGACGAACCCCGCGAGGCGGACCTGCCCGACATTGCCCGCCGTGCGCGCCTCGTGCGCGCTGCCGCGCCAGGCCTGCGCGTGCTCGTGGCGCACGCACTCCATCCACAGCTCGACGGCGCCATCGACATCTGGGCGGCCAATCTCAACTGCCTCTTCGAGCGCCCAGGGGATGGCTATTGCCCAGCGATCCTCGCCCCCGAACGCTACGCGGGCCCTCGGAAAGAGGGGGCGCGCCTGTGGTGGTATCAATCGTGTGGCAGCCATGGCTGCGCCGACGCGGGCGGACTGCCCCAGGCACAGCAGGCCTACTTCGAGGGATGGCCCTCCTACATGATCGACCACGACGCGGCGCTGAACCGAAGCATGGGCGCGCTCGCCTTTGCGCACGGCATCGACGGCGAGATCTATTTCAACACCGTCGAGGCCTGGCACCCGATCGAGGTCGAAGGGCACAGGACCAAGACCGACCCCTGGCGCGATGTCCTGCGCTTCCATGGCAATGGCGATGGAACGCTCTTCTATCCAGGGACGCCGCAGCGCCTTGGCAGCGCGGCGCACATGCCCATCGAATCGCTCCGCCTCAAGCACCTGCGCGATGGACTCGAGGACTTCGAATACCTCGCCCTTGCCCAAGGACTCGGCCTGCGGCGCGCAGCCCGCGCCTTCATCCAAGCCCTCGTCCCCAGCCCTTGGCAGATTCAGCGATCGCCCGAGCATTGGGACAAGGCCCGGCAGGCGCTCGCTCGCGCCATCGAGGCGAGGTGAGGAGGCACCCGACTTCCCATAGGTGAACCCGAGAGTTCGGCGCGCGCCGATTGCTGGATGTGGGCGAAGTGGGCTCTGACACGGCCATCGGCTTCTGACGGGCTGGCCCTGTGCCAAGCGTCTGGGATGACAGTGGCGGACCGCCTGGAGGCCCATCGTTTGGAAGAGGAGGCGCGCTGGACGAGCATCTCGCGACATCCTCGCCCCAAAATCGAGAACTCGACCGCTCTGGAGCTCTTTGGGGTGAAACAAAAAATCCAGCGCAAATGCAAAATCAGCCTAACTCATTGAAATCACATGCGTTTTTTCGAAGATCTCCATGAGTGCCATAGGTCGGATGTCAGTCCCATGTGAGAGGATCGGGATGGGGGGTTTTTGCCCCCCAAGAGGGATTCTGGCCCGTTCCCAGAAATGTCAGACCCATCTGCTCTTCTGGAAGATCGGCTCTGCCTTTGGGCCGCTTCGTTCGCCGAACTGCCTCCAAGCCGCTGTCCGAGCCTGAGCTTAGGACTTCCCTCTCAATTAGGACCTTTGCACCGCGCAGGACGGGGAATGCCAGACGAGGCGCGAGGCGGGCGCTTCCAGACGGAAGTGAAGAGGGAAGCAACGAGGCCTGGCGTTTCACGGACAAGTGAGGCGACGGGATAATTGATGGATAAGCCCTTAGAAAACGCCTTCGGACTCGGAGCTCGGTTCGCGGCCAAGCGGGTCCTCGTCGAGAAGCTTGAATCGCTCCTGGAAGGGTCAGCGAAGGCTCGATCCTGGCTCGAAACCGGTCGCTGCCAAACCCTTGTCAACCGAAATAATCCACACCCTAAAAATCATAACCCATCGAAATAACTCGTCTTTTTCTGAATCCATAGATTTTCCACAGGTTGTCAATCATGAGAAAAATCGCTTGACGCCCAACAGGGAGCGCAAGGCCCCGGAGTGGTCGCAAGCCGGGCCAAGTGAAGGTGATTGGCCATCTGGCGTGCCCTTGCCCTGCCGCTGCTCGTCGGCCCTCTCCTGCAAACTTTGCGAGGAAAGAGCGCTCGGATCAGTTCGAGAGGCCATTTCCCCAGAGCAACAGCACAAAAAATCCCTCTCAAGAGGACCGACGCGCAGCGGTGGGGCGGTCGCCTTCCCAAAAGATTCGACACGACCACGCCCTCAAGCGGTGCGCCACCTCCCTCAAAAGAGGGAGGCTTTGGGAGATGTCCCCCTCACCGAGAGGGAGCTCGGCAAAGCCGCTAGAGGGAGTTGCGGGGTGGATCGTTAGAACTCGATTGCCCTGCGCACAGCGGCGGGGCGAGGGCGCGTATCGAGGACCTTTCTGCCCCTCTCTCAATCTCCTGCCCTCGCTGACATCGAGGCTGGGTTGCGGGCAGCGCTCGAATGGCGCTAGTCCGCGCCGCCATGCTCGACACGCCTACCGCGCCCCATGTCCTGTCGGTTCCCCCAGATTCTGCGACGTCAACGGAGAGTGCCTCGGGCAACCCTGTCGAACCAGAAGCGCGTCGCTGGCCTGCCAGTGAGGCGTCCAAAGAGCTCTGCGCTGCCCTGTTCTGTGCGCTCACCGCGATAGCCGCGACCTGGCCACTCACTGCGAACTTCACCTCACTCTTGGGCGGTGACGCGGGCGATCCACTCCAGACGCTCTGGTCGTGGCGCGTGCTGCACGACGCCCTGCACGCGCTCCAGAGCCCGTTCACGACAGACCGCGTCTATTTCCCGCACGGCGCCTCGCTCGTCTTCATGACGTTCGACTTGCCAACGGCCATCCTGACGCTGCCGCTCTGGCACGTGCTGTCGCCCGTGGGTGTCTGGAACGCGGGGGTGCTGTTCGCCTTTTGGCTGACGGCCTTTGGCGCCTACCGCCTCGTCCGCGAGCTCACGGGCGATCGCGGCGTGGCCCTGTGCGCCGGGCTCGTCTTCACCGCCGTGCCCTACCATTTCGCCCATGCCGCGGGTCACATGCACTTGCTCGCCATGGGCTGGGTCCCGCTCTACCTCGTCCACCTGCACCGAATGCTGGAGGGCCGCGCCCGGCGCGCTGACCCAATCCTGGGCGGTCTCTTCCTCTCCCTGGCCACGCTCGCGAGCTTCTACCACCTGCTCTACGCGATAGTCTTGACGCCGGTCCTCTTTGCCCACGCGGCGCTGCGCCATCGACAGAGCTTCATCAGCGCGCGCTTCGTGAGGCAGGCGCTCGCGCTGGCCGCCGTTGTCCTGAGCATGGCCGGGCCACTCGCGTTTGCCGTGCTCCACGAGCGCGGCCTGGAGCCCATTGCTGGCGCACACGACGCGATCACGTTCTCGGGCGACCTTCAATCGTTCTTCATCCCCAACCTGATCCAGCGGCTCCAACCCACCTTTGGAGAGGTCGCGCGTCGCTGGACAGGCAACCGCGCCGAGATCGCACTCTACGCGGGCTACACACTCCTCGTCGGCGCGCTCCTCGCGGCGCTCCTCCTGCGTGGCCGGGCAGGCACGCGGGCGAGGACCTACCTCGCCATGGCCGCTGTCGGCGCCGTGCTCGCCCTCGGCCCATCGCTCCACGTCGGCGGCAAGCTCTTCGATGAGATCGAGCTCCCCTATGCGCTGCTCACGAAGCTCCTGCCGCAGATCGAGTTCATGGGCGTGCCCGTCCGACTTGGCTACGTCATGTATTTGGGCCTCGTCGTCGCGGCATCGCTGGGGATCGCCCGACTCAGAGAGCGTTTGGCGCGTCGGCCCGCGCTGCGATGGGTCGCGCTCCTCATCCCGACGGCAATCCTGCTCATCGAATACGCGCCCAGGCCCTTCACGCTGACCCGCCTGACAACGCCCGCGCCCATGCTCACCTGGGCCGAGTCAGACGAGACGTTCGCCGTGCTCGATCTGAGCGGCCACTACCGGATGATGTGGCACGGCCTGCTGCACCAAAAGCCGATGACGGGCGGCAACCTGACGCGCGTCCCAGCGCGGCTCGAAGATTGGTATCGCGCGCTGCCCATCGTGAAAGGCCTCAGCGCCGGGCAGCGGCGGCCCGAGAGCGCGCTGACGCGCGTGGACACGGCCATCGACTTCGACTGGGGCAAGGGCTCACCCGATCCATCTGTGCCGACAGACCATTTCAGCGCGCAGTGGCAGGGGACGCTCGATGTGCCAGCCTCGGGTCGATGGCGTTTTTTCCTGGCGAGCGACGATGGCGCGCACCTCTCGATCGACGGGCGAAGCGTCGTGAACAACGGCGGCACACACGTGATGCGCGAGCGGCGTGGCGAGGTCGATCTCTCGCAGGGCAAGCACGCGATCGAGGTCCGTTATGCGGAGCGCACCGGGAGTGCTGGCATCCGCCTCGACTGGGAAGGACCTGACGTGGCGCGCTCTCGCCTGACAGCGCCGTTCGTCACATCGGACGATGGGTTGGCAGGCTTCGCCGCGCGCTTTTTCCGAGATCGCAAGCGATGCGCTCTGTCACGCGATGCGGGGCGCGCATGGCTGCGCGAGATCGGCGTGCGCTACGTGGTGACAGACGCGACAGGCGATGACTGCCTGACCGACGAATTGGGCCTCGCCATCGAGTGGGCAGCCGACGGCGTCGTCATCCACCGATTGGACGATGCCTGAGCCTCGTGGAGGACGAGCGCGCCTGTTCGACGAGCGCGGCAGGGCGTTGTTCCCTCTCCTGCCGCCCAGCGGTGGACCTGGCCACTCGGTCCATGGCGAACGTGCAGGCATTCAAGAACGACACAAGGCCTCGCCCCCCTCCCGCCTTCCCCTCTCTTCCGTCGCTGCGCCTTGGCCTTCTCTCGTGAGAAGCGAGAAGGGCTCGCGGATCGTTCGAGACATTCTTCGTCGAATGACGATCGCAGGGCGCGAGGCACGGCTAGCCGTTCCGATTCGTCCTCAAAAATAGAACTCGATGACCCTAGGCCCCCAACCGACGTCACCAGGAGTCGCTGCCAGCCGAAACCACGGTCGATCAAAACCACGGTCGATCGACCAGCAGAACACATGGGTCTGACATTTCCGCGAACGGCCCGAACTCCCCCTGGGGGGGCAAAAGTCCCCCATACCAATCGTCTCACACGGGTCTGACACTCGACTCGGCGCAGAGGCGGCTCTCTTGAGGGAAAACCCAAATCATTTCGGGAGGTTGGAGGATGTTCCGACGCGTTGACGCTTTTTTTTTGGCTCAGAGGCTCTGCGCCAGTGGCGTCCCAAGGCCAGCATCACAGCCCGGTGTCGTGGCCGATGAACCGCACGTCGATCCCGAACTGCGCGCCGATCAGGTCGCCGAGTGCGCGCACCCCGAACGTCTCGGTCCGGTAGTGCCCGCCGAGGAGGAGATAGATCCCTGCCTCTTCGGCGTCGATCACGGTGTGGTGAGCACTCTCACCCGTAAGCATTGCGTCGAGGCCCTGCGCTGCCGCCTGCTTCAGACAGCTGCCGCCGCCACCCGAGACGATGCCGAGCCGCCGGACGCGGCGAGGGCCCTTGCCATAGAGCCGGACCTCGGTCCCCAAGACACTGGCACACAGCGCGCTGAGCTCTTCGGGCGACACGTCGCACACGACCTCCAGACCGACGTCGATGCCGCGGTAGTTGCCAAATGGACCGGCGACCGGAAAGTCGAGCGCGCGCGCCAGGCAGGCGTTGTTGCCTAGGGTCGGGTGCACATCGAGCGGCAGGTGCGCCGAATACACGCTCAGACGCGCGCCGAAGCACTTGCGCAGCTTGCGGCCGAACGATCCCACGAGCGGGCGAAGTCCTCCCCAGAACAGGCCGTGGTGAACGAGCAGCAGATCTGCCTTCAGCGCGATGGCCTCGTCGATGACCGCCTCGGCCGCGTCCACGCTCAGCGCGACGGTCGCGATCTCCGCTGCTTGATCAGCGCCTGCCGTCGCGTCGACCTGGAGGCCGTTGAGGGCATTCGGCTCGTCGGAGAACTCCCTGACACGCAGGATGTCGTCGAGGAAGGCGCGGAGGGAGTCGAGGGAGCAAGGCATGGACGGGAGCTCCTTTCTGGAGAGAGGAGAGGAGACGAAAGCCTCCTTCTCAGAGGAAGGTGGCCCAGGAGGCTGCAGAGAGCGGGAAGAGCAGGATTCGACTGCCGTGGATGGAGGTTCGCGTGCAGCAAGCGATGGGTTGGCTGAGGCCACCCACGCCACCTGCTTCAGAATCGCCGCTCGAAAGCTCGAACGTCGAGACGAGCCCACCGAATCGCTCCATCCCGGCGCCGCGCCGCCCCCTCAGCGCCATCAGTAGTCGAGCCACTTGCCGAAGCGGCGCGCCATCTCCTCCTGCACGAGAAGCTCGCACTGCTCCACGCTGTCGCAGCCTTTGACCTGGTCGAGGAAGTCGCGCGCCTCCTGGGCGCGGGCTGCCCGGATGAGCCGCTTCACGAGCGGGATCTGCGCGCCGACCATCGACAGCTCGTCGAAGCCGATCCCGAGCAGAAGGAAGGTGTAGAGTGGGTCGCCCGCCATCTCGCCACACACCGCGACCGGGATCCCGGCAGCGTGGGCCGATTGGACGACGAACTCCAGCGCGCGGACCACGGCCACGTGCATCGGCTGATAGAGGTGGGCGACCTGGTGGTTCTGGCGGTCGAAGGCCAGGACGTATTGGATGAGGTCGTTCGTGCCGATCGAGAAGAAGTCGCAGGCGCGCGCCAGCTTGTCTGCGCTCCAGGCCGCGGCCGGGGTCTCGATCATGGCGCCCACGGGGATGTCCGCGCAGAAGGGCTTGCCCTCGGCTTCGAGCTGCGCGCGCGCCTCGGCGATGCACTCCTTGCCGACGATCAGCTCATCGATCGAGCTGATCATTGGAAACAGGATGCGCATCGGCCCATGACACGCCGCGCGCAGCAGGGCCTTGAGCTGCGGGATGAAGACGTCGCGGTGGCGTAGGCAGTAGCGCAGCCCGCGCAGGCCCAGCGCAGGGTTGGGCTCGCGCTCCGTGAGAGCAGCCGACGCACTCGGCATCTTGTCCGAGCCCAGGTCGAGCGTCCGAAAGGTGGCGGGGCGGCCATCGAGCGCCTCGATCGCCGCGCGGTAGATCTCGAAGTGTTCTTCTTCGTCCGGCAGCTCCTGACGATCGAGGAACAACAGCTCCGTCCTGAATAGCCCGATGCCCTCCGCGCCGTGATCGAGCAACGAGGACAGGTGATCGATGTGCTCCGTGTTGCCCATCAGCTGGACGCGAACGCCGTCCTCGGAGCAGGCGGGCAACTCTTTCAGGGCGTTCAGGGATTGGCCAAAGGCCAGGTAGCGATGCCGCTGCTCCTGGAAGCGCTCGATGTCCTCTGGCGAAGGATGGAGCGTGACACTCCCTTGCTGCCCGTCGAGCGCGATGAGATCCCCGCGGTGCACGGCGTTGCTGAGGTTCGCCGCGCCGACCACGCACGGTAGGCCGCGGGCGCGCGCCAGGATCGCGACGTGTGAGGTCTTCGCGCCCATGTCGGTGACGATGCCCTCGACCCCGCTCTTGCGCAGCAGCACTGCCACATCGGCAGGGCTCAAATCGCGGGCAACGACGACGCTGCCTGACGGGATGTCGTCGCCGTCGAGCTCGAGATCGTCGCGGTAACCGAGCAGGTTCCGAAGGACGCGCTCGCCGATGTATTCGATGTCGGCGTAGCGCTCGCGGAAGTAGTCATTCTCCATGTCGGTGAAGGCGCTCTTGAAGCGTGCCACCAGCCGACAGACCACCCACTCGGCGTTGATAGCCTCCTGCTCGATGAGGCGTAGCGCCTCGCCCAGGAACATCGGGTCCTTGAGCATGAGCAGGTGGGTTTCGAGGATGAGCGCCTGGTCGCTCCTCGGATCGAATCGCCTGTGGAGGCGGTCGAGCTGCTCGGTCGCCAGCGCAACGGCCGACTTGAGCCGAGCCTTCTCGGCCTGCACCTCGGTGGGGCCACCCGACAGATGGCGCATCGGAGCGCTCACCCGCGCTCGATCGAGGGTGTAGGCACTGCCCAGGACCATGCCGGGTGAAGCGCCGACGCCCCGAAAAGTGACCGCTGCCTGCGTGCCTGTCCCTGTCATCCAGCCCATCTCCATGAAGGCGTTGTGTGGCCTCGTGTGCCGTTAGCGTCTGCGCGCTGCGCTTCGTGAGACAACGGAGACGGCTTCACAAGCCCCCTGGTCGAGGGGGGGGCCAGGCAGCGCGAACGAACAGCCTCGAATCTCAGTGAATTTCAGCGCTTCTCATCGATCTTCGCCAAAGCCGTCTTGGAAGAGCTGGCCGATGGCGGCCAGCGCAGCGAGGGCATCTTCTCCCTCGGTGCGGACGTTCACGATGGCGCCTTTGGCAGCCGCCAACATGAGGACGCCCATGATGCTCTTGCCGTTCACCTCTTGATCGTCCTTCACCAAAAAGACGTCGCAGTTGAATCGACTGGAGAGCTTGACGAGCTGCGCCGCTGCCCGGGCATGCAGCCCCAGCGTGTTGACGACGAGGAAACTTCCCTGTGCTCTGAAGGACACGAAGTGCTCCTGAATTGGATGTCGGATTTCTAGACGCCTGTCTAAAATTTTGGACGAAGGGTCGGTCGGCAAGGAAGAGGATCACGAGATCGGCTGAATCTAGGTGATTTCGTGGAGTGGTCGAGTTCTCGAGTTCAGCCGAGGGCACCAGCGCCGAAGGCGAGCAGGGCCGCGCCAAGGAGGAGAACGTAGGGGTTCAGGTGCCTGCGCTCCAGGAACACGACCGTGACCTGAAGGATGAGCGCGCCCAGGAGCCAGGGCCAGACGGCACTCCAGTCGAGGCGCGTGAACGCCGCAGCCGAGGAGGCGGTGATGCCGCTCAGGCGTGCGCCGATCTTGGGAGCGCACAGGCAGAGCAGCATCCCTGAGGCGCCGAGGCAGGCCGCGCTCAGGCAGCGCAGGGGCAGGCGTCGCTCGGAAAAACGCCAGCGCGCGATTTCGTCGAGCACGGCGTCCCCCTCTCTCAGCCCGGCCAGGAACAGGCGCGCGCGCACCCACAGGTGAATGGCGTTGTAGGCGAGGAGCGCCACGGGCACGCTCCACAGGCCAATCGCGAAGGTGAGGAGCACGGCGAGCGCGCCAAACGCAGGCCGCAGCGAACACCAGAAGAAGCCGTCGCCCAGCGCGGCCAAAGGCCCCATCAGGAACGCCTTGAAGGCCGTGGCCCGCTCGGGTGGCTCTTGCCCGCGCGCGATGCGCGCCTCGTGGTGGAGCACGCCGCCGATGATGGCGGCCGCGAGGTAGGGGTGCGTGTTGAAGGCGGTCACGTGCCGCTCGACGGCCTGCCGCCGCTCGGCCGGGTCTGGGTAGAGCGCTTCGAGTGCGGGCCACAGGGCATGGACCATCCCGAGATTCTGCATCCCGGTCGGGTTCCACGCCACCTGTAGCCAAAAGGTCCGAACGAAGACCCGCAGCAACAGGAGGCGCGGCAGGTGAGGCGTGCTTTCCTTCGCGGGTTGGGGGGTGGGCCGCTGGCTCATGGCGCACTCCCCTGCCCGCTCCCGGCCACGTTCAGATTCAGGACGCTCCAAAGCGCGAGACAGATGAGCGCGGCGAGCAGCGCGATGAGGAGGGAGCGTCTGGCATCGTTGAGCGTGGCGAGCGCCACGGCCGTCGCGGCCAGGCCCATGCCCAGGGCGGCAAAGCCAAAGCCGCGCTCCAGAGCAGCGAGCGTCTGGGCGGAGAGGGAGAGGGCCAGATCCAGAGACGCGACGAGCTTTCCAGCGCCCCAGCCCACGCCCCAGAACAGCAGGCTCGCCGCGACAGCGAGCGTGGCCGAGAGCCGGAAGCCGACGATGCCCAGCCGCACCGCCGTGTCGAGCTTGCCGTGCATCAGATCGGCGGCAGCCCGCTCGCCGATGCGCACGTTGAGGCACTCCTGCACCTCGTCGAAGTGCCGACCCACGAGCGACATCGGCATGCCCACCGCGAGGGCCAGGACCAGGGTGGCAGGCCCAGTCAGCGGCGCGCCCACATCCCCGGAAGAGGTCGAGAGGCCCGCGGCGAACGACAAGGCAGTCAGGCAGGCCCACAGCTCATTGCCCGGCAGCGAGGCGCCGATGTTGACCGCACCGAGGAAGAACAGCTCCACGACGCTCCCGATGGCGAGCCCGAGCCACGGCATTCCCCAGACGAGGCCGAGGCACGTCCCGACGACCACCGGACGCGAGAGCATGGCCTGGAGAAAGGCCTTGCGCTCGATGGCCCAGAACCCGGCGAGCAGGGCAGTGCAGAGGAGGGCAGCGGGAGGCGACATGGCACCGGGATCCGTCTGTTCGGAAGCGAGGCGAGCACGACGACGCGATGAAGCGTTCCGACGAAACAAAGGCCTCTCACGGATTCACGTCTGCACGTCACGTCGCGAAAGGCCATCATCTGGAGATTCAAGGATAGGCAGCGCGCCAAGCAGGACTCGAACCTGCGGCCTACGGCTTAGAAGGCCGTCGCTCTATCCAGTTGAGCTATTGGCGCCGAGGCAGTGGCGTCGAGACGCCGACTCACCGGAAAGTCGGGGTGAGAGGATTTGAACCTCCGACCACCTGCGCCCAAGGCAGGTGCGCTACCAGGCTGCGCTACACCCCGAAAAAGCGGCGGCCCCTTAGTCGCTTCGGCCACCATTTGCAATGGGCAAATGCAGCTTAGGACTTATTCCTTAAATAGGACCGATCAGCGCGAAGGACGGGGAATGTCAGACGAGGCGCGAGGAGGGAGCTTCCAGACGGAAGTGAAGAGCGAAGCAACGAAGTCTGGCGTTTCACGGACGAGCGGGGCGACGGGATAATTAAGGAATAAGTCCTTATTCCCGACCATCGCGTTCTAGCGAATGGAGTGATGTGTCGATGCGCTCGAAGGAAGTGACCGCCGAAGCAACGACGCCTGTCATTCCACTTCCTTCACCCGCACCCGGCTCGGTCCGAATTCGAGGGCACGCCCTACTCCTCCAGCAGGAAGAAGCGCGGATCGACCTCACCCTCGGGCGTTGCCTCCTCCTCGGGGGCCGTTCCCGTCACGAAGTATTCGACACGCCCCGGGCGCTTGGCCGTGTCCAGCTCGGGCGCGGCATCACCACCGACCGCCTCGGGGATCCGCCGCCCCGTGGCTGGATCGATGCGCACGGCCTCCACGTCTTCGGGCGGCTCGAAGTCACGCGCCTCGGTGCCCTCGATCGCACCCTTCATGAAGTCCAACCAGATCGGGAGCGCCACGCCACCGCCCGTCCCAGCACGGCCAATAGGCTCGTGATTGTCGCGGCCCACCCACACGACGGCGACGATGTCCGGGGTGAACCCAGCGAACCAGGCGTCCCTGTTCTGCGAGGCGGTCCCCGTCTTTCCGGCCACGGGCCGCCCGAGCTCCCCTGCCCTACGCCCCGTCCCCTCCTCGACCACGCTCTGCATCAGCGACGTGACGAGGAAGGCAACGGCGGGTGAGACGACCTCCTCGCTCGCGGGGCTTGCCTGCTCGAGGAGCTGGCCGCGCTTGTCCCAGACGTTCAGCAGGAACGTGGGCTCGGCGCTCTGCCCTTTGGCCGCGATCGTCGCGTAAGCGTTGGCCAATTCGAGCGGGGTCACCTCGCCCGTGCCCAGACCCAGCGTCAGGTTCGAGGGCAGTGGCGAGCTGATGCCCATGCGCCGCGCGAAGTCGATGACGGCCTCGGGGCCCACGGCCTCGATGAGTCGCACAGAGATCGTGTTCTTCGACTTGGACAGCGCCTCGCGCAGCCCCATTGGCCCCTCATAGACGTCCCGCTCGAAATTCTGCGGACGCCACTCCTTGCCGGTCCAGCGATCGCGGTGGATGTCGGGCGCGTCGTTCAGGATCGAGGCGAGCGTGAAGCGGCCGCTCTCCAGCGCCGCGCCATAGACGATGGGCTTGAAGCTGGAGCCCGGTTGACGCCGCGCCTGCGTGGCCCGGTTGAACTGGCTCGTCGCGAAGTCGTAACCGCCGCCGATGGCCAACACGCGGCGGCTGATCGGATCGATGGCCACCAACGCGGCCTGCACGCTGGGCATGGGCACGAGGTCGAGTGGGATCGCCGCTGCCTCGGCCTCGCTGAGCGGCGCGGCCTTCTTGGGCAGCTTGGGGTGCGCCTCGCGCACGCGAACCCGATACAGGCCACCGGGCAGCAGGGCGGCGCTTGGGCCGAGCTTGGCCCACGCAAGCGTCGAGCGATCGACGCGGCCAATGGCGTTGCCCAAATCGATGCGCAGGCCGCGCTCGTCCGCGCTGTGGAGTGGGGCGAGCAGCGTGGTGCCTGGCACGAGCGAGCGCCGCGTCAGCTTCCCGGCGATGGCACGCGCATCGACGGCGACCTCTGAATCAATCGGAGGCGGCGCGGCGTGGGTGTCGACTTCGGCCCGCACCAGCAATTGCTGGAGCTGCGCGATCGGCAGGCCGCTGAAATCCCAGCCGATCTTGGGCGGGGCGATCTCGTCGTCGGCATCGCCGTCACCGTCGGCATCAGCAACACCATCGGCAGGCCTGGACGGAGGTGGCAGCGAAGTTGGCGCTGGCTTGGGCGCCGTCAGCTCGACGAAGGCCTGGCGCAGCGCGCTCCAGGATTGGGCATCGAGGCACGTGGTGGGCACGGCAAACCCACGCCTGCGCTCCAGCGCCTCCAACCCATGCGCGATGGCCTGCTCGGCCAGCCGTTGGGCGTGGGCGTCCATCGCAATCTCGACGCGCAGCCCGCCCTCCAAGAGCGTCTTCTGGCCGTAGCGGGTGAGCAGTAGGCGTCGAACAGCCTCGACGTAATACTTGCCGACGGGCGCGACCTCGCGGCCGACCGCGGCGATGGGCCGCGCCATCTCCAACTCGGCCTCCTCCTGCGTGATGAAGCCGTTTCTCGCCATCTGTTCGAGCACGTAGCGCTGGCGCTTCTTGGCGCGCATGGGGTTGCGCAACGGCGATAGTCGAGAC
The DNA here is from genome assembly GCA_031262165.1 of Myxococcales bacterium. Taxonomy (GTDB): domain Bacteria; phylum Myxococcota; class Myxococcia; order Myxococcales; family UBA5297; genus UBA1203. Next base: position 3,961 of record JAISIF010000011.1, on the reverse strand, counting down.
GGGCCCTGGGGCAGCCCCGCGAGCACCGCTGCCTCGCCCAGCGTCAGCTCCTTCGGCGCCTTGTCGAAGTAGAAGCGCGCCGCCTCGCCAATCCCGTAGCGCCCGTGCCCGAAATAGATGTGGTTCAGGTAGAGCGAGAGCAGCTCGTCCTTGGTCAGGTTCTGTTCGAGGCGCCGCGCGAGGATGGCCTCCTTGATCTTCCGTGCCAGCCTGCGCTCGGGCGAGAGCACCATGTTTTTGACGACCTGCTGCGTGATGGTCGAGGCGCCCTGGACGAGCCGCAGCTCCTTCAAATCGATGAAGATGGCCCGCAGGATGCCGATGTAGTCGAGGCCAGAGTGCTCGTAGAAATTGCCATCCTCTGCCGCGACGATGGCCTGGCGCATCACCGCTGGGATCTCCGCGATGGGGACGAGCGTCCGGCGCTCGCGGAAGAACTCGGCGACCTGGACACCATTCTGATCGAAGACATTGGTGACCTGGGGCGGGTCGTAGTCCCCCAGCTTGTCGATGTTCGGCAAGTCGAGGCTGTAGGCGTAGAAGATCGAGGCCACGACCGCGACACCGAGAAAGGCGAGCAGCAGCACGGCGAGGAGCGCGCGGCAGAGCCATCGGTGGACGGCGCTCGATCGCGTGGCGCGTGCGGGCGGTCTTTCGAGGGAGAGGTTCGGATCACCATTCGAATTCGAGTTTGGATTCGAATCGACTGACTCGTTTTCGACATGATGATTCGTCATGGATGGCAATTCCTCGGCAGAGAAGCGGCGCGGGAAAGCGTCAAAGCGGCGAGCCTGTCAATCTCTTCCTGGAATGGAATTAGGCCCCATTCCTCGATGAGGACCTTTGCACCGCGAAGGACGGGGAAAGTCAGACGAGGCGGGAGCTTCCAGGCGGAAGTGACCAATGAAGGCTGGGGTTTCACGGACGATCGGGCGACTGGATCATCGATGGATAAGTCCTTAGACCTCGCCTGAAATGAATCGAAACGCCGAAGTTATTATGAATGAATGGCGTAATTCATCGAATTCTTCATTCGATCCAAAGAATCGAAATGGAATCTCGATATTCCATTCTCATCAGACCAATTGGGGAACAAAGTGGGCGCCGGGATGTTCGATTATTTTTCGACAATGGTTTTCAGTTGTATTTTTGATTCATGAAAGCCAAAGAAAACGGGTTTGACACCCCCTCTTGGGCTGAGCTATGCGCGCCCGGTTTTTTTGGACGTTCGACCCATCCCCCGCTCTGCCGATTTCAATCGGTAGGCGTCGTTTGCAAAAAGCAAATCTTTTGGAGGCTTCACCACATGAGACGTTCTCTTTTCCCGTTGGCCTGTTCCGCTGCCCTCCTTCTCGCGCTGACCGGTTGCGGCCCGACCTATCCCAAGTGCGAAAAAGACGAGCACTGCTCCGAGAAGAACGAGGTCTGCGTGCAGGGCCAGTGTCAGGAGTGTGGCCAGGATCAGGACTGCAAGGATGGCTTTGTCTGCCGTGGCAATGCCTGCGTTCCCAAACCCGAGTGTGAGACCAGGGCGGACTGCGGCGCCTGCTCGATCTGTAGTGACGAGAAGTGCGTTCCCGAGTGCAGCTCCGACGACCAATGCGCCGAAGGCTTGGAGTGCAAGAGTGGCTGCTGCACCCAGCCGCCCAAGGCCGAGTGCCTGAGCGACGCCGACTGCCCGAGCCAGATGCGCTGCCAATCCGACCGCTGCATCGACGTGCCCAAGCCCGTCTGCCAGCTCCAGACGGTCAACTTCGAATACAACGAATACAACCTGACCACCGCAGCCCGGGCCGTGCTCGACGCCAATGTCGCCTGCATCCGCACCAAGTCCGGCGTCGTCACGCTGGCTGGCCACGCCGACGAGCGCGGCACCGAGGAATACAACCTCCACCTCGGTGAGAAGCGCGCCAACTCGGTCAAGCGCTACCTCCAGAACCTCGGCGTGTCCGCGACCTCCCTGCGCACGGTCTCCTTCGGCAAAGAGCGCCCGGCCAATCCGGCCAGCAATGAGGCGGCCTGGGCCGAGAACCGCCGCGTCGAGTTCAACGACTGACGCTGAAGGCATCGAAGACGACGTCGAAAAAGCCCGACGGCCTCGTGCCCTCGGGCTTTTTCTTTGGCTACCAATGGAGAAGGTTGGCCGTGGGTAGCGATCGAAATCGAATCGGATGCCTCAATGAAAATGAAATCGTAGGGGGCGCTTTCGCCCCCGATGAATCAGCCATCCCTCCAGCGACCTCTTCAAGGAAGTCCCCCACCCATGACCACGAACCGAATCAACCAAGTCAACCCAGAGATCTTTCGCGAATACGACATTCGAGGGCTCGTCGAGCCCGACCTGACCGACGACCTCGCGCGCCTCGTCGGCAAGGGCCTGGGCACCTGTGTCCGCCGCGCCAGGGGCCAGCGCATCGCCCTGGGCCGCGACTGTCGGATGAGCTCCCCTCGCCTGCGTGACGCCCTCCTCGATGGTCTGCTCTCGACGGGCTGCGACGTGCTCGACCTGGGCGTCGTGCCCACGCCATTGACTTACTTCGCAGCCAACACGCTGGCCGTCGATGGCCTGGCCATGATCACGGGCAGCCACAACCCGGCCGACTACAACGGCTTCAAGCTCGGCGTGGGCCACACGACCTTCTGGGGCGAGGAGATTCAGCGACTGCGCGCGCTCATCGAATCGGGCGACTTCGAACAGGGACGTGGACAGGTCAAAACCTGGGACATCACGACGCCCTACCTCGACTTCATCCGCCAGGAGATCGGCGCTCTGAAGCGCGCCTTCAAGGTGGTGGTGGACGCGGGCAATGGCGTGGGCGGCCTCGTCGCGCTCCCCATGCTGCGCGCGCTCGGCTGCGAGGTGATCGAGCTCTTCTGTGAACCCGACGGCCGCTTCCCGAACCACCACCCCGACCCGACCGTGGAGAAGAACCTCGGCGCGCTCATCGCGGCGGTTCGCGCGCACGGCGCCGATCTCGGAATTGCCTACGACGGCGACGCGGATCGCGTCGGCGTGGTGGACGAGCAGGGCACCATCCTGTGGGGTGACGAGCTGACGCTCCTGTTCGCGCGGGCGCTGCTCGAGCGCTGCCCTGGCGCCACGATCGTAGGTGAGGTCAAGTGCTCCATGCGCTTCTACGACGGCATCGCGGCGCGCGGCGGCCGCGCGGTCATGTGCAAAGCAGGCCACAGCATCATCAAGGCACGGATGAAGGCCGAGGGCGCGCTGCTCGCTGGCGAGATGAGCGGCCACATCTTCTGGAAGGATCGCTACTTCGGCTTCGACGACGCGCTCTACTCGACGGCGCGGCTGCTCGAACTACTCGACGAGAAGCGCACCCCGCTCTCCTTGCTCCTCGCCGACCTGCCCAAGACGGCTGCCACGCCCGAGATTCGGCGCGACGCCATCACCGAGTCGCGCAAGTTCGAGATCGTCCGGCGCGCCGTGGCCCACTTCAAGGCCGAGGGCCGCCCCGTGGACGAGACGGACGGCGCGCGCATCACGTTCGAGAACGGGTGGGGCCTGGTCCGCGCCTCGAACACGCAGCCCATCTTGGTCTTGAGATTCGAGGCCGAGACGCCAGAGGCGCTCACGCGGATTCAGGGCAACGTCGAGGCGGCGCTCGCCCACATCGAAGCGCAGCTGCCGTTACCGTGAGGCCGCCGCATGACGCTCCCCTTTCCAGCCATCCCCAGGCCTTTTCGACTCCGACGGATCGATTCCAACGATTCCCCGTTCATCTCGCGCCTGATGGTCGATGACCGCGAGTTCCTGCGCGTCCAGCCTGAAGCGCTGACCCTTCTCGCGCAGGCTGCTTTTCGGGATGTCAACTTCCTGATGCGCCCCGAGCGGCTCGCCCAGATCGCCTCGATCCTCGACACGCCAGAGGCCAGCGAGGGCGATCGCCTCGTCGCCCAGATGGCGCTCGACAACGCGCAGCTCGCCGCGCGCTTCGAACTG
>JAISIF010000022.1 GCA_031262165.1 Myxococcales bacterium | reverse complement strand
CGTCGAAGGTGAGTCGATCGTCGAGGGTCGTTGCGCACGGGCGATTGATAATCGCCCCTACGGATTGTCTCCGAGGGACACGAAGAAAATTTCAACCCACATCTCCCCTGCAGGCCATCGAGTTCTGCCGACAAAAACTTCTCTCTCAGAGGGAGTTGACCCGGAGGGCCAGAGCTAGTGGGCGTGTCAAGCAAATCCAGAACTCGATCACCCTGACCTCTCTGGTCTGTGCCCCTTTCCCCAGAGGAGGCCTGTGCTATAAGCCGCCGCCCTTTGACGCCCTTCTTCAGAACCTCCCCCTCCTGAGCGCCTCTCCGACACCTCATGTCATCGCCACCCCCCTCCTCCGTTTCAGCCAACCCACAGGCCGCCGCTCGCGCGCCGAACATCCTGGTGGTGGCTGGAGAGGCCTCGGGCGATGTCCACGCGGCGGCGCTCCTCCGTTCGCTCAAGGCGTGCGTGCCGTCGCTCACCGCATTTGGGATGGGTGGGCCGCACTTGCGCAAGGCAGGGCTCGACGTGCTGTTCGAGGCGAGTGACATCTCCGTGATGGGCCTCGTCGAGGTCGTGCCCAAGCTGTTTCGGATCCTGTCGATCCTGCGTGCCCTCGACCGTGAAGCCCAGGTGCGGCGGCCCGATCTCGCGGTGCTCATCGACGTGCCCGACTTCAACCTGCGCCTGGCCAAGCGCCTCAAGGCCCTCGGCATCCCGGTCGTCTACTATGTGAGCCCGAAGGTCTGGGCGTCGCGACCGTGGCGCGTGAAGACCATCGCCAAGCGCGTGGACACGATGCTCTGCATCCTGCCGTTCGAGGTGCCGTGGCTGCGCGCGCACGGCATCGACGCGCGCTACGTCGGCAACCCAGTGCTCGATGCGCTCCCGCCACCTGGTCCAGTGGCCTCGTTCCGCGACGCGCTCGGCCTCGACATCGACCGCCGCACGCTGGCCATCGTGCCGGGCAGCCGCCCCTCGGAGATCACGCGCATCCTGCCCATCATGTGCGAGGCCGCGCGCAAACTGATCGAGCGCTGGCCCGACCTCCAGCTCGTCGTGCCCGTGGCCCCCTCGCTCCAGAGAAGCTTCCTCGAAGGCTTCTTCGAGCGAGCGAACCTGCATCCGATCCTGATCCAGGGTCGCGTGTGCGACGTGGTCGGAGCGAGCGACGCGGCCATGGTCTGCTCTGGAACGGCGGCGCTCGAAGCCGGGCTCATGTTGCGACCGCTCGTGGTCGTGTATCGAGTCCATCCCTTGACCGCGCTCGTGTTCCGCCTCATCTCGACAGTGAAGCACATCTCGCTCGTGAACCTCCTGGCGGGCCGCGAGATCGTCCCGGAGCTCTTCCAGCGCGACTGCACTGCCGACCGCGTCACGGACGAGATCGTCGGCTATCTGAGCGACGAGCACCTGCACGCGCAGATGGTCCAAGACCTCGGCGAGGTGCGCGCGATCCTGGGCTCACCCGGCGCGTCGGCGCGCGCGGCCAACGCCGTGCTCGACGTGCTCGACCGCATCGGACGCCTCCCCGCTGGTTCGCGGACCATCGAGATCGGCGGCGCTTCGCCGGACGCCTCCTCCCCTCCCTCTTCCTCTCCCAAAGCACACCCAGGTGAACCATGCCGCAAGACGCCCTCGTGATCATCCCAACCTACAATGAGCTGGAGAATCTGGAGCCCATCACGTCGGCCGTGCTCGACAGCTTGCCGCGCGCCGACGTGCTTATCGTGGACGACAACAGCCCGGACGGCACGGGCGAGAAGGCCGCCGCACTCGCCGCGCGCAACCCGCGCGTCCACGTGCTCCACCGCGAAGCCAAGCAGGGGCTCGGACGCGCCTACCTGGCCGGATTCGACTGGGCGCTCGCACGGCCCTACCGCTTCATCTTCGAAATGGACGCGGACTTCTCGCACGACCCCAAGCGCCTGCCCGCGCTCATCGAGGCTGCCGAGCAGGGCGCCGACCTGGTGCTCGGCTCGCGTTACGTCCAGGGGGGCGGCACCGTGAACTGGGGGTTCAGCCGTCAGGCCATCAGCCAGTGCGGGAGCCTCTACGCGCGGACCATCCTGGGCATCCCGGTGCGCGACCTGACGGGCGGCTTCAAGTGCTTCCGCCGCGAGGTTCTGGAGGGCATCGATCTGAAGACGGTCCAGAGCGTGGGCTACGCCTTCCAGGTCGAGCTGACCTACCGGGCCATCCAGCGCGGCTTCAAGGTGCGCGAGATACCGATCCTGTTCGAGGACCGCCGCGTGGGGCAGAGCAAGATGTCCCGGAAGATCTTCTTCGAGGCCGCGACCATGGTCTGGAAGCTGAGGTTCGCGAAGAAGTGACGGGGGAGGGAAATCCCCTCGTCGTTCGCCCTCTTCCACGAGAGAGGGAGCCGTTGTTCGAATCCCTCTCCCGAACACGAGAGGGGAGATCGCGATTTCAACTCGTCCGGGATTCGACGCTCGAAGCCAGGGACGGCTCTCCCGATCATGGGAGACGGGATCGCGATTTCAACCCACCCCTCTGGAACCTCCCGCCATGATTGAATTCCTCACGTTCGCCATCATGGCGTTCTCGATGCTCTTCTTCGTGATGGATCCGCTGGGGAACCTCCCGATCTTCATCACGCTCACGGCCAACGAGACCGCGACGCAGCGCCGTCTGACCGCGCGACGCGCCTCGATCGCCGCCTTCGTCATCCTCTTCTGCTGCACGCTCGGTGGCTCCTACGTCTTCCGCTTGTTCGGGTTGACGCTCGACGCCTTCCGTATCGCTGGCGGCGTGCTGCTCTTCCTGATCGGCCTCGACATGTTGCGCGCCCAACCCTCGCGCACGCGCTCTTCGCCCGAGGAGACGGACGAGGGTGTCCAAAAGGACGACGTGGCCATCGTGCCGCTCGCCATGCCGCTGCTCGCTGGCCCAGGCACCGTGGCGTCCGTCATGGTCCTCGCCTCCCAAAACAAGGACTGGCGCTACACGCTCATCGTGATCGCCGTGGTCGCCCTGTGTTGCCTGGCCTCGTGGCTCATCCTCAGGGCTGCCGATCCGATCAGCCACCTGCTGGGCCACACAGGAATCGCCGTGTTCGAGCGCATCATGGGGCTCTTGGTCGTGGCCATCGCCATCCAGTTCATGGCCGATGGCGCCATCGGGCTGCTCACGAACGCCGACATCACGATGAGCGCTGGTGGCGGCGCGGCGAGGTCCCCTTCCCAGGGTTCGCCATGAAGCGCCTCCTCGCCAAGCTCGCCGAACACCTGAGGCCAGAGCTCGGGGCCCTGGCACTGGCCACGCTCTGCATGATCTGCCTGGCGCTCACGACGGGCCTCTATGCCTTCATCAGCGGGCCCGCCGTCCAGTTCCTCATCAGCGGCGGCAGCGGTGGGCTCGACCTCGTGTTCGACACCGTGCCCTCCCTCCGCCCGCTGCTCGAGCGCCACAGCGCCTTCGTCGTGCTGCCGATCGCCATCGTGGCCGTGGGCGTCGTCAAGGGCGTGGCCTACCTCGGCCAATTCTATTCGATGGGCATGATCGCCCAGCGCCTGATCCAGCGCCTCCGGCGCGACTTCATGACGCGGCTCCTCGTGTTGGACGCGCGTTTTTTCCAGAGCGCCAAGACGGGCGATCTGCTCGCGCGCTTCGGCGCCGACATGGCCCAGGTCGAGTCGGCCATCACCTTTTCCCTGGCCACCTCGCTGCGCGACAGCCTGACGCTCGTGGCGCTGCTCGGCCTCGCGTTCTTCCTCGACTGGCGCCTCGCGCTCGTGGCGTTCGTCGGCGTCCCGCTGGTCATCCTGCCGATCGCGAAGCTCGCCAAGAAGCTCAAGCGCCGGTCGCGTCAGGGGCAGGGCGCGCTCGGAAATCTCCTCGCCCTCGTCCAGGAGGGCCTGTGGGGCCTGCGCGTGATCCAGGCCTACGACATGGGCGGCCGTGAGCTCGGACGCTTCGACGAGGAGTGCGCGCGCTGCGTCCGCGCCCAGGTCAAGGCCTCGAAGGCGCGCGCGCTGTTTCCGGCGGTCCTGGAGATCGCGATGGTCGGCGGCCTGGCCCTCGTGCTGAAGCTCGTGGCCGACGCGATCGTGTCGAACACCATCCAACCCGAGCGCCTCGTCTCTTTCCTGGCCACCCTCGCACTCCTGCTCCAGCCCGCGCGCCAGCTCGGCAAGGTCGGCCAGGTCACGCTGACCGCGCTCGCGAGCCTGGAGCGCATCGACGCCGTGCTCCAGGCCTCGCCCGCGATCTCGGACCGGCCTGACGCGACCGACCTGCCGCGGATCGAGCGCTCGCTCGCGTTCGAGTCGATCGATTTCGCCTACGACGCGGCGCGCCCCGTGCTCGCCGGATTCGATCTGAACGTCGGGCGAGGTGAGGTCGTGGCCCTCGTGGGTGAGAGCGGCGCGGGCAAGAGCACGGCGGCGCTCCTGGCCATGCGCTTCCTCGACCCTGTCGCCGGTGACGTGCGCGCCGACGGGGTCGATCTGAAGGAGGCGACCCTCGCCTCGGTCCGCGGCCAGTTCGGCCTCGTCACGCAGGAGCCGCTGCTCTTCACCGGGACGATCGCGAGCAACATCGCCTATGGCCGCCCAGACGCGACGCGCGAGGAGATCGAGGCAGCCGCGCGCGTGGCCCATGCCCACGACTTCATCACCACGCTCGAGCAGGGCTACGACACGCCGATGGGGGAGCGCGGCGTTGGCCTGTCCGGCGGACAGAAGCAGCGCATCTCCATCGCCCGCGCCCTGCTCGCCCGCGCGCCGCTCCTGCTCCTCGACGAGGCCACGAGCAGCCTGGACGCCCAGAGCGAAAAAGAGGTCGCGCACGCGTTGAGCGAGGCCTTGAAAGGTCGAACCGCGCTCGTCATCGCGCACAGGCTCTCGACCCTGCGGACGGCGGATCGCATCGTCGTGTTGAAGCAGGGCCGCGTGGTCGAACAGGGCACGCACGCCGCGCTCATCGCGCTCGGCGGCGAATACGCCCGGCTCTACCAGGGGCAAGCCGAGGCCGAGGCTGCCTGAATCCATCGATGCGCCCGAATCGAAATCTCCAATGAATCGCAACACGTCGAAGATCGCCATTCTGGGTGCGGGCCGCATGGGCAGCGCGCTGCACCGATCCCTGGCAAACGCCGGACGACCGAGCACGCTGTTGTCGCGCCAGCAGACCGAGCGAGAGGTTCGCGAGAGCATCTCGTCATCGGAGGTCGTCTTCCTCTGTGTGCCCGACGCGCGGATCGCATCTGTCGCTCAGCACCACGCGGACGCATTTCACCCAGGCCAGCTCGTGGCCCACTGCGCGGGCGCGCTGACGCTCGCGGAGTTGGCGCACGCGGCAGCACGTGGCGCGGACGTCGGCTCGATGCACCCGCTCTGTGCCATTGCCTCGCCGGAGACATCCCTCGTCGGCGTCCACGCGGCCATCGCGGGCAGCGATTCCGCGCTGACCCATCTGCGAAAGCTCGCTCAGGCACTGGAGATGGTGCCGTTCGAGGTGCGCGACGCGGATCGCGCGCGCTACCACGCGGCTGCCGCGCTCGCGGCCAATGGCCTCATGGCGCTCACGGCCCAATCGGCCGAGCTGCTGACCAGCTGTGGCCTGGATTCGAAGCAGGCGCTCACCGCGCTCCTGCCGCTGATGCGATCGGCCCTCGTTGCCCTCGATCGACGCGGGCTGCCCGACGCCCTGACTGGCCCCATCGCGCGCGGCGACGAGGCCACCATCGAGCGTCATCTCGCCAGCCTGTCTCGCCCCAACGACGCGCTGATCCGCACGACCTACCGCGCGCTCTCCCAAACCCTCGTCACGCTCAGCTCAGCTCCGCCCGAGGCGCTCGACGCCATTGCGGCCAGCCTCGACGACATCGATCGGAAACTCCCATGATCGCGTTTTTCCGAAGCCTTGGCCGCGCGCTGCTGCTCGGCCTCGTCCGCCTGATCTACCGAAGCTCTCCCGGTGGCTCGATCGACGCCTCGAAGCTCAAGAAGGTGCTCGTCATCCGCGTGGATCCGCGCGTCGGGGACGTGCTCCTCACCACACCGCTCTTGCGCGCGCTTCGCCAAGGCCTGCCAGGCGCGCGCGTCGATCTGCTCCTCGCGGCAGGCAAAGAGCCGCTCGTGGAGGGCCTGGCCGATCGCCTCATCCCGTTCAAGAAACAGGACTTTTTCCGCCACCCGCGCCGCTTCTGGCGGCTCATCCGTTCCCTGAAAAAAGAAGGCTACGATGCGGTGATCGAGGCGGCTCACTGGCACGCCTTCAGCTTCACGAGCTCGTGGCTCACTCAGGCCACAGATGCGTCCATCCGCATTGGTCACGATCGCGGCCTGGCCGCCCACTTCCTGACCCACGCGGTGGTCAAGGACGAGCGCAACGCGCGCGAGGTCCCCTCGAAGCTGGAGCTGCTCGGCCCACTTGGTCTCGCGACCGCTGGCGAGGAGATGGAGACGACGGTCGAGCGCGGCGCCGACGTCGAACCAGCGCTCACCGCGCTGCGTGCGCTGGCTGGCGATCGCCCCTGGGCAGCGATCAATGTGGGCGCGCGCAAGGCGGAGTGTCGCTGGTCGCCCGAAGGATTTGGGAAGCTCGCCGCACGCCTCGACGCTGAACTGAACCTCGCGCCCATCATCTTATGGGGACCAGGTGAAGAGAGGTTGGCCGAGGCGACCCTGGTGGCCTCGGGCGACCGGGCCAAGCTCGCGCCGCCGACCAAGCTGGCCGAGCTCGTCGCGGCGTTTCGGCACAGCGCGCTCGCCGTGGCGAACGACACTGGGCCCATGCATCTGGCCATCGCGACGGGCGCCAAGGTCGTGGCCGTCCTGACTCTGGAGACGGGGGCGCGCTGGATTCCCGCGCAGAGCGATCACTTCCAGGGCGTGGGCGTCGATGGGGTAGGGGACACGAGCGCCGAGGCGATCGAGCGCGTGTTTCAGGCGTGCGCGGCGCTCGTCGCCAATTCGACTGGCAGGCGCGATGCGATGGTTGATTCATGATGGATTCAAACTATCGCGCCCTCTCCCCAGCGCTTGGCGTCGGCCTTCACCCGCTTGAGGGATAAGCCCTAAAACCAACCCAGTTTTTCCTGAAACAGGGGGCAGCGGGAGAGGGTCTCGATTCCGAGATCGCCCGCCGCGTCCGGATCCATTCCAAGTGTCCCGGACCTGCCTGGCGCGCAGAGCCTCCTTCAGGAACATGCGGGCGTCGGGCTTTCCCCTCACGAGGCATCAGGATCAGGAAAGGAAGGCGCAGCATGTCGATGACGTATTCGATTCCCCGCAACATCACCTATGGCGAGGGCGCGTTCGAGTCGCTGGGCACGCTCAAGGGCGCGCGCGCCATGCTCGTCACCGGCGGTAGCGCCATGAAGACCAACGGCTTCCTCGAGCGCGCTCGAAAGCTCCTCGAACAGGCCGGTTTTGCCATCCGCATCATCGATGGTGTGGAGCCAAACCCCTCGGTCGAGACGGTCCAGCGCGGCGCCAAGGAGATGAGCGACTTCAAGCCCGACTGGATCGTGGCCATCGGCGGCGGTTCGGCCATCGACGCGGCCAAGGTCATGTGGGCACTCTATGAACACCCGGAGCTCACGTTCGAGCAGATGCTCACGCCGAACAGCATTCCGCCGCTCAGGACCAAGGCGCGCTTTGCCGCCATCCCTTCCACGAGCGGGACGGCCTCCGAGATCACGGCCTTCTCGGTCATCACCGACACGAACAAGCACATCAAATATCCCATCGTGTCGGCCGAGCTCGTCCCGGACCGCGCCATCCTCGACCCGATGCTGCCCGCGACCATGCCACCCGAGGTGACGGCCAACTCGGGCATGGACGTCCTGGCCCACGCGCTGGAGGCCATTGCCTCGACCCAGGCCACGAGCCTGACCAACCCCAGCGCCTACGAGGCCGCGCGCCTCGTCTTCGAATACCTGCCCATCGCCTACACATATCCGACGGACATGTATGCGCGCGCCAAGATGCATGAGGCGTCTGTCCTGGCTGGCATGGCCTTCTCCAATGCTTCGCTCGGCCTGGCGCATGCGCTCGCCCACAAGCTCGGTGGCGAGTTCGACATCCCGCACGGGCTGGCCAATGCCCTGCTCCTGCCGTACGTCATCGAGTTCAACCGGATGAACGCCGAGGACAACCCTTACGAGTTCCTCGAAGAATTCTTGGGCGTGGACGATTTGGCCGACGCGGTGCGCGAGCTCAATGAGGTGCTTGGGCTGCCCACCTCTTTGAGCGAGGCTGGTATCGCGGGCTACAGCGACGAGAAGTTCGCTCAGGTGCTCGATCGCATGAGCCAGAACGCCCTCGAAGATCCCTGCCTCCTGACCAATCCGGCCCAGCCCACGCTCGATGACGTGCGGCAGATCTATCAGGCCGCCAGCCTGGGGATCGGCGCGGGCACTCAAAGCTGTGGGATGGACCGGGAGATCCCGATTCAATCCAGCTGAGCGCGGGTCATGCGTTTCGATTGCGTTCGTGTCGTGTGCGCGGGGCGGGGTGGGGTGGGGCGAGATATGGGCTGCGTGGGGCGAGGCGAGGAAAGAGGAGAGTGCAGAGAGGAGAAAACCTAGGTTTTCTCCTCTTTGCGAAGAGCCCCCAGTGCCGAGGTCTATGTCGAAGGCTCCGGTCGGTCCCCGGCTCTGGAGCGATGAGAGGAAGATCGAGCGTTCCGAGAAACGCCAGTCTTCCTTGCTTCGCTCTTCACTTCCGTCTGGCTTTCCCCGGCCTTCGCGCTGCTCGGTCCTAATTGAGGGATAAGTCCTTCATCTCAGTGAGCGCGCAGCGCATCCACCGCATCACGCAGGCGCTTGCGGGAGATCTCTCGCCCCAACACGCGCATCGTCGAGAAGAGCGGCGGCGTGGCCACCTTGCCCGTGACGGCGGTGCGCACGGCGCTGAAGAGCTCCTTGACCTTCCAGCCCTTGGCCTCGGCAAAAGCGCGCGAAAAGGTTTCGAGCGCAGCATCGTCAAAGGGCACGCGGCGCTCGCCCGCCCACGGTTCGTCCAGCTTCTCGACGTATTCCTGAAGGATCTCAGCGGTCTCCTTCGGCGTCCGATTCTTGGAGACGAGGTCTCCGATGAGGGGCCGGTAGTCGATGTCGCCCGTGAAGAAGAAATCGCCGCGCACCATGAAGTCGGCGAGCGTCTTCATGCGCTCGCGCAAGAGCGGCGCGATCGATTCGAGCGACTCACGTGAAAACCGCCAGTCGAGCAGCCGATCGACGATGGCCTCGTCCGAGAGCTCGCGGATGTATTGCCCGTTGAGGTCCATGAGCTTCACGAGGTCGAACACGGGCTCGCCGATGGACACGCGGTCGATGTCGAAGTGCTCGACCATCTCCTCGAGCGTGAACTTCTCGCGGTCCGGAGCGATGGACCAACCCATCAGCGCGAGGAAGTTGCGCAGCGCCTCGGGCAGGAGCCCCGCGTCCCGGTAGTAGTCGAGCGAGACGGGGTTCTTGCGCTTGCTGATCTTGGTTTTGTCGCGGTTGCGCAAAAGCGGCATGTGGATGAACTCGGGCGCCTGCCAGCCGAACGCCTCGTAGAGCCGCAGGTGCTTGGGGCTGCTGCTGATCCACTCCTCGGCGCGGATGACGTGCGTGATGCCCATCAGGTGGTCATCGACGACGTTGGCCAGGTGGTAGGTCGGAAAGCCGTCCGTCTTGAGCAGCACCTGGTCGTCCACACCGGCGTTCGCGAAGCGAATCTCGCCCCGGTGGCGATCGCGCAGCACGCACTCGCCTTCCTTGGGCATCGCCAGGCGCACGACGAACGGCTCACCCGCAGCCGCGCGCCGGTCCGATTCCTCTTTGGAAATGACGCGGCACAGGCCGTCGTAGCCGAGGTTCCCTGCCTTGGCCGCCATCTGTGCCTTGCGCAGTTCACTCAACCGCTCGCTCGTGCAGAAGCAGCGGTAGGCCTCGCCCTTCTCGATGAGCAGGTCTGCGTGGCGCCGGTAGATGTCGGCGCGCTCGCTCTGGCGGTAGGGGCCGAACGGGCCGCCGATGTCTGGCCCCTCGTCCCACTGCAGGCCGACCCATTTCAACGCGCGGAGGATGGCCGCCTCGGATTCGGGCGTGGAGCGCGTACGGTCGGTGTCCTCGATGCGCAGGACGAACTGGCCGCCGTTCTTCTTGGCGAACGCATAGTTGAAGAGGGCGATGTAGGCAGTGCCGACGTGTGGATCGCCCGTCGGACTGGGCGCGATGCGAACTCGAACGGTCATTCAAAAATCCCCGTGTCTGGACGTTCGGGCCTGGCTTCAACTTCTCCCGTCACCGCGCTCGTCCGTGAAACGACGGGCTTGATTGCTTCGTCGGTCACGTCCTTCGCGAGGCTCGATCCGAATCGAAGCCAAGCCCTAAAAAAGCCGACCCTCGGATCGGACGGGTCGGCAGCGAAAATCGAAAACCGACGATTCTTAGCTCAGCGCCGTCGATTGTCGATTTCTTCATTCACAATCACATGGGCGGGGAATGTCAGTCGAGGCGCGAGGCGGGAGCTTTCAGACAGAAATGACCAACGAAGCAACGAAGGCTGGCATTTCACGGACGAGCGGGGCGCCGGGATAATCGAGGGATAAGTCCTCAATCTAGGGAGGCTTTTCGCCGACAGAGGGGGGGGCGGGATGGATCGTCAGAGCTCGATTGCTCTCGGATCAAGCGAAGGCGCTAGATGTGGTGGTCGGGGCGGTTTGGGATGGAGCATCAGCGCTCGATTGCTCTGTCCACCATCACAGCCGATCGAGCGTCAGGTTACCGAGGATGGGCTCGGGGTTGCGCTCGTAGAGCAGCTGGTAGGTCGCCATCGAGCCGAGCACGCGCTTCACGTAGTGGCGCGTCTCCTCATAGGGGATCTCCTCGATGAACTCGTCGATCGCGTCGCCTTCATAGAGCCTCAGGAATTTGTTCACCGAGCCTGCGCCCGCGTTGTAGGCGGCCACGGCCAGCACTGGGTTGCCTTTGAACTGACGCAGCAGGCGCGAGAGGTAGGTCGCGCCCATCCAGATGTTGAGATCGGGCTCGAATAGGCGCTCGCGCGTGATGCGCCCCGGGATGCGCAGCCAGCCGGCGACCTCTTTCGCGGTCGGCATCATGAGCTGGCACAGGCCCATGGCACCGGCCCATGAACCAGCCCTGGGATCGAAGGCGCTCTCCTCGCGGATCAGCGCCTGGAGCAGGTCGGGATCGAGGCCCAGAGGCGCGGCGCGCGCCTCGATTTGAACGCGGAAGAGCTCTGGGTAGGAGGCCTTCCAGACCGGGAGCTGCGCAGGCTCGGGCGTGGTCAAGAACAGGCGCTTGAGATCGTTGCGGGCCACGACGTGCGCCGAACGCCGCAGGCCCGCTTGGACGAGCAGGCGCGTCAGTGTGGCCAGATCCTCGGGCGGATTGGGGTGGCGCAGCGCGGCGCGATTGATGCGCAGCAGCTCGTCGGCTGCCGCGCGAGAGAAACCGAGCCGAAACAATTCGAGCGCGTTCACGAAGCGGTCATCGTCCGACAGCGCCAGCACGGTCAGCGCTGGATCCTCGATGGGCAGGAGTCGGATCGTCGGAGAGGCGATGTCCTGCGCCCGATCGGGCGCTGGCGATGGATCCGAGTCGGCCACCGCCCCAGACGATTCAGACGATTCAGGCGCCCCAGACGATTCAGACGATTCAGGCGCCCCAGACGATTCAGGCGCCCCAGACGATTCAGGCGCCCCAGACGATTCAGACGATTCAGACGATTCAGACGATTCAGGCGATTCAGGCGAACTGGGTGAATCACTCGATGCCACTGGCTCCGAGGTCGTGGCGGTGTCGTCGGTCGGGAGGAGCTCGTCGGTCGGGAGGAGGTCTTGAACGATTGGGCGCTGGCCGAGCTGGGTGCGCGCGAGCAGCGCGTAGAAGCCAGCCGGGTGTGCCTGCGCGATGACCTCGTATTCGCCGGTGGCCTCCGTGGCTCGGCCGAGCTCGTCGAGCACGCGCGCCTTCCAGTAGCGGGCGCGCACGGCAGCGTCGAGGTCACGCTCGAAGTAGTCACGCTCGAGCTGCGCGAAGGCGTTGAGCGCATCGGCGAGCAGGCCCTCTTTTCGGCTGAGCCAGGCCAGCTGGAAGAGCGCCTCGGCGCGGTAGTCGCCCGACGGGTGGCGCAGGATGAGGCGGCGCAGGAGACGGCGCGCCTGACCGAGCTCACCTCGGCGTTCGTGGATCCCCGCGGCGTGGAAGAGCGCGTCGTCGGCCAGCTCGCTGTCGGGCAGGACCTCTTCGAGGCGCTGGAAGAAATCGATGGCGCGGTTGCCATCGATGTGAGTGGCCGACAGGCCCGCATTGAAGGTGCCCACGGCCCATGCCTCGTCCGGCACACACGTCTCGATGGTGGGCGCGAGGATCTCGACGGCGTGCGCGTAGCGGCGGAGCTTGCGCAGAGCGCGGCCCATGATCGAGCGGGCGCGGCAGAGCTCGGCTGCCGAGAGCGTGGCCGACGGCTTCTCGACGAAGGGCCGGACGAGCGCGAGCGCGGCCTCGTTCTGGTGCAGGTTCAGGATCGAGTCTGCGCGGGTCAGCTTCAGCGCTGTCGTTGTCTGGGCTTTGAGCGCGTTGGCGCGCTTCAGGGCAGGCCCGCTCAAGGGCGAGCGTGGGCGCTCGCTCCACAGTTCGAGGAAGAGCGCGGCGGCCTGTGACTTCTCTCCTCTCGCCTCTCGGAGATCGGCCAGGGCAAAGAGCGCCTCTGCCCCGACCTCGCGCCCCCATCTGACTGGAGGGCGTGCGGCCAGCGGGGCGAGCGCATCGAGCGCTTCATCGACTCTGCCCAGGCGCCGGAGCATGCGCGCCTGTCCCAGCCGCGCGTCGTCGGCCAGGCTGGAGCCCGCGTCGATGGCCGCGAACAGGCGCAGCGCGTCCGCGGGCGCGCCCAGAGATTCGAACGACTTGCCAGCGAGCCAGCGGCAGCGATCGTCGAGCGCGGGGTAGTCCTCGGCGAGCTGTTCGAACAGCGGGGCGGCCGCGCTCAGCTGTGCTGCCCGATGCAGCGCCAGGGCCTGGAGGTAGCGCTCTTCGAGGTTCGTCGGCGTCACACCGCTGAGGCAGCGGAGCGCCTCGGATGACCTGTCCGCTTCGAGCGCGGCGCGCGCGCAGACGAAGGGCTTGGAGAGCTGGACGGGCGCGATCGAGGCCTCGATCGCCTTGAGGCGATCCGCACGCTCCCGAGGAAAGAAATCGGCCTGGATGCGCAGGCGGCGTGGATCGGGTGGCGGCAGCGACACCTCGATCGACGTGTCCACTTCGATCGGCGCGAGCGCCTCGATCGATGGGCTCGTCTCGGCGTCCGAGGTGAGCTCGACCTGGGCGGTTCCCAAAAGAAAGAGCGCGGCCAGCGCGCTCGAACACGTCGCAATCCAAAATTTCATGGGCCGCCTCCTTTGCCTCGCGCACACCGCGCGTCAATTCCTTTGGCGGGGAGAGGGGTGGGCGGGGCGTCGGTCGAGTTTTGATTTTCTGTCGGCCAAGCGGGGGAGGGAAAAGCTCGCGGAGGGTTCGTGATGTCTTTTCCGAATGAAACAGACCGAAAAAGTCCCTCACCCGCTTGACGGGAGAGGGGTACCCGCGGGGAGGGAAGGGGAGAAGGCGCGCGTCGATCGGCATTGCGGCACGCCGTGCCCCTTCGAAGAACGCTTCGAGCATCGATCGCTTCGATCGTTCGAGAGAACTCGATCGCCTTGCGGTGCCGCCCGTTCGGGTCTAGGGGCGCGCCCAGCTCGACCTCGGGGTGGTCGCGCGAGCACCCGCATCCGCTCGCCGCGGCCTGAGATGACACCCGCTGAACCTGATCCGGACAATGCCGGCGAAGGGAACTGGAGAGCCGCAGCGAGTGGGCGCCCCGCCCCTGACCTCCGCTGCTCCCTTGCGCCGCGCCCATTCTCAGAAATCGGGAAGCCATCCATCCACATGTGCGCCGCCGCCCGCCTCGTCCTCTCCGCATGCCTCGTCTGTCTGTGCCTCTTCCCCTGCGCCAGCGTCCGCGCCTCGTTCGATGAGTTCTCCGACGAACAGCGGCCCGCGCACTTCGAGCTGCGCGCCAAAGACGATCGGCTCGCGTTGGCCATCAAGGGCGAGCTCAAGCTCGGCCTGCACGACATCGAGGGCAAGGGCGGCCCAGGCTATGACAGTCCAACCGACACGCTCACACTCGGCACGCGCAGCCCGCACATCGAGCTCGATAGCTTCTGGCTCGCGCTCAGGCTCGGTTTCTCCAAACACCTGAACGTGAACACGCTGCTGGAGTTCACGACGAGCCGCGCCAGCCTCTCCTCGGTGTGGCTCGACTTTCGGGCCGAGGCGCCTGCCCGCCTCTTTCACCGTGTCGAGCTCGGCTACCAGACGCCGATCGTGGCCATCGATCGCCGCAGCGAGCGCTACGCCCTGGCCGCGACGAGCCACTGGAAGAATCCGGAGTTCCACCTGGCCTACGAGGGCGCCCTCTTCTTCACGTCCGACATCCACCTGGAGCTCGGCCTGTCCATCGCCATGATGCGGCCGCTCATCTTCTCGGGCGTGCAGCAGTCGAACTTCCAGGGCGGGACCATCAACGTGCTCGGCGCTGGCCCGGCCAAGAGCTTCTCGGGCAATGGCCCTGTGCTGGGCGGACGGCTCAAGTTCGACGCGCATGGCGCCTTCATCGAGGCGTTCGGCTTCGTCGGCGAGCTCGCCGCGCAGTCGGGCACGGACATGCTCCGTAGCGGCTTTCCGAACTACCGGGCGCTGCCCGGCTACAGCACGACGTCGGCCTCGCGCGGCGACTTCCACTGGTTCGGTGGCAGGCTCGGATTCAAGGGCGATCGCCTCCTGGCCTTTGCCGAGCTCATCGTCTCGCGCGAGGATCTGCTCGACCGCGTCGGCGCCTATGCCCAGCTCTCCCACGCCTTCGGGCTCCCCTTCTTTGGCGAGTGGCTGTGCAGCGTGGAGCCGCTCGTGCGCGTCGAGACCATGCGCATCCTGGGATCGACCGACGTGAGGAGCGGCATCGCGCTGCGCTCGCCCGCCATGATCACCGCCGTGAGCTGGGACTGGAACGCGCTGACCGTGGCGATCGCCCTCGAAGTCTTCGATGACCTGGTCTGGCTGCGCGCCGAGTATTACGTGCTCCGCGAAAAGAACGGCGTCTCTGACCTCGGCCTCGACGAGAGCCCCTTCGCAAACGACGAGCTGCTCATCCAGCTCTCGCTGAGGTTTTGACCAGAGCAATCGCGTTCGACAGAACGAAGGCCACCTCGAAATCTCCGACCTCTCACGCCATGTTGATCACGCGCCATGAACGATCTCGCCACCTCCGCCATTGCCTCGCCAGAGACATCCCCCATCGACATCGAAGCGACGCTCCTTCGACGAGACGCTGCCATCCCCAGGCTCGAGAAGACCTCCTGTTTCGGCGATCTGCGGCAGGGCTTCACGCTGCCACTCAAGGCGTTCCGCCTGATCTGGAAGGTGCCGAGGCTGCGCAACAAAGCGCTGCTCATGGGCGCGGTCGTGTTCATCGTGCTGACGGGCTTGTTCGGAGCGTCCCTCTTTGCCGCGCCCGCGCTCGTCGAGCACTTCTGGCCCGCGCCAGAGGCTTGGTATGCCGTGGCCGCGCGCGCCCTCGTGAAGATCGTGACGTTCATCACGCTCTTCATCATCGGGGCGAGCACGCTGCCCAAACTCCTGCTCTCGCCTTTCAGCGATCCGCTTTCGGCCGAGACTGAGCGCGCCCTGGGTTTCGAGGTGACGGAAGGCGATGGGTTGTCGCACATGGTCCGAAGCGCCATCCGCACCCTCTTCGACGCGCTGACGCGCACCCTCCTGTATCTCGCTGGCCACGCCCTGCTCTTGCCCCTGCTCTTCGTTCCCGGCCTGGGCGCGGCGCTCGGCTGGAGCTGGTCGGTCGTCTGGATCACGCTCGACAGCCTCGACGGCCCCATGACGTTGCACCTCTACAAATTCAAGCACGCCTTCGACGTGTTCCGGCGACGCAAGCGCCTGTTCTTCGGCTTCGGCACGGCCATCCTGCTCCTTCAGTGGATACCCATCTTGAACGCACTGTTCCTGCCCGTGGCCATCGTGTCCGCGACGCTCCTCATGCGCGGCCTCATCGAGGTAGGCGAGCTGCCATCGCCCGAATCGGTAAGCTCAGAGCTTCCCCCGGGAGTGGACGCGGCGTGAGAGCTGGTGGAGCCGAGCGCTTGGGTGCGGCGGACAGCGACTCCACAGAAGTTCCAGACGACGGGGAGGACACGCTCCGCCTCGTCATGCTCGGAGAGAAGGCGATCGACGCGGCGGTCGAAAGCGCGCTGTCCAGACCCAGGCAAGGCCCGCGCGTCTATGCCCGCGTCGCCTCCACGGTGAGCGAGAAGGCTCTCTCTCGGTTCACCTCTCGAGCACGCGTGCTCGCCCGCAAGGTTTCGGAAGTCCCCGCGACAGCCGTGCTCAGCGCGTCGACCGAGGGCCTCTGGATCGGCGGCGATTGATCGTTGGAGCTCGATCAGGCGCAGACCGACGCGCTGCGTCAGACCTCCCTTCGGCTCTTCTGGCACGAGGCCCACGAAGAGGCGCAGGGTCACCTGGGCAAAATACAGCTCAGCTGGCGCGTCGCGGGCGAGCGCCCCTTCGACATCCCGGAGCTCTTGCCGACCGCGCCCATCCGTCTGGAAGAATCGGGCGCGCGCCTGTCCGCCTATCCGCGCGGCGCCCTCGTCCACCTCTCTCAGACGGAGGCCCCGAAAGTGGCGCCAGCTCGTCTCTGGATGTCTCTGGATTCCAGCGAGCGGCAAGGACCACGCGCGCCTCTCCAATCTGATCGAGCATTTGAGCGGTTGAGGCTCGCTCCATAGCGTCCTTCCCAAAGGGAAACGGCGTGCCGTGCCGTCGTATTTGTGTCGTCCGGCATTCGACAGGACATGGCACGCCGCTCCTCTACAAAAACGCATCGATCGCCTGCTGAGAATTCTCGGAATCACGGACACATCGGGAAAGCCGGTGGCGGTCGCGTCCAGGGCATCAGGCCTCGGCACGTCCATCCGTAGCTGCACAGATCCCGATCAAGCAGGCCGAGGACCTCCCTCGACAGACTCGGCGCGAGGAACAGGAGCGCGTGGCCGCTGCCGTAGCTGCGCAGGCGCTTGTCGCGGATGCCCCAGCGCTCGGCCAACTCGAACAGAGCCACCTTGGGTGCGACGCGGTCGTGCTCGCCATAGAAGATGGAGATGCGGCCCGCCGGGACCAGGGCGCGCTCCTCGCTCGGATCGAGCGCGCGGTAGGCGCGCAGCACGGTCCGCACGTCGAGGCCGCTTTGGCTGAGCTGAGTGCGCACCGGAGACATCTCGGGCTGGAAGACCAGGAGCTCCCAGCGGATCACCGGCGCGATGAGCGTGAGGAAGTCGAACCCCTCGTCCCACGTGGACAGCCGAGCGAGAAGCGAGCCGCCCAGGGAGCTACCGATCGCGCCGAGCCGTCGGACGCCTTGGCCGCGCAGCCACGCGATCAGCGTCCGCGCGTCGCTCAGCGCCTGCCCGAATGCCGCGACGTGGTCTGGGAAGTCCGTGGCCAGGAAGGCGTCGCCCGAGGGGAAGCCGTGCGGCGTGCGCTCCAGGTGGTAGGGCGGCACGAAGAAGACGATGTCGAGGCCGCGCGCCACGAGCGCACTGAGGTAGGCCGTCAGTCCCTGAAAGATGAAGTCGTCCGTCGATTGCCCGGGTATCCAGAGGATCATAGGCCGCTCGCCGAGCGCGCCGTGCCGATAGACGTAGGCGTGCGCCTGATTCGACTCGGGAAAGCGCAGCGGCCAGGCGCTCTCGAACGAGAGGTGCTCCTGCTGGATCGCGTCTTCGACGTCGTGCAGGCGGTGCTGGAGGAGCGGTGCGACCCCCATTGCCACTCCACTCACGGGTCGCGTCTTCTCTTCGAGCTCCAAGGCCGACAGGAACGGCAGCGGCGCGCGCGTCCGCTCCGAGGTCGCGTCTCGCTCGATGAGGCTGGCCTTGCGGTCCAAGGCCCAGCCATCGACTCGCTCATGAAACAGACCGCACCCGCTCAGTGCGACGAGCCCGAACACAAGCGCGCCCACACCCCATGCCTCTGACATCCCGCCCATGCCGCCCCTCCCCCCTCATGGTTTCTTTTGGGGAGGCGGCGCGTCAGAGGACAGCGCCCGGATGGGTGATCGCTCGCTCCTTCCAAAGGGAAGGTCGGCGCGGGGCGCGGGTCAGAACAGATGCCGCCGCATGGCCACGTTGATGAGCAACCCCATCCCGACCATGTTCGTCAGCATCGAGGAGCCGCCGTAGCTCATGAAGGGGAGCGTGACGCCCACGACCGGCACCACACTCGCGACCATCCCGATGTTGATGAACATGTGCCAGAAGATGATGGCCGTGATGCCGAGCGCCAGGAACGAGCCGAACTTCTCACGCGCGGTCGCCGCGACCTGGAGCATCATCGCGATGAGCAGAACGTAGAGGACGAGGAGCACGAGGGCGCCGACGAACCCGTGCTCTTCGCCCCAGACCGAGAACACGAAGTCGGTGTGCTGCTCGGGCAAAAAGGAGAGCTGCGTCTGGGTGCCTCTGCCCCAACCCTTGCCCCACAGCTGGCCGCTGCCGAGCGCGACGAGCGACTGGCTCGCATGGTAGCCCGAGCCCAGGATGTCGCTCTCGGGGTCCAGGAAGGTGAACACGCGCTTGCGCTGATAGTCGTGCAGCAGTTCGAACCAGGCAAAGATGCCCAGGGCCACGCCGCTGACCGCCATGAAGCACAGCGATTTCCAGCGGACCTTGGCCACCAGGATCATCGAGCCTGCAGTGGCGGCGATGAGAGCCGAGGTGCCCAGATCAGGCTGCTTCATCACGAGCACGATCGGGATGAGGAGGAGCAGCCCCGGCTGCCAGAGCTGAAAGATGGAGTGACCTTTGTCCGTGTGCGGATCCTCGTGAAAGAAGCGGGCGAGCACGAGCACGATGGCGATCTTCATCAGCTCGGAGGGCTGCAGGTGCATGGGGCCGAGGTCGATCCATCGCTGCGCGCCCATCGCGTTGTGGCCCTTCACCTCGACGAAGACGAGCAGCAGCACGACGAAGCCGTAGATGGGGTAGGCGAGCGAGAGAAAGTATCGGTAGTCGATGAGCATGATGCCCACGCAGGACGCGAGCCCGATGAGGAACCACAGGCCCTGCCGCTGCCACAGGTCGGGCGACGAGCTGCTCGCCGCGGAGGCCAGGTTCCAGATGCCGATCCCCGCGATGAGCAGCAGGACGAACATCAGGTGCCACGGGATGTGTTGGATGAGCTGAAATTTCGTTTTTTGGGAGGTCATGTGGCGCGTGCGAATCGTTCAGACAGGCAGACCTGGAGCTTCGCGAGTGGCGGTGTGACGCTGGGGCTGGCTTCGAATTCGGACGAACCAGAAGACAGGCTCCAAAAAAAGATGGGCCCTTTGTCAGAGGGCGACGGACAAGGAAAGGGCCGTTGAAAAGGCCATCGTGAGCGAGGCATTCCCGCACCGCTGATGGCGCTCATCCGATGGAGGACCGTCAAGGACAGGGCCTAGCACTACAGTTGTAATCTAGACTTCAAGTGAGCCTCTCTCGCGGCGGCTTGGTGAGCGCGTCGCCAATTGGACCAGGCGATAATGAATGCGGGTTCAATTTGGCATT
>JAISIF010000211.1 GCA_031262165.1 Myxococcales bacterium | reverse complement strand
GAGGATTTCGCCATCTCGACGTTGCGTGGAAAGGCGGCGGACAACCGCGCCTGGTCGGCAGATCCATCGAAGCCTGCGGTCATCTGCGGCACCGTCGACATGATTGGCAGCCGTCTTCTCTTCTCTGGCTATGGCGCGGGCTTCAAAACCCGTCCGCTCCTCGCTGGCCTCTTGGGCCAGGACACACTCGTCATCCACGACGAGGCCCACTTGGAACCGGCCTTCCAGCGATTGCTCGAATCAATCGAAGAGGAGCAGCGCCGCGCGGGAGACAGAGCTCTCTTCCCGCTGCGCCTCATGTCGCTCACCGCCACGTCACGTTCCCAAGAGGCGTCGGATCCCTTCTCGTTGTCGCAGGACGATGAGGCCGATGAAGAGGTCGCTCGACGCCTCTGCGCCACGAAGCGCCTGACCCTCAAAGCGATCGAAGACGAGAAGAAACTCCCTGATGCGGTCTTTGCGCGAGCACTCAAGTTCAAATCCTCGGGCCGTGCCGTGCTCGTCTTCCTGCGCACCGTCGAGAATGTCTCGACGGTCGCCAAGGCCCTGAAGGAACAAAAGCAAACGGTTCAGGTGCTCACGGGAACCCTCCGTGGTCTCGAGCGCGATGGTCTCGTCAATGACGGATGCTTTCAGCGCTTCCTTCGAAGGGGTGGCGACACGTCGGAGACACAGGAAACGGTCTTCCTCGTGTGCACCAGCGCGGGTGAGGTCGGCGTCGACCTCTCAGCCGACGATCTCATCTGCGATCTCTCGACCTTCGACTCGATGGCGCAGCGGCTTGGACGTTTGAATCGCTTTGGGCAGCGCGACGACTCGACGGTCACCGTCTTTCATCCTCGCGTCTTCTCGCACGCCGAGAAGATTCGGAAGGCAGAGGCAGCCGTCGAGGAGGCATCCGACGACCAAAAGCGCAAAGACGCTGAGGAGAAGCTCGAATCACTTCGCCAAAAACTCTTGGCCGAGGTTGCTCGCGAGAAGACTTTGGAACTTTTGCGAAGTCTCAAGGGAGACGCCTCGCCAAAAGCACTCTCTGCACTCTCTGCACTCGATCCTGAGGAACGTCGTCAGGCCTTCACGCCTGAACCCGAGATTCTTCCGGCGACAGAGCTCCTCTTCGATGCGTGGGCGTTGACCAGCATCACTGGAACGCTTCCTGGTCGTCCGCCCGTCGATCCGTTCCTTCATGGCATCGCTGAGTGGGTGCCTCCGACGACGCAGGTCGCCTGGCGCGACGAGGTCGATCTCATCGACGCAGATGCGCTTCGCGATCGTTACGCTCCTGCCGATCTCCTCGATGACTTTCCGCTCGAGCCACACGAGTTGCTCTCGGATCGCAGTGAGCGCGTGCTCGAGACGCTGCTCCAAGCTGTCGAGAAGCACCCGAAGAACAACAGCGCGCCCTGCTGGCTCATCGACAAGAGCGGCGACAGCGTGAAGCCAATGACGCTCGGAGAGATCGCCAAGGCAATGAGCGGGCAGGAGTCGGATTTAAAAAAGAAGGAGAAGAAGAAGGACTGGATCTCTCAAAACCTCGCCTACGCCACTCTTCTCCTCTCGCCAGCCCAGAGCCATCCCGTCGCAGGAATGCTCTCGGTCGATGGTTTTGACAGCACCTCGAGCAGCGATGACCGCGCCGATGTCTCTTGCGATCAGCGAGATGAGAACGATCGCCCGTTGCGCGCTCGTTGCTTCGACGACGAGCCAGCGCCTCCTGGGATGCGTCTGCTGCGAACGATCGATCTGGTGGACGACGAGTTGAGCGCCACATCGGAGGATGAATCCGATGGCAGCGCTCGCCACCGGATCTGGCGTTGGTTCGAGGCGATTCCGACACGCGATTCAGGCTCTGCTGTGCAAGGCGAGCCGTGCCCTGTCTCTCTCGAGGAGCACACCTCGGATGTCGTCCGTGAAGCTGAGCGACTCGTGAAACGACTCGCGCTTCGTTCGCCGCTCGCTCGTGCCGTCGTTGCTGCGGCCAAACTTCACGACAGTGGGAAGAAACGTCGTGTCTGGCAGCGCACGATCGGCAACGACGATCCCGATCTGATCCTCGCAAAGTCCGGGGGTTCGAATCAAAGAGCAGTGAGGACGAGCTTCCGTCATGAGCTCGGATCGCTCATCGACGCCGAACAGGGCGACCTTCTCCAACACCTCTCGCCGGAAGAGCGCGACCTGGCACTCCACCTCGTTGCCGCGCATCACGGACGTGCTCGACCGCTCTTCTTCGCCGACGAACAGTTCGACCCAGAGGCAAAGACCATCGATGTCGCGGCGCTCTGTGAGCGGTCTGCCATCCGCTTTGCCCAGCTTCAGCGTCGTCATGGCCGCTGGGGACTCGCCTACCTGGAGTCACTCTTACGAGCGGCCGACTACGCGGTGAGTGCGGTGTCCAGTGCAACGGCGGCAATGGAGGGTTCGAAATGAGCTTCCGAGTGAACGTCGATCTGGCGAACCCAGGCCAAGTCCTCGCCTGCTGTGGCCTCTTCGAACTGGCCCATCGATTCACCAAAGGCGGCGCGGGTGCACGGTTCGAGTTCGGCAGACACAGCAGCTTTCACGTCGAGGCCGACTGCATGTTGGGAGAGCTCCTCGAAGCGCTCTCATCAGCCAAGCTCCAGCAGCTCGATGAGAGCGACGAAACCCAATCCCCGCTTTGTCTCACAGAGCCATTCTCACTGCGCCTCGACTGGTGGCGGGACGAACTCGCCGGTGGCGGTGAGCTGAAGACCTGGGCGGGGGGGACGATGGACAGCACGCGCATCGAGCGGTCGATGCTTGCCTGGATGGGCGAACGACTTCGTTCGGATCCAGATGGGTTCCTCGCGTCGCTTTTCGATGTGGGCGCTGTCGTCCCTGACGCCGACAATCCGAAAAAGAAGGTCGAGCCGTTCTACTTCGACGCCCGACGCTCTGGGAGCTCTCATTCGCGCGACGTGGGTTTTTCGCCCAACGACCTCAAGGCGTCCTCGATCGCCCATCCCGCTGTCGAAGCGCTCTGCCTCATTGGTCTCCAGCGCTTCCGGCCTGCCACCACCGATCAACCCCGCGTCTTTGACTACTGGTGTTGGTCAACCGAGCTGCCCATTGAGATCGCGCCAGCGGCCTTTGCGGGCGAACTCTCAACTGCTCATGCCCAGCACTGCCGCTTCGAGTGCTGGTTTCGAACTGGACAGAGGAAACACAAAGCATTTCGCCCTGCGGCACTCATCCCTTGAGGAGATCGATCATGAACGACACCCCGAATTCCGAACGCCAGCCTCTCGACACCTTTATCGAGGACTCCGGACCAGCAGCCCTCGTCCTTCGCGAAGATCTCGTTCCCGTCGAAGGACCCGATGGCGTCCTCTTCCCGCCGACCTTTGCCGCAGGGACAGGTTTCGCAGGCGGCTACAACATCGACGGCGATCCGAAGGGCAAGAACATCTGCATCGTCGATACGGTTGGATCGCAGGCCAACCGACTGGAACCGATCTTCGAGCGAGCCCCCTATGCCGAATTGATTCCACAGATCGTCGTCAGTGTGGGTGACAAGGAGATCAACCTCCTCGAGGCCGGGCACCGCGCCGGTGACGCACTCATTCGCTGCACGGATCTCCAGCCTGAGATTGAGCAGGCGTTCAAAGCCCTCCTCGCAGGCAATGCCGCGCCGATGGCGAAGCTCTCCCCGACCTCGCTTGTTTTTGGCGTCTGGGACTCGCGTGGGACGCAGGCCAAGGTGACGCGACTCATCGCATCGACCGTTCGAGCCTTCGATGTGCGCAAGCTCACCCGCTCGGCTCAGTTCATCCCGGCGACTGAATACGAGGCGGAGGGACTCATCGAGCCGCCCAGCAAAGAGAAAGATCTCTATTCCGAACGAGGCTTCCTCCACGTTCCGGCGTCAGGAACACCCGGTGGCATCATCGCCGAGGGTGGGGTCCGTCGTGAGGCGACGCTGAGTCTGGCAGCGCTTCGACTGCTGAATGCAGCGACTCCAGAAGAGACAGAGAAGCTGCGTCGCTATGTTCTCGGCCTGGCGCTCGTCGTCTTCACAGCCAACGTCCCCAGCTATCTGCGCCAGGGCTGCAACTTGGTGCTCGCAGGACCTCAGGCGCGGCATGTGGAAGAGGTCCATCCCTCTGGTGAACGCAAGAGCTTCTCGCTCACACATGCGCAAGCGCTCGCTTACGCGAAGGCCGCAGCCGAGGCGTTTGGCGTCGGAGAGAGCCGAGTTTCCCAATTCACGAAAGAGCGGGCACAGGCAGACATCAAGAAGGCCAAGGCCAATAAGACGAAATCGGGAGCCTGAGTATGTCTGCCGACCTTTGCATCAGCGTTCGCTTTCTCTCGAAGGAGAGCCACGGTCGTGGCGAGGATGGGATGCCCGAGTGGCCGCCCTCGCCACTGCGCCTCTTCCAGGCGCTCACCGCAGTGGCGCTGCATCCGTCGCGTTCAGAGGCGCAGCGCCAGCGAGGCGCCGATGCGCTCCGATGGCTCGAACGCTGCGCGCCCCCGGAGATCCTTGCGCCGCGCTCGAAGCTCACGAGCGCTCCCTTTCGCCTCTATGTCCCTGACAATGTCGGCGACCTGGTGGCGAAGACGTGGAAGGGAAAATCGCCCAAGAGCGTCGCCGACTACCGTTGCGAAAAAGATGTTCGGACCTGTCGTCTCGAGGGCGAGACGGTCGAATTCATCTTTCGCGACATCGAGGGCTTTGAGCCGTTTCTCGACACACTTCGCACTGTCGCACGCTCGATGACGCACCTGGGCTGGGGCATCGATCAGGTCGTCGGCGAGGTGGCGCTTCGTGATCGCGATGCGCTCAAACAGGCTGGGAAGGAGCCTCTCGAGCGTTGGATTCCTGGGCGCCTGGGTGGGACCGCACTTCGCGTCGCCATCGAGGGATCGCTCGCCGCGCTCGAGTCACGACATGAGAAATGGCTCCATCGATTCGAGGGAGGAAGGCTCACTCCTGCGCCGCTTCTCACCACCTACGATCGAGTCGCCTATGCACGTGCGACCGACCTCGAACCGCGCCCCAATGCGGCCTTCCGGCTTCTCCATCCTTTGACTGGAAAGCGGCTTTGGCTCGATCCGGCGCGTCGAGGACGCGATGTGGCCGCCTGGGTGCGACAGGCCACAGCCGCAGCGTGTGAGGGCTGGCCATTTGGCTCGATCGACGCGATCGCGCTGGGGCAGGGCAGCGATACGGACGCTCAAAGGCGCTTCTCATATCTGCCGCTGCCCACCTTCAATCCAGCGCTGCAGCGTTTCGAAAACATCGCGCGAGTCCTCGTCACGGCGCCAAACGGAATGGAGCGCGAGATCGAATGGATCTCTCGACGACTCGGGGGCTCTGAGCTCGTTTGGCACGGTGAGCCCGTCGCTCGACTCGAAGCCTTGGAACGAAGCGACTGGGTCCTGAAACGATACGTCGCGACGAGTCAGACCTGGTCGACCGTGACACCCGTGGTTCTACCAGGACATGACGATCGATCGCCGGGCAAAGCTGAACGCCTCTTGCGCCGAGCATTTCTCCAGGCAGGCCTGGAGCCTGAGGTCGTCGACAAGATCGAATGCTTGGAGTGGCGCGCGACAGGCTTCTTCACGGGCATCGATCAGGCGTGCCGCTACCTCTTGCCTGACAAGATTTCTGGCCCCCGCTTCCATGTGCGCGTTCGCTTCAAGACGCAGATCGAAGGTCCGCTTGCCATTGGATCGGGACGACATCGAGGCCTGGGCGTTTTCGCTCAGCCCGACTGACAATTTGCCTCCAATCCCCGCTCTCCCTTCCTCCCCCCCCCCCAGAGTCCTTCCTCGCATCGAGGAGGGGCTCTTCGTTTTTCGGCGCCGCTCATCGTTCGTCCGTTGTTGAGGGCGTTCGTGCCCGGCGACAGGGCGCCCGTGCTGTGGCGTCAGAAGAAGAAGCGCGATCCAGCGACGAAGCCTGGCGACAAGAAACTCAATGAACGTGGCTTGCTCGTTCAGGCCGCACTCTCCCTCAGCAGACAGAGCTCGTCGCCAAACACCTGAGGACGTGGCGCTGAGGAGATTCAGCTTTGTTCGTCCGCCTCTGGCCTCACCCACCCTTGAACTCGCCGAACACCCGGCGCAGCCGATCGCAGATTTCGCCGAGCGAGGCATAGGCGCTCACCGCATCGAGGATGAGTGGCATCAGGTTGTCGCTGCCGCGCGCGGCATTCTCGAGTCGATCGAGGCAGGTGGTCACGAGGGCAGTGTCACGCTGCTCTCGCACAGCTCTGAGCCGATCGATCTGGCTCTTCTCCACGCCTGGATCGACGCGAAACACGGCGGGGCGCTCAGTCTCCTCGATGGCGAACTTGTTGACCCCGACGATGATCTTCTCGCCGCGCTCGATGGCGCACTGGACCTTGTAGGCCGACTCTTCGATGCGGCGCTGGACAAAGCCCGCCTCGATGGCCGCGACCATGCCGCCCATCTCGTCGATCTGCTCGATGAGCGCTGCTGCCTCTGACTCGATGCGGTCGGTCATCTCCTCGACCAGATAAGAGCCGCCGAGCGGATCGACCGAGTCTGCCGCACCTGTCTCGAACGCGATGATCTGCTGCGTGCGCAATGCGGTTCGGACCGATGCCTCGCTCGGCAAACCCAGCGCCTCGTCGCGCGAGTTGGTGTGCAGCGACTGCGTGCCGCCGAGCACAGCGGCCAGAGCCTGGAGCGCCACGCGCACGACGTTGTTCTCACTCTGCTGCGCCGTGAGCGTGTGGCCGGCCGTCTGCGTGTGGAAGCGCAGCATCTGACTCTTGGGGCTCGACGCACCGAATCGATCGCGCATGAGTCTTGCCCACAGCCGCCGCGCAGCGCGGAACTTGGCCACCTCGCCGAACAGGTCACTCGTGCAGTTGAAGAAGAAGGCGAGCTGCGGCGCGAAGGCGTCCACACTCAGGCCAGCGCCGATGGCGGCCTCGACGTAGGCAATGGCGTCGGCCAGCGTGAAGGCGACCTCCTCGACCGCGCTCGAGCCTGCCTCGCGGATGTGGTAGCCCGAGATCGAGATGGTGTTGAAGCGCGGCATCTCTTTCTGACACCACGCAAAGATGTCGGTCGTCAGGCGCAGGCTGGGCCGCGGCGGGAAGATGTAGGTCCCGCGCGCCGCGTATTCCTTGAGCACGTCGTTCTGGATGGTGCCGTTCAACTGGCCCGGCGCAACGCCCTGCTTTCGAGCCACGGCAACATACATGGCGAGCAGCACGGCCGCTGGCGCGTTGATGGTCATCGAGGTCGAGACCTTATCGAGCGGAATGCCGCCAAAGAGCGTCTCCACGTCGGCGAGCGTGTCGATGGCCACGCCGACCCTCCCCACCTCGCCCAGGCTCATCGGGTGATCCGAGTCGAGGCCGAGCTGTGTCGGCAGATCGAAGGCGACCGATAGCCCAGTCGTTCCCTGCGAGAGCAGGTAGCGGTAGCGCGCGTTCGATTCCTCTGCCGTCGAAAAGCCCGCGTATTGGCGCATGGTCCACAAACGGCCGCGATACATCGTCGGCTGGATGCCGCGCGTGAAGGGGAACTGGCCGGGAAAGCCTAGGCGCGCATCGATCTCATCCCCGTCGGGCGGCAGAGCCACGCGTGGAATGGGCAGGCCAGATTCGTCGGTGAACTCGCGCTTGCGCTCGGGCGCTTTGGCGAGTGTGGGCGCAAGAACCTTCGATTCCCAGGCAAGCTGTTCGGGAGACTTGTGATCGGCCATGGCGAGAACCCTATGGAGCAATTGAGTAAGCTGGCTTTGCCGACATCCCCTTCGGTGAGAGGGACTCACTGACTCTTTCTTCTGATGAAGGAGGAGGAGGTGGTGGTGGCGCGGCGTGCCTGTGGGAAAGGTGAAGAGAAGGTGCGTTCCGTCAGCTCTTGCGATCGACCATGGCACCTGCGAGCGCCATGAGCGCCTCTGCCCTGGGCATCCACGGCTCGATGAGCGCACGGGCTTCATCGATGTTGCGATGCGCGGCGCGCCGCGTCTCGTCGAGACCGATCAGGCGTGGATAGGTGAGCTTGGCCTGCTGCGCGTCGTTGCCCGTGGCCTTGCCCATGAGCGCGGGATCGCCCTCGACATCGAGCACGTCGTCCCACTGCTGAAAGGCGTGGCCCATCAGGTAGCCGATGCGCGCCATCGACTCGATCCTCGTCTCGTCCGCGCCAGCAGCGCACGCCCCCGCGGCACAGGAGAGGGCAAGCAGATCGCCCGTCTTGCGGCGGTTGATTCGGTCGAGAAAGGCCACCGTGTCCTCGCGCTCGGAAGAGGTGTCATCCACCTGGCCGCCGACCATACCGCGCGCACCAGAGTGCTTGGCAAAGAGGGCGCAGAGCCGAGTGCGACACGGTTCAGTGCCCTTGGCAAGGACCGCGAAGACCTCTGTCAACAGGCCATCGCCCGCCAGGATGGCCGTGGATTCACTGAATTTGCGATGGTTCGTCGGCAGTCCGCGCCTGAGATCGTCGTTGTCCATCGAGGGCAAATCGTCATGGATGAGCGAGTAGGTGTGGACCATCTCGATGGCCACGGCTGCGTCCATGACTGCGCGTTGCAACGAGGCAGAGGCGCCAGCACAGGCCTCGGCTGAGCCAAGCACGAGAAGAGGCCTGATACGCTTGCCCCCTGCGAGCAGGCTGTAGCTCATCGACTCGTGGAGCAGCTCCGGGACGTGCCCGCGATAGCCATCGAGCATCTGTCGGAGCGCTGCCTCGACGCGCACCCGTGCGTCGTCCATCCAGTTTTTTAAGACGAAAGACATTTCGACACACACCTCTCATGAAAGGGGATGGGACGCCGCACCAGACCGCGATCAGGCGGGCGATCGGCCCACCACGGCGACGGCGATGACGTCGGCAGGCGGCTATCGATCTTCGGCGCTGCCGCGCTCGATCAGCTCGTGAAGGCGCGTGCGCAAAACGTCGAGATCGACAGGCTTGGTGAAGTAATCGTCCGCGCCCGCCGCGAGTCCCTGGCGGACCTCCTGCTCCGAGCGGCAGCCAGAGAGGAAAACGATGGGGATCTGGCACAGCTCGGGATTGCCCTTGATCGACCGGCACAGCTCGAAGCCGTCGATCCAGGACATGTGCACGTCGAGCAGGACGAGGTCGGGGCGATCCACCTGGAGGTTGCCGAGGAGGCGCAGGCCGTTCGAGGCCTCGGCGACCTGGTAGCCTTCGAGCTCGAGCGCCAGCTTCAGCATCTCGCGCGTGGGGTGGTCGTCGTCCACGATCAGGATTTTGCGGACAGGCGCCTGCGGTGCGTTTGGGGGAGGCTGCGTCATGGTCGAGGTCACTCGCGCGATCGGAAGGCTGGGGGACTGAGGGGCGACGGCATGGCGCTGTCTTCGTCGTCGCTGCCGCCACCACCACTGCCACTACCGCGCGCGGCGGACGGTGGGGCGCTCGCGGGGGCAGCCGACGCATGGACGATCTCCGGCATGGAGATGGGCTTGACGCTGGGTGCCGCCGCGTCAGGCCCGGCCAGCAGCAGCTCGACCTTCTTCTCCGCCTCGTCGAGCCTGGCCTCGCCAGCGCGGACGAGCCCGACCCCTTCCTCGAACGCGGCCAGCGAGTCCTCCAAGGACAGACCGCCCCCTTCGAGCTTGCCCACGACCTCTTCGAGGCGCGCCATCAGCGCCTCATAGCTCTGCTTGTTCGAACTCTTCTTCGATGTCTCACGGGCCAACGGGCACCTCTTCATCACTCAAGAAGATCAATCGGGAAGGGCCCGCACCAGCCGGGCAGGCCCTCGAAAAAGCGCGCAGGCTAGTGATGTGATGGGCACGGATCAACGCCTCAAAAGACGCCCCTGCGAGACCGCGTCGCTCTCGTTCGAAGTCGCCAGCACTCGATGGCCTCGAGACGTCACACATCGAGGATCTGGTTCACGAAAAAGGGCGCGGATGACCTCGCGCCCTGAATCCATCTGAACCACGATGAATCGATTCGTGAATTAGAGAATTAGGACTTATCCCTGAATTAGGGCCTGTTTGAAAATCATGCGAGCCAGACTTTGATGGCAGCAAAGAGGACAAACCCCAGAAAATTGACGGCGTTTTTTTCGTAGCGCGTGGCGACTC
>JAISIF010000145.1 GCA_031262165.1 Myxococcales bacterium | reverse complement strand
CGAATCGGGATGTGTCGGGGCGTTGCGGGCAACGCCCGTCGTGTTTGTGTCGAATGACGACCGCAGGGCGCTCTTCGCAACGCCCCGACGAAGACACGCCTCGATCTTGGTCGAAAACCGAGAACTCGATTGCCCTGAGAGGCGTCCGCTCCACCTCTCCTCTCTCTCGGAGCGGGAGAGGGACAGGGGGGATGGGAGAGGGTTTCCCGAGGGTCGTCGGTGGGGAAATTGGGCCTAGCCCAGATCCCACGCTGTCCGTGCCGCACGGGCGTCCTCAAGCTTCGCGCCTGGGCAGCCCTCGCCACGCTGGCGCTCGCCGCCCTCATCATCCCCATGAGGAATCTGACATGCGCCTCTCCCTCCGTTGGCCCTGCCTCTGTCTTCTGAGCGCCCTCGCCTTCCTGCTTCTGCCCACCCCATGGGCGCGCGCCGACAAGTGCCCCGACATGATCATCCTGCTCGACCGCTCGTTCAGCATGACCGGCCAGAAGTGGACGAACGCCGTCGCTGCCGTCGAGAGCTTCACCGAGGCGCGCCAGGGCATCATGCGCTTCGGCCTCGTCCTCTTCCCCTGGGAGGATCCAGCCAGTCCCTCGTGTGGAAGCGCCAGCTGGATCGTGCCCTGCGATTTCTATACGGCCGATCGCATCTCGCGGGAGCTGAGCTGGACGAGCTTGGGCGGCCAGACGCCCACGGCCAGCGCACTCCAAGTCGTCGCCGATGGCCTGGCAGCCAGCGAGAGTGATGACCGCGCGCGCTACATCATCCTGGTGACCGACGGTGATCCGACCTGCCCTGGCGCGACGCTCGACGACAACGTCGAGATGAGCGTCGATGTCCTGGATGCGTTGCACGAGGCTGGCGTGTCCACCTTCGTCATCGGGTTTGGGGCCGAGGTGAGCCCTGCCCGCCTCGATCGCCTGGCTCAGGCGGGCGGCATGGCCCGAACGGGCGCGCGCTGCGCCGACCCGAACGACCCAGACCGGAAGATCGACTGCGACTACTACGACGCCAGCGACAACGAGTCGTTGATGCAGGCCTTCAACGAGATCGTCGCCATCGCGCAGGGTGAGCTGAGCGGTCGAACGTGCGACGACAGCTGCTACGTCATCGATGGCTGCCCCGAGGGCCAGCGCTGCATCGCGCGCGTCGTCGATTACGACGGCGACCACGCGATGAACCTCGGCACCTGCGTCGACGATCCGTGCTCTGGGATCAGCTGCGCCAAGGACGAGTTTTGCCGCGGGGGCAGCTGTATCGCCGCCTGCATGTCCGCCTGTCCGAACAACCAGGTCTGTCAGGATGGCGCGTGCGTGCCGCCGCCCACGGGTGAGGCGGGCTGCGACGAGACCTGCCACAAGTATCTGGTCTGTATGAACGGCAGCTGCGTGGACGATCCCTGCCGCGCCGTCACCTGCCCAACCAAAGCGCCCTATTGCTACCGAGGCAGCTGCTACTCGACGGGTGACGATGGGGAGGGCGGTAATGACTCGGACGGCGGCGACGAGCCTTCGAGCAACGGCGACTCGGATTCAGGCTGCGGTTGTCAGAGCGGTGCCGCGCTTCCTGGCCAGTGGCTCCTCGCCCTACTCGCGCTTCCGATCGTTCGAAGGCGATAGAGGTCGACGATGGTCGTTTGGGCGCCTCGTGGACGAGGGGCGTGGCGTGTAGGGGCGTTGCGTGCGACACCCTGCGGTCGTCATTCGAAAGAGAAACGATGGGCAATGCACGCAACAGCGTCAGCTTCATGTCTCAAAAAGACCATTTCATCGTCCGATGAAATACCTGTATTGAAACCTCTTTCGACCGAATGGCCCGTTCAAAGAGGTTTCATAATGAAAAAGTGCAGGACAAATGGTTTTACCCTCATCGAGCTCATGATCGTCCTCTCCATCAGCTTCGTCCTCTTATTGATCTTCATCCCCAATCTGATGCGATTCAAAGCCTATGAAAAACAGGCGGAGGTGAAGGGCAATCTCAAGACGCTCCATACGGCCCAACAGGCATATTATCAGGAAAAGAATGAATACGCGCAGCGCGTCGAGTCGCTCCATTTCTCCCCGGCACGTGGAAATCGCTACACCTATCGCCTGGCCACGGAAGGACCGCTGAACAGCCGCGTATCCGAGGTCGAGGAAAAATCGTCCGAGAGCGTCGGCATCGGGACGGATACATTCGCGCACAAGGACGCCAAGGCTGAAGAGGCATGGGCTGGGGCCGACGCCGTGGTTCTGGAGCCCAATGCCAATGGCGTTGCCGGGATGACGGCAGCCGGTGTTTCGGGCACATGCCCGGCCTGTGAATTCATGGCCACGGCAGCGGGCAATATCGACGACGATGCTTTGATCGACTCTTGGTATATCTCGTCCCAGAGCGGTCAAACGAAGGCGGGCGATTGCCTCCTTCAGATGAAAGAGGTCCCGGCTGGAGAGCCTGGTCAGGTGTGCAACGATGTCGATTTCGATGCCCCCGGCAAAGTGAGTAGATATAGATAATCGCTTGGTTTCATTGATCGAACAAAGGGCAGGCCCTGGAGACAGGGCCTTTTTTTGTTTCAAGGACGACGATTTGAATGATGCACGTAGGAGGTCGATTTTCAATTGCCCCTGCGAATCGTCGATATGGATCCTGATAATAAGTCCTAAGGATTTATAGTATCTCCCAGAAAAAATGTCATTTTCATCAAACATCCTGGTTTTGGAAAGGAATTGAGAAAAGGTCGACGGAAGCATTTGTTTGAGAATTGCTCGCTCCATTGATAATAATGCAAAAAAACGACTATATTTTAAAAAACAATAATAATTATGTAGGAGCGGCCCACTGTGGCTGCCCGAAATGACATTACAGCGCATTCAAGAAAAAATAAGACAATTCATTACAAACAAAATATGGGCGTCACGAACGATGCCCCTATGAAAAATAACAAACAATTAAAACTGTGATATTTGTTGACGGGATTTGTAGGGGCGTCATTCATGACGCCCAAAAGAACATTGAATTCGAAATAAAATAATAAATTTTCACATCACGCTCCGAGGGAATCAGTCATTCGCAGCTTCGCTGTGAAATTATGCCGCCTGTCAGCGGTGTTTCACTTCTCTTCGCAATTTACAGCATTTTCGAGAAAGAATGAGATTGTTCATTTTATTTGATAGACGGGCGCAGCACGCTGCGCCCCTACAAATCCTTCGATGAATAGCATCAATTATTTTTGAAAGCGCTGTGAATCCAATAGGGCCAATGTGGTCAAAAAATCAAAGCATGGCTCCGAAAGGTTCGAGCTCGAATTAATTGGATTTCAGAGGTTTGCAATTTCTAATATAGTCGGATGGTTCGGACGCTGTGGATATAAATGACAATCTTTCTGGGAGATGCCTATATAATTTTAAAAAGAGCTTTCCTTTTAGCGCATGATTTAAGTTGGAATTAGAAGTCTGGAAGAGAATGTTTGAAAAACGCCGCGAAAAGCCCCCGGCTTTGCCGAGGGATCATTCCTCCTCAATTATCCCGTCGTCCCACTTGTCCGTGAAATGCCAGCCTTCGTCGCTTCGCTCTTCACTTCCGTCTAGAAGCTCCCGCCTCGCGCCTCGTCTGACATTCCCCGGCCTTCGCGGTGCAAAGGTCCTCATGAAGGAAGGAATAAGTCCTAAAATGTTTCCCAGAATTCCTTTGTTCTCCTCCCCAAAGGCGATCCATCGATGCTCCTCCACACCTTTCAATTGATTGGCGGCATTGGCCCGGCTCGGGAGCGCGAGCTGTGGGATTCGGGCATCGAGACCTGGCGGGACTTCCCGGTTCGGCTGCTGCGGCCGCGCCCCGCGTGGCTCTCGGCCGCGCTGGAGGCGCGCATCTGTGACGCCCTGCGCGCTGCCCAAGCCCTCCTCGACCGCCGCGCGCTCCCAGAGCTCGTCCGGCTCTTCCCCAAACGGGAGTGCTGGCGTCTCTACCGCGACTTCCAGGAGCAGGCCGTCTTCTTCGACATCGAGACGGACGGCTCGCACGCTCAGAATCCGACGGTCGTCAGCCTGTTTCACGCCCGTGGGATCGAGGTGTTCGTCGCTGGCCGCAACCTGGACGAGCTCCCGACGGCGCTCTCGCGCTGGCCGCTGTGGGTGAGCTTCAACGGGACGCTCTTCGACGAGCCAGTCTTGCGGCAGCACCTGCCCAGCCTCGCGCGCCCAGCGCTCCACCTCGATCTGCGCTTCTTTGCCCGGAGCCTGGGCCTGTCGGGTGGTCTCAAGAAGATCGAGACGGCGCTCGGGTTTGGCCGCCCCGAACACCTCCATGGCGTCAACGGGCTCGATGCGATTCACCTCTGGGAGCGTTTCCAGCGCTGTGGCGACACGCGCGCCCTGAAGCGGCTCGTCGAATACAACATCTACGACTCCATCCAGCTGAAGACGCTCGTCGAGACGCTCTACAACCGCGCCATCGACGCGAGCTGCGCCGCGCTGTCCAGCGCTTCGGCCAAGGCCTTGTCCGAACGGATCGAGCGCTTTTTGGTCTTCGCGCGCGGCGATGTCCTGCGGGATGTCAGCAGGCTCGTGGACGAGGTGGACGAAGCCTAGGGCGTGACCTCGAACTCTCCCGTCGCCGCGCTTGTCCGTGAAAGGCCAGGCGTCGTTGCTTCGTCGGTCATTTCCTTCAGGACCTTCAGGAAGCGCCCGCCTCGCCTCGCCTTCGACGCAGCCACGGCCTTCGCCAGGCTCGGTCCGAATTCGAGG
>JAISIF010000122.1 GCA_031262165.1 Myxococcales bacterium | reverse complement strand
GCTCGGTCCACACTCGCGAACGGGCCAACCACGATCCCGTAGCTCACGTCCCCATCCGCTATCTCATCCGCCACGCCACTCACCGTCACCGTCTGCGCCTCACTCCAATTCGCGCTCGTAAACGTCAGCGTCGATGGGGTCACCATCCCTTCCGCGGAGTTCGTGCTGCTGAGCGACACCGTCACCGAAAAATCTACCGCGTTCGCTGGCGCCACCGCGAACCCTGCGCCGCCGCCCACCTGCAGCTTCACTTCCTCTCCAGGCTGACGCAACAGCGACACCTTGAAGCTCGCCGGCCCACCGCTCTCCGTCGTCTCCAGAGGCTCACTGCCCACCGGCGGATCGATGATGACTCCCGCTGCTCCAGGCGCTGGAATACCGGGGAGGTCTGAACAACCCGCAACGAACAGCGCCGCGAGTGCGAGCAGGGCAATCAAAACTTTATTTCTAATCATGACGTCTCCTGTGACGTATGTAAGGAAGAACTCAGCAATATAATGGACCAGGGTGGACCATCGTAACCTACTCGACACCATTGAAGAAACAATACCGGTCGATTGAACGACGCCGACGTCCCGATGCAGCAGGGATGCGTCTATGTCAAATGTCCATTCAGTGGCGACCGCTCACCGGAAATGCCTTTGCCGGATTTGGGCAGGACAGCAGCGTCATGCGGCCATCGATGCCGGGCAGCGGCAGGCCATTCTGGGCGCCCTTGCGAATCTGCTCCGCGATCTCGTCGCGCAGGTTGAGATCGCGCGACAAGCCCAGATCCTTACGCGCCGCAGGGATGCTGCCGAGGAACTTGCTGAGACCGTCGCCGCCCAGAGCGAGGAAGTCGCTCATGGCCACGCTGTAGAGCTTGGTCGGGCCGATCTTCCAGCCCTTACTGTCTCTAGCGTCCACGATGTAGGATTCGCCCTGGCAGTGCACGGTGGTCAGCTTCAGCCCGGCGATCTGCGGCACGCCGTGATTCGACGAGAGCAGCGTCTCGAACATCTCGATGAGCTCGTCGCCGGTCAGCTCTAGCGTGGCGACGTTGTTGTCGAACGGGAGGACCTCATAGAGCGCGCCGTAGGTCAGCGCCCCGGGTTTGAGGTCAGCGCGCAGACCGCCGCTGTTGAGCAACGCCACGTCGGCGCCCGTGGCCGCGAGCAACACTTCGGCGAGCGCGTTCCCGAGCGGGCTCTCGGACCTGTATTGGCGCACGAGCGCCTCCTGGAGCTCGACGCCGAGCGGCTGTGCCTGCAGTTCGGCGACCTTCCGCGCGAACGGCGCGATCATCTCGTCCACGAGTTTGCTCGGCACGACGGGCTTGCCCTCGAAAGAGGCGGGCGCGAGCCACATACCGGGCTTGAAGCTCCTGACGTTGCAGTCGCCCGTCTGAGCGATGACCTGCTCGCAGACCGGGATGTTGGCGCGGATGTTGGTGCGATCACGGATGGAGCGCTTTGTCACGGGATCGATGGAGAGCTCGACGATGCCGAACGCATAGCCCTGCGCCCCGGATTGGATGACGGGCATTCCATTGATGAAGTGGCCCACGCGGCCATGCGAATGACCGCCGATGACCGCGTCGAAGAGGCCAGAGGGCAGCGCCTGGAGGATAGGGATGAGCCCGCCCTGGACATTGCAGCTCGACAGGTCGGTGGGGTCCGAGAGATCGCCGCAGTCGTTGCCCTCGTGGAAGACGCCAACGAGCACGTCCGCACCTTTGGCGAGCAGCTCTTCGGCGGCAGCCTTGGCTTCGGACACCATGTCGCCGAAGCGCAGACCCGCGACGTTGACCGGGGTGGTGACGTTCACCGTGTCGGGCGTGGCCAGGCCAACGATGCCGACCTTGATGCCGCGGCGTTCGACGATGAGCAGGCCGGTCGGGCTCATGCCTTTGGGCCGCTCGTTGCTCCCGCCGACGTAGACGTTGCGGCCCAGCATCGCGAACTCGGTGACGGTGGAGATGGCCTTGAGCGCGCCGAGTGGATCGTCGCCGGGGCGCGCGGCGGCGCCGCGTGGGCCGACCGGGCCATAGTCGAACTCGTGATTGCCGATGCCTATCGCGTCGTAGTCGAGGTAGTTCAGCACTGGGACGAGTGAGAGACCCTCGAAAAGATTGGAGAGGATCGTGCCCTGATAGGTGTCCCCCGTGTCCACGAGGACCACGCCGCCGGGCAAGCGCTGCCGCAGAATGTCGAGATACCCAGCGAAGTTGCGCAGGCCGCCACTCGAAAGCTCGCGGCCATCGGGCAGCAGGGCGTGATGCGGCTCGGCCCAGCCGTGCAGATCGCTGGTGCCCACGATGTCGATGCGGATCGACTCGGCGGCAGCGGGCACTGGCGCTGGTGCTGGCGTTGGGGGGGCCGCAGGCATGGTCTGCTGCGCCGGTCGGGGAGGCTGCTCGGACGACGATGCCGTTGGAGCCGATGCTGTCGGTGGAGCGGATGGAGCGGCGATGGGCTGCGGACTCGAAGCGCACGCGGCCCAGACGAGCAACAGGGCCGCGGTGAGGAGAGAGCGGAAGCGTGGCGATGCCATTGAGTGAGTCCTCCACGAGTGGGGATGAACGGAAAAACCGCCCTCTCTGTCAGAGGGAGGTTCCTCTAGCGGGAAGGGAAGCAGAGACAGGGCAATCGAGTTCTGGCGATCTGGATGGAGAACGATGCGCTTTCGTAGAGGGGGGGAGGGGGAGCGTTGCGCGCCACACACCCTGCACATCCTTCATCGACCTCCCAAAACCAGAAGCTCGATTGCCCTGGAAACAGAGGACGCCGCGAATCATTCAGAAGAGCCACCAGAAGATCCACGGCGTCGGCTGCTCAAGCTGCTCAGAGGATGCGGGAGCGAGCGTCGGCCAGGG
The DNA here is from genome assembly GCA_031262165.1 of Myxococcales bacterium. Classification (GTDB taxonomy): domain Bacteria; phylum Myxococcota; class Myxococcia; order Myxococcales; family UBA5297; genus UBA1203. The sequence goes on along the minus strand of JAISIF010000122.1, from coordinate 6,012 downwards.
CGCGATGGATCTCGTCGAGCGCGCGCTGCGACTCGATGAGGCTCGCTCGTTCTTTGCTCAGCTCCTCGACCTGACGGAACAACGTGTCGCGCTCTTGCTCGACCGCGCGCAGCGCCTTCTCGGAGCGCCGCTGCGCCTCCATCTGGAACTCCAGGTCGGCGGCCAGACGCTCCTCTTCGCCCAGCGTCTCGGCGAGCTCAGCCTCACATGCCGAGAGCCGCTGTTCGAGCTCGGCGTAGGCCTGCTTGAGCGCGGAGAAGTCGTTGCGCGCGCCGCGCAGCTCGACGAGCACATCGTCGCGCTCGGCTTCGAGGCTCGATAGCTCCAGGCCCAGGTGTTCGAGGAGTTGCGAGCGCTCCTTGACCTCTGCCGCCATGCGGTTGGCCTCCTCGGTTCGGCTGCGCGCCTCTTCGGCCGCCCGGGTCAGCTCGTTGCGCACCTGATCCAGGTCCTTGCTCATCGCGGCGTTGACGGTCTTGACCTCTTCGAGCTCGTGGCGCAGCGCGGCGATGAGCGCGAGCGCCGAGGTGCGCGCCTCCGTCGCGGTCTGCGGCGTGGGCTGCGACACGGCGACAGGGCTCGTGGCCGCCTTGATGCGCTCCTTGAGCAGCGCGCGCCTGGTCTTCGAGTCCTCGATGGGATTTTCAGGCTCGGCCTGCGCGGCGGCGCTGGGCGCCTTGCTTGGCGACGCAGAGGACGACGCGAGCGGGGCTGCGATCGGCTCTACTGGCAGCGGTTCGACGACCGGCGTCTGCGCCTCGTCGTGTCCGTGTCCGTGAATTTCTGAAGCCACGTCTGCCGACATGGGCACGATCGTATCGTGCGAAGAAGGCGTGGGCAGCTCGACAGCCATCTCTTCCAACGATTCAGCGGCGGCTTTCGGCTCGACTTCGATATCCTCGGCAGCTTGGGAAGACGTCGGCGGCGAGGAGAGCAGGGCGCCCAGTCGGGTCTTGGGGCGAGCCGTGGAGACATTGGCGCTGAAGGCTTTACGCATGAGAGGATTCCTTGGACTGGATTGAGACGATTCGAGGCGATGGAAATCGTCGCGAAAAAAAGCGGGCTCCCAAAGCACATCACCTCTGGGATTTCTACATTTCTCGAATGATGTCGATGAATGGTTTCAAATAGGGAGAATTCAAGTCGTAGAGACCTTGATTTCCCGCCTTCATCGTCTCGCCGACTTTCATTCCAACGAATTTATCCGTGAATGAGATGTATGAATGAAATCGATTTTTATGAATTCTCGAAAATTGAGTTTTTTGTTTGCTTGAAAAATCTTCGAGATAGCCCGCGACATGGTTTTGAGCGGTCTTTGATTCCGAATCGAGAATTCTCAAACACAGATCTTCCAATGTTCCCGATGAGCAGATCTTTTTTTGTTCGGGATCTAAATATCCGGGAAACAGAACGAACCCGACTCTCTTTTCGAACGGCACGAATTCGAAGGGTTCGATGTCGCGGTGGATGAGCTCAACTTTTCTCAAACTCTCATTGACACTTTTGATGGCGGATTCAGTCGATGTTTCGGAATCGCGAGCGATGAGGATGGAGGTGACCTTTTTGAAATCTCGATTCAGAATCAGAGCTTCCAAATATGATCTTAAGTCGTCATTTCCACCGAAATCCAACACTTGAATTTCTTCTATCTTAAGCGCGTCAATCAAATGAATGAGCCAATACATTTCATCGGCGCCTTCTGCCAAAATCAGCTTTGTTTTTTTGAGTTCAGCCGACTTCCTGCCCATCACCGAACCTCCATGTCGAAGCGCAGTGCATTGGCAATCACATCAGCTTTGTATTGAGCAGCGGAAACCTTATCGCCTTCTTTATCCATCCGAATATATGCAATATCTTTGAAATCTATTTCTTTTGCTGATTCGGAGAGCGCCTCAATCATTTCAAAGCTGTGCGTCGTCGCGATGATCTGACAATTATAGAGCTTCGCTGCCTCGATGATGGCCTGCCAGAAATCGCGCAAGATGGAATGGTGCAGTCCATTCTCGATTTCGTCGATTAAGATGATGCCATCCCTCGTTGTGGCTAAAACTAAAACAATCGAAAGGGCACGGCAAAACCCGTCACCCAAGTAGTGAATTGGCTTTGGTTTTCTATCTCCTATTTTTGCATGGATAATATTTTTTCCTTCTATTTTGAGATTCCTTAATTCTCTAAATTCGGGCTCAAGGAGTTTCAATGCCTCAACGAGTTCACCCTGCCTATCTTCTGCATCGAGTATCGCTAAACGCTCAGCGGCCAAATCTGAATATCTACTGAAATCAAAAGTCGTCATAAGAAACATGAGTTTTGTTTTCTTTAAGTCGATAAGCCTTCCATCTCGATAGAATCCTCCATTTCCCAAATTTACAATCTTTGTTTCATTTTCATTTTGATTGATAATGAGTGCCGTTTCGTTTTCCTTCAGGAATTCCCATTCTTCAAAATTTATATTTTTTGGTTCTTTTATTTCTAACAAAACTGGATGTTCCGACTTAAACTTTTCATCAAACCTGACTTCTAAAATTCCCTCTTCAGAAACTTCCGATTCGATGGTCTTGATTTTAATTTCTTTAGACATATCGAACTTATGAAAAAAGGGACCCCATCTCGATTCAGATCTCATGAGGGTGGATGGCATAAGTCTAATCAATTGAAGCGTAGCAAATGGATCTGAATCTTCTTTGTGGAAATTGAAATATAAATAAATCGCCTCGAGCAGCGTGCTCTTTCCCGAATTGTTTTTTCCTCCGACGAGTGTGATCCGTCCGAGATCGAGATCGTCGATGCGTTCGATGGCTTTGAAATTCTGAATCGAGATTTTTCGAAGCATAAAAATTCCTCATTTCGATTCGAATGCTTCGTTTCACTCGGACTTCAGAAAATAAAAGCCCGAATAAATCGAATTCATTCAAAGCATTGGGGTCAACGACGAGCGCGCCCTCACGACATCGCGCTCGATGCCGGGGCATCGGCGATCTTGGTGAGCAGCTCATCGATGAGCGCTTCCAGGTCGAGTGCGCCTTTGGAGTCGGGCGCCACGAGCGAGATGGGCAGCCCCTCGCTCGAGGCCTGCGCGAACTGCGTGCTCTGCCGGATGACGGCCTGACACAGGTAGTCGCCGTAGTGCTCCTGGAGCGCGGCCGCCGCCTCCTTGGCCAGCTTGAACGAGGCGTTGAAGCTGTTGATGACGATGAACACGCCGCCGAGCGCGAGCTGGAGATCGGTCTGCAGATCCTGGAGCGTGTCGAACAAGAGCTTGAGCCCATGGAACGAGAGAAAGTCGCCGAGGACCGGGATGATGAGGTCGTCGGTCGTCATGAGCGCGTTGAGGTTGAGCAGGCCGAACGACGGCGGCGCGTCGAGCACGATGAAGTCGTAGTCGGCCTCGACTGTTCTGAGCGCATTGCGCATTCGGAATTCGCGGCCAGGCAGCGGCATCAGCGACAGGTCGATGGCGCTCATGCCGAGGTTCGAGGGGATGAGGTCGAACCCGGGGTAGCCGGTCGAGATGATGGCCTCGCGCGCCGGGACCTTCTGGATGAGCACGTCGCACAGCGTCAGGCTGAAGGCGTCGTCCTCGATGCCCACACACTTGGTGGCGTGGCCCTGGCTGTCGAGATCGACGAGCAGCACGCGATAGCCGCGCTCGGCCAGGCGAAACGCATAACTCGTCGAAAGCGTGGTCTTGCCCGTGCCACCCTTGAAGTTGAGGAAGAGCTGCTTGCGCGTCCGGGCGCGGCGGCTCGGCGCCAGGCCAGCGGCGGCACGCAGCGCGTGCATCTCTGCGGCTGGATAGCTCTCCTTGGTCGGGAAGCGCCCAACGAGCGTCTGGAAATCGATGTCGAGGAGCTGGGCCGCGCGCTTGGGCGAGTAGATGACGGGGTTCATGATGGTCGCCTCGAGGAGAGGAGGGGAGAGAGGTCAGGTTTGGATTTTTCTAACCACGCTCTCCGGCGCTCCGCGCCACCTCCCCTCAAAAGAGGGAGGCTTTTCTCTGAAGTCCCCCTCGTCGAGGGGGTTGTCGGCGAGGCCGACAGGGGGGGGGGAGCATTGGGCGGCAGAGAATTCTGCTGCCCTAGATCAAGGGACGAAGAAGCGCTGGCCTCGGCGGACGATTCGTCCCGATTCGGCCAGGGCCACGGCCACCTGCTGGACCCGCTCTCTCGGGAACGACAGCGCATCGGCCAGATCGCCCGCGGTCTGACCGCGCAGCGCACCGTAGATGCGGCTCACGATGGCCTCGGCCAGCGCGCCTTCGGCGTCGGCTCTCGGTTTGGGCGGTGATTGGACAGACGGCAAGGGCTGGAGGGCAGCGGGCACGGGCGAGTCCACGGCGTGCAGCGTCTTCGAGATGGAGGCGAGGCGCCGCGCGATGATCTCCGCGCTGGAGGAGACGGTGGCGCGCGGTGTCTCCAGCGCGGCGAGGCGCCGGACTTCGCGCCGACGACGCGAGGCATCCATCTCGGCCACGGCATGGACCTCGGGCCCGAAGCGCGTGGCAAGCCCTCGGGCAGCGGCGCGGCGCACGGCTTCGTCGCGATCGTCGAGCGCCATGAGGAGCGCCGTCGAGAAGGTCCGGGCGGTCGCGGTCGCGCCCAGGCCAAGGGCCGCCACGCGGCGAACCGCAGCGTCTGGATCGCGGACGGCGCGCTCGAGGATATCGGCCTGATCCGCCTGCCCCGAGGCCAGGACCACGGCGCGGCGCCGGACCAGGGGAGCGTCGTCGTCGAGCGCCCGCGACAGGCAATCCTTGGCGCCGAGCCGGAACGCGGCTTCGAGCGCGGTGAGCCGAAGTTCGAGGTTGGGCGAGCTCAGGTGCGGCGAGAGCAGCGGCAGTGCCGAGGGCGAGGCAGCATCGGCCACCGCCTCGATCAGGACCTTGCACGTGTCGGCATCGGCTTCGGCGTGGAGGGCCGATGCCAGGGCGGGCAGCGCGGCGCGCGGGTTCATCGACTTCAGGCGCGCGGCGGCGCGCAGCCGGGTCGAGGCGTCTGGCGCCGAGAGCTCGCGCAGTGAGAGCGCGAACAAGGTCTCCTCCGAGCGCGATTGGAAGGAGGTCGCGGCGCGCAGCGCGTCGAGCTCAGGCTCGCCGATGCCGATGCGGCCCTTGGAGGCAAAGGCCTGGGCGACCTCGTCCGTCGAACGAAACGCTGGCGTCAGATCGTCGAGCGCCGGGGATGGCGACGCCGAGGGGAGCGATGCGGCCACGCTCGAAGACTCGGCGGGAGGCGCGCTCGGGGCAGCCTCGCCGTTACGGCTACGGCCTGCGCCACCGCGCGCGTCGAGCTCGGCGGTCAGGCGCATGACCTCTCCGCGCAACTCAGCGATGAAGGCCGCGAGATCCACCCCATCCTCGGCGTCCGCATCGCCCGATCGGCGGATCTGTTCGGACTCGATGAGCCGCCCCAGGAAGCGCTCTCGCTCGGCCAGGAACAGGTCTGCCTTGCGCCGCGCCTCGTCGCGCTCGCGGGCCATGAGCGTGATCTTGGCCGCCGCGTCAGCCAGCTCGCGCTTGAGGTCGAGTTCGCGCTGCGAGGCGTGCGCGAGATCCTCCTTGAGGCGCTCGCTCTCGTCCCCGGCGCGCACCAGCTCTGCCGTGAGCTGATCGATGCGGCACTCGAAGAAGACGACCTTTTCCAGCGCGCTTTTCAGGAGTGAATCGGGGCGATCCAACAGGCGCCTCCAGGCGGGGTGCCGCGTCTTGAGCGGGCTTTGAAAAACAGCGCGAGCCCGCCAGGGACCGGTCGGGCTCGAGAGGACAAGCGGGGCAACATAGAGGGGTGTTCGAGGGAAGACAACGCGGTTTTTGGAACCAGGCAGGGCAATCGAATTCTGTTTTTCGACGCAAGATCGAGGCGTGTCTTCGTAGGGGCGTTGCGTGCAACGCCCTGCGGTCGTCATTCCACACAACCACGAGGGGGTTTCCACGCAACGCCCCTACACATCCCGATTCGAGATCAAAAAAATAGAACTCGACCGCCCTGTGGAACCAGGCGGTCGAGCTCTGCCGCA
>JAISIF010000029.1 GCA_031262165.1 Myxococcales bacterium | reverse complement strand
CGTGGCATCTGTCTGAACGTCCTCCTGCCGAGCATCGAGCCATCGACCGCGGCAAAAAGCCCATCGTTCACGAAGCGCTTCACCTCGCCAGAGCGAAAATTTAGAACTCGATTGCCCTGGGCAACGTCACAGGGCCGCCGTTGCTCTGTTGTTTGATGTCGAGCCGCGAGGCGTAGGGGCGTTGCGTGCAACGCCTTGTCGACCGGCGAACGACACCAGCACCCCTATCTGAAATCCCGCCGCGAGAAGAACAGCACGGCCAGGGAGAGCATCACGCCCGAGTAGGCCAGCGCGTAGAGGGTGGCGAAGGCCACGCTCGCACCAGAGACTTCGAGCAAGTGTGTCGCGTGTGGTCTGAGGTTCAACCGGTCGAGATTCGGAAGGGCGTAGTAGGTGGCCTTGGCCACGAGCGAAAACAGGGCGCTCTGGGACTGTTCGGCGAGGCGGTAGATGTCGCCAGCGAGGTGCCCGGCGAGGAAGACGCCGCCCGTCACCATGGCCGAGGCGATGGGGCCAGCGAAGCTCGACATGGCAAATCCGACGCTCGTCAGGACGAGGAGCTCCACGCCGAGGGCAGCGATCGCGACGACGTATTGGCCGCGCATGGGAACGCCGAACGCGGCGAGCTCACCCCAGAAGACGAGGGCCATGGCCACGAGCAGCACGCCCAGCGTGATCATGTTCCCGGCCACGCGGCCGAGGAGAAAGGTGGCGCGCGAGACGGGCTTGGACACGACCATGAAGATGGTCCGACGCTCGATCTCCCGCCCGAGCTGACTCGTCGAGAGGAAGATCGCGAGGAGCACGAGCATGAGGCTCATGCCCGCGAGCCCCATATCGACGAGGACGCGCTCGACGCTGCTGCCGATGGCCAGGCCCGCGAGCAGGGGGGAGAGCAGCAGCATGCCGAGCGCAAATCCCGCGATGAGGTGGATGACGCGGTTGCGGCGTGCTTCGCGGAACCCGTTGAGAGCCAGGGCTATCAAGGCGTTCATGTTCATCCGGCGAGCTTCCCTGATTCAGAGCGGGCGCTGGCGCTGGCAGCGCTGCTCACGACATCCATGAACAGGTCTTCGAGCCCGAAGCGGACCTGCTGGACCTGGGTGACACGGCCACCTGCCGCGAGAATCTTGGCGAGGAGCGTGTTCGATTCGCCACCGCTCACACGCACCAGGAAGCGGCCACCGAGCGCGTGGATGGCTTCGGGCGAGGCAATGGTCAGCATCGCGTCGAGCGCCTGACGCGTGATGCCTTCGACGCCGATCTCGACGCTCCTCGGCTCCTTGGCCGTGAGTAGCTCGCGCACACTGCCTTCTTGAACGAGCCTACCCGCGACGAGCACGGCCACGCGATCGCACAGCGCCTCGATGTCAGGGATGATGTGCGTGCAGAGGACCACCGTCGTCCCGCGCTCCCGTTCACGCAGGATGATGTCGCGCATCTGGCGTCGCCCGACTGGGTCCAGGCCAGAGCTCGGCTCGTCGAGGATGAGGAGCTGCGGCGTGGCCACGAGCGCCTGCGCCAGCGCGACTCGCTGCACCATGCCCTTGGAGTAGCGGCGGATCTGCATCCCAGCCGCGGCGCGCGCGAGGCCCACCATGTCGATGACTTCGTCCACGCGCCGCTCGAGGTTGGCAGCGGGGAGAGAGGCGAGGTGCGCGCCGAGCGCCACGAACTCGCGCCCGGTCAGGTAGTCGTAGGGCGTGGGGTTCTCCGGGAGATAGCCGACCTGGCGCCGTGCGCTTGGGTCCGACGGTGGGCGCCCGAAGAGTCGAACCTCGCCCGAGGTCGGCTGGACGAGGTCGAGCAGGAGCTTGAGCGCCGTCGATTTGCCCGCGCCATTGGGACCGAGCAGGCCGAAGATCTGACCGCGCTCGACACACAGATCGAGCGCGTGGAGCGCCTGGATCTTTTGGGTCATCCAGAAGCCGAGCCGATATTGCTTCGAGACGGCCTTGAACTCGATGGGGATGGTGGTGGGAGTGGTTGACGTCATGGGGCGTTCGTCGGGCTCGAATGACCGGAAGGGGAAACGCGAGCACGAAAACGAGGAAGGACGGCATGCAGCGCTTTGATGAATTCTTCGTCGACAGACACGCCAGCGATGAGCCTCAACGCCTCGATCGAAAGCCTCTCTGTGTTTCGTCGCTTTGCGCCTCACAGTGACGCCGCGGTCGTCGAGAGGTCTTTGAGACAGAGCCTCGATCGATTCACCCGATTCACCGGACAACACACGACGAGCTCTATGCAATCTGCCAGCTCGCGATGAACTCGAAGGCCTCTGGAACCTTGCCCGCTGGCGCTTCGTCTGCCCGCCACTCTCCTGGCAATCCGAGCGCGCGGGCGGTTCGTTCGAAGTGGCAGAGCGCGATGCCCGCGTCGAGGCGCGCCATGTCGATGCCGCCAGGCTGCACGCGGGTCAGGAGGCCACTCTCCCGGAAGACGTAGAGGTCGAAGTGCTTGCCATCGTCGCTTCGGACGATGCGCCATGGCTGACGGTTGCGGGCCGAAGGCCCCAGGCGGACCATCTCCAGGGCGGTCGCGTAGGCCTGCCCTGCCTTTGCCTCGGTGAGCGGCTGCGCGATGTCGCCGTCGAAGAAGAGCTCGCTCCAAGGCTTGCGGTTCTGAGAGCCACCGCTGAAGCGCATGAGCCGATCGCGCAGACCGCGCTCAGAGGTCGGCTGGCCGAGGGGCGAGATGGCCGGGAGCAATTCGTCCACACCGAGCCTGAGCGCGCGGGAGAAGCGGCTGCGCGAGAACGAGCCAGCGATCCAACACGTGCCCAGGCCGAGCTCAGTGGCACGCAGCACGATCGATTCGAACGCAAAGGCAAAATCTTCGAGGGCGTGCGGGCCGGGCGCGATGGCGCCAGCGAGAAAGGCCGGTGGATTCCTGAGCACGCCGTAGGTGGCCATGCCGCGCAGATCGATCGAACCCGATTCGGCGGTGATGAGGATTTCGAAGCGCGGCTCGTTGCCGAACGGCGTCTCGAGCTCGGCGATGGCCGTGCGCAGCTGTTCGAGTGTGGCGTCGCCGAGAGGCTCGCCCGTGTAGGCGCGCCACGAGGTGCGCTGACGGATGGTCTGGACGATGGCAGGTTCTGCTGTCGTCGGCGTCGATGGGGGCGGGTTGGTCATGGCCGTCTTTCTCCGAGGTCGGCGATCGCCTCGGCGATGCGCGCTTTGAAGATATTTTTGTCGAAGCGCTCGGCGTTGGCGCGCGCCACGCTTGGATCGAATCGATCGAAGTTGGCCTCGAAGCGCTCGAGAGCGTCGATGAGTGACTCGGTCGTCTGCGCTTCGAAGAAGATCCCGGTCGGCGATTCGTCATCGAGTCCGATGACCGTCTCCAGCGCGCCGCCCTGGCCAAATGCGATGACTGGTCGACCGGCGGCCTGAGCTTCGAGCGGCGTGATGCCAGCGTCCTCTTCACCTGGGAAGAGGAGCGCTTTGCAGTTTTCGAAGAGAGAGGTGACATCGGCCTCGGTGGCATTGCGCACGAACTCGATGTTGTCGTGTCCTTGCGCGAGCCGTTCGAGGTTCGAGCGCTCTGGTCCTTGGCCCACGATCTTCAGCGGTCGCTTCATCCGAGCGAAGACCTCGATGGCCAGGTCCACGCGCTTGTAGGGCACCAGGGCGGAGACGATCAGAAAGTAGTCGCCGATCTCACTGACGCGCCGTGGGCAGAAGCGCGCGGCATCCACGGGCGGCGGAATGACGATCGACGATTGGCCATAGCGCTTGGCAATGCGCGCCTCGACGTTGTGGCTGTTGGCGATGAAGCGATCCACGCGGCGCGAAGAACTCTCGTCCCAGATGCGCCAGAAAGGGGCGATGGTGTGTGCCGCAAGACGCGTCAGACAGTTGGCTTTGCCCTGGCCAAAGTAGTCGGGGAACAGCTCCCACACGTAGCGCATGGGCGTGTGGCAGTAGCAGGCGTGCAGGGTGCGCTGCGGCACCACGACGCCCTTGGCCACGCACGAGGACGAGGACAGCACGAGGTCAAAGCCAGTGAAGTCGAAGCTCTCGATCGCGTGGGCAAACAGCGGCCAGAAAGATCGGTGGTGCTCATGTGCGCCGGGCAGACGATCGAGGAAGCTGGTTTTGATCTTCATCTGTTCGATCGTGGGGGAACAGCTTCCTGGCCGATGCACGAGCGTGTGGAGCGTGGCTTGAGGAAAGAGCTCGCAGAACGCTTCGAGAACGCGCTCGCCGCCGCGCATCGAGACGAGCCAGTCGTGAACCAGGGCAACGCGCATGGGATCAGGTCCTTGGATTTGCTGGATGGTTGACTGGGAAGGGTGGGACCTTGCCGTCGAGCACGGCCAGCACATTGGCAAACGCCTTCTCACCCATGATGACGCGCGTCTGGAGCGTCGAGGTCCCCAGGTGCGGGACGAGGAGCGTGCGTGGCGCCTGGAGGAGCAGCGGGTGGACCATAGGCTCGCGCTCATACACATCGAGCGCTGCGCCGCCGAGTTTGCCGTCGATGAGTGCCTGCGCGAGCGCTGCCTCGTCCACGATTGGGCCACGTGCCGTGTTGATGAGCAGCGCCGTGGGCTTCATGCGGGCGAGTGCAGTCGCATCGATGAGATGGCGCGTCTGTGGCGTGAGCGGGGTGTGAAGCGAGATCACGTCGCTCTGCGCGAGCAAGTCGTCGAGCGACATCGGTTCAGCGCAGAGATCCTGTTCGAGTGCCTCTGGCAGCTTTGTTCGCGAGTGATACGCGATACGCATCCCAAACGCGCTGGCGCGGCGGCACACGGCCTGGCCAATGCGCCCCATGCCGACGATGCCCAATCGCGCCCCCTTCAAGAGCAGCCCGAGGTGAGTCGTCGGCGACCAGCCGTTGAACTGTGCGTTGCGAACTTCCTGTTCTGCCGGGACGAGATCGCGTCCAAGCGCGAGCATCAGGGCCATCGCCAGATCTGCTGTGGAGTCGGTCGTGGCCTCGGGCGTGTTCGTGGCCCAGATGCCTAAGCGCGCGGCAGCGTCGAGGTCGATGTTGTTGAAGCCAACCGCATAGTTCGCGACGAGTTTCACGCGTAAGCCCGCAGCTTCGAGGAGCGCCGCATCGATGGGATCGTTGAGCATCGAGACAACGGCGTCGGCCTGACGAAAGCCTTCGATGAGTTCGTCACGAGTCGAGGGCCGATCGGTTGGTCCTATGAGGAGATTGGCCTTGCCCTCGATGGGCGCGAGCGCCTCTGGCGGGATGGCCCGCGTGATGAAGACGGTCGGGAGGCTGGAGTTGGGGTTTGTCATGGCGTGGTTCTTTCGTGGAGGGCGTGGATCGAGTTGGCCGACAGTCGAGCGCTTCGTCTCAGGCTCTGAGCGCAAAAAAGCGCTCGCCCATAGCCCCATCGCCTGCCTGCTGAAGCTGCGCTTCATAGAGTGATTCCAGGTTCTCCAGCGTGAGCATCGCCTCGATCGATCCAACGCGACAGGCGCCAACACGGGGCATGAGGACGACCTGATCTGCCCACTGTGCGGCCAGGTTGGGATCGTGGAGCACCGCGATCACGCACAGGCCTTTGGCCACGCGCCTCTTCACGATCTCCCAGAACAGGAACTGGAATCGGAGATCGAGGAAGGCCGTGGGCTCGTCGAGGAGCAACACGCGCGGCTGCTGCGCGAGCGCCTGGGCCAGGAAGGCGCGCCGCCGCTCGCCGCCAGAGAGCTCCCGAACCAGGCGACCTTCGAGCCCGGTGAGCGAGGTCTCGGCCAGCACCTCATCGACGATTTCCAAATCATGTTGGCCTGCGATGCCGAGCGGTCCCTGGTGCGGCGCGCGGCCCAACAGCACGAGCTCGCGCACCGTGTAGGGCAGCTCGTCTGGGGCCTCCTGCGTGAGGAGCGCGACCGATTGGGAGCGCGCGCGCCTGGAGAGATCGCCGATGGGGCGGCCATCGAGCAGAACCACGCCCGACGCCACGCGACCGATCCCAGCGATCGAGCCGATCAGTGTGCTCTTGCCAACGCCGTTGGGGCCGAGGAGCACCGTCACCTCACCCGCGCGCGCCTCGAAGGACAGGCCTTCGAAGATCGTGCGCTGACCGCGCGCAAAGGCGAGCTCACACACGGCGAGCAAAGGCACGCCCTTCTTCTCTGGCGCGTGCGCAGTGCCGCTCAAGGCGTGCTCTCTGGAGAGATTGGCGGCGGCTCGCCCCACTTCTTCTTCAGATCGATGAGCGACGTGTCGAGGACCTTCAGCCCGTCCCAGAATTTGCGGCGATCCAAGTGGTAGCTCGCCGGGGGGATCTTCTGCTTCGCGTTCGTGGCGAGCGAGGTGTGCTGTTTTGCCAAGGTCGCGTGGAACTCACACGTCATCGAGAGCTGCGCACAGCCGTGGGCCTGCTCGAACGCCTGGAACTCGGCTGTCAGCGACTCGAAGACCTGCGTCATCTCCGACATGGCAGGCGGGAGCGCGTGGCGGGCCAGCGTTGCCCTGGCCTTGTCCGGCGCGCGCGGCTTGTTGTTGTCCGCGGCAGAGGGCGCTGACGTCGTGGACGTCGTCGCGGATGGCCGCGCAAGTCGTTGGGGAGAAGGGGCGATGGGCTCGGGCAGGGCAGGCTTTGACTTGGCAGGCTCAGAGGCCGCCACCTGCAGGGAAGCCGGATCCAAATCGCGCTTCAGAATCGCGAAGCCAGCGCTGATCGCCAGGAGTGCCACGACGCCGATGATGACGATGACCTTGAGGCCACCATCCTTGGCGGCGGCAGGCGGCACACTCGTCCGCCTGGTGACTGGTTGATCGAGGTCGTTGGTGGACAGCGTGATCTTTGTCTCCAGCGCTTGGCGTGGCCCCTCTTCGAGGGACAGGGGCTTGCTCGCGTCGAGTGGGATGATCCGCGTCTTGGGCTCGGCCGCGCGCTTCTCCGTGGAGGGATTGACGCGTGCGTCGCGCTGGCGGCCACTCGAGGACATGGCCACTTCCAGGTGATCCGCGGTCAGATGTTTTGGCGTCTTGGATGGGTCGGTGTCGTCCGCCCTGCGACGCTCGCTGGGTTCTTCCAGCGATCTGCCAACACGACCGCGTGGCACATCGTCCTGGGATGCCAGGCGCCGAGGCCGCTTGCCCGAGACAGAGCGCTCCTGCGCCGCGTCTCCGAGCGCTGCCATTGGCCTCGCCGCTGAGCGGCTGGCACTTGGCGCTGCCTCTTTTTCCCTTTCCTTGGGTGGCTCGGCTTTGGGCGTGGCTGCTGGCGGCTCGGTGTCCTTGGGGAGCACCTTGGCCATCGCGGCGATGTGGCGCCGCTCGTTCGCGAAGTCGGCCTCGAAGAGCCGCCGCATATAGGCGGCGAGCGACTCGGGTCCTGCCATCGGATCCAGGTCGAGCATGATGGCGGTCAGACGCCCGCGCATCTCCTCTGCCGACGCAAACCTATCGTCGGGGTTTGGCGCGAGGGCCTTCTTGAGCAGCTGCTCCAGGGCCAAGGGCAGGTCTGGACGAACCTTCCGGATCGACGGGATGTCGGGGTTCGCGACTTGGTGCATCAGCATCAGGGCCGAGGCGCCCGTATCGAAAGGGTTTTTCCCAGCCAGCATCTCGTAGAGGCAGACGCCCGCCGCGTAGAGGTCGCTGCGCTTGTCCACGACCTCGTGCAGGGCCTGTTCGGGCGCCATGTAGAAGATCTTGCCCACGACCATGCCTGCGCGCGTCTTCTGCTGCTGGGCCGTGCTGCTCTTGGCCAGGCCAAAGTCGATGAGCTTCACCTCGCCCTCATAGGAGATGAGGATGTTCTGCGGCGAGATGTCGCGATGCACCAGGTTGAGCTCAGCGCCATCGTTCATCGTCTTGCGGTGCGCGTAGGCGAGCGCGTCCAGGATGCGGACGATGATGTGGAGCGCGAGGCCAGCCGGGAGGCGCGAACGCTTTTCCAGGGTGCGCGAGAGCAGCTTGCGCAGGTCCTTCCCGTCCACGAACTCCATGGCGATGTAGTAGCTGTCGTTCTCGATCCCCATGTCGAAGATCTGGGCGATCGCGCCGTGGTGGAGTTGGACCAGGATCTTGGCCTCGGCCACGAAGCGCTGAACGAAGTCGCCCTCCTGCACGAGCGTCGGGAGGATCTTCTTGATGATGATCAGCTTCTCGAAGCCTTCGGCCCCCGTCATCTGCGCGAGGAACACCTCGCCCATGCCACCTTTGGCGATGGGCTGAAGGAGCGTGTAACGCGCGAATTTGGTGGGCTGAAACGGGCGCAGGCCGCCTTTGGGGCTCGACATTTGGGTTCAGGGAGGGCTGAGGCTCGAAAGCGGGGGGACGAAAAAAGCCGTCGTCACTAGCAGGGATGCGCTGATCGGCCAAAAACAATTCAAACGATTCAACGGATGCCGCGCGGCCGAGGTCTCGATTGTCCAAGCCTCGATGGCGGCAGGTGCAGCGCCACTCCGACAGCCTCGCGTCATCGACGCGACAATCCAACGACGTAGTGCTCGAACGAGCGCTCGCGGGTGGCCTTGGGCCGGATCACGCGTGTCTGTGCGAAGATCGCCTCGCAGGCGCGCACGAAGTCCTGGAAATCGCCGCCCATGAAGACCTTGCAGACGAAGTGACCGCCCTTGGGCAACAGGCGTGCGGCCGTCGTTAGGGCCAGTTCGGAGAGCTCGAGCGATCGTGCCTCGTCTTGGGCTTTGATGCCGGATGTCTTGGGCGCCATGTCGCTCGTGACGAGATCGAACGGGCCCGCATCGAGTCGCGCGAGCTCGGCCTCGAGCGTGGGCGATCGGATGTCGAGCACAGCCGTCGTCACCCAGGGCAGCTCGGTGAGTGGCTTGATCGGCACGAGATCCACGCCAATGACGCGGCCCTTGGGACCGACGCGCTTGGCAAAGATCTGAAGCCAGCCACCCGGCGCAGCGCCCAGGTCGAGGACCTTGCCACCCGTCGAGACGAGTCGATGGCGATCGAGGATCTCTTCGATCTTGTAGGCCGAGCGCGCGCGCAGACCGTCCTTGTGCGCCTTGCGAAAATAGAAGTCCTTGGGGTCGTAGGGTTTGGAAGCCACGCGAAAACCTCGGTCGACCTCAGCCCTGCGCCTGGATGCGCGAGAAGTCGGCGATCTTCACGAAGAGACTTCGGACATCGGCGAGGAGCGAGAGGCGGTTCGTCTTCACCGCTGGATCGTCGGCCATGACGCGCACCTCGTCGAAGAAGCGGTCGATCGGGCCGCGCAGCGTCGCGATGTGGCCGAGCGCCGAGGCGTAGTCGTGCATCTCAACGGCTGTTTCGATGTGACCGCGTGTCGTCGAGATCGCTTCGAAGAGCTGCTTCTCGGCCATGTCCGTGAGGAGCGCAGGATCGACGGGCCTAAGTTCGATGCCCTTGGCCTGCTTCTCCAGGATGTTGACCGCGCGCTTGAACCCACCGGCGAGCGCCTCGAACGAGGGCTCTTTCACGGCGTGGCTGACGGCGATCAGACGATCGCGCGCATCGACGAGGTCATCGAAACCAGCACTCAGCACTGCGTCGATCACGTCGCGCCGATGCTCGTCTGCCCACAGGTTGCGCAACCGCTCGCGGAAGAAGTCGAAGAGGTCGGCCTTCGTCCTCTCTGGATTTGGCAGGCGCTCCCCGAGGAGCTCCACGGCCCTCGCGATCGAGCGCGTGAGCGAGAGCCGCCAGCCGCGCGAGAGCGTGATGTGGATGGCGCCGATGCAAGCGCGGCGCAGGGCAAATGGATCGGCCGCACCCGTCGGTCCCTTGCCAATGCCGAGGATGCCCGCGAGCGTATCCAGGCGATCGGCCAGGCCAATGAGTGCGCCCGCGTCGTGTGAGGGCAGCACGTCGCCCGAGAAGCGCGGCAGGTAGTGCTCGAAGATGGCGTCGGCCACCTCTAAGGATTCGCCCTCGGCCAGCGCGTATTCACGCCCCATCACGCCCTGGAGCTCGGGAAACTCGCCAACCATGCCGGTCACGAGGTCGGCCTTGCAGAGCGTGGCAGCACGCGCCAACTGATCGAGAGCGTCCTTGCTGCTCAGACCTATCTCTTCAGCCAGGAAACGCGCGAGCGAACGGAAGCGCTCCATCTTCTCGAAGCTCGTGCCCAGCTTCTGCTGGAACACGACGCGCTTCAGCTCGTCCACGCGGCTTTCGAGAGGCTTTTTCCGATCGTCATCGAAGAAGAACCGCGCGTCCGATAACCGCGCCCGCAGCACGCGCTCGTAGCCAACGCGGGCAATCGAGACATCGGGAATGGGCGTGTTCGAGATGGCCACGAAGTGGGGCATCAGATGGCCATGTTGATCCACGACCGAGAAGTATTTCTGGTGCTCGCGCGCCTCGCTGACGAGGACCTCGGGCGGCAGATCCAAAAAGTCCTTCTCGAAGCTGCCGAGCACAGCTGTCGGGTGTTCGACGAGGCACGTGACCGTGTCGAGAAGCTCGGGATCGTTACGGATCGAACCATTGACCTCTGTGGCTGCGGCCTGCGCGAGCTTGGCGATCATCGAACGCCTGCGATCGAGGTCCGCGATGACGTGGGCTGCCTCGAGTTTCGAGAGGTAGTTAGACGGGTGTCCAATTTCGATCTCGCCCGGGCTCACGAAGCGGTGTCCACGCGACGTTCCTCCACTCTTCACATCGGCAAAATCGAAGGCGAGGACGTCGTTTCCAAAGAGCGCGCAGATCCACTGCACGGGCCTCGAGAACGCCTGCGTCTGCCACCCCCAGCGCATCGACTTTCGGAAGTGGATTGAGGTGACGATCGACTGGAAGAGGTCGGGGAGGATGTCGGCAGCTGGGCGGCCCGCCTCGTTGCGCGTGAGGAACGAATACTCTCCTTTGGAGGTCTGCTTTTTTTCGAGCGCACTCACGTCCACGCCCTGCGATCGCGCCCACTTTTCGGCGACTTGGGTGGGCTTGCCGTCCGCGTCGAATGCCACGCGCGCCGGTGGTCCCAAGATCTCCTCGGTCAGCGATGCCTGGAGGCTCGCGACGCTCTGAACGACGAGGGCGAGTCGGCGCGGCGTTCCGTAGGTGGCGATGAGGCCATGCGTCAGACGGGCAGCGGCAGCCTTCTCGGCAAAGAGCTTCTTCATCTCATCGAGCGCAGGCAGGATCTCGGAGGCGGGCAGCTCCTCGGTGCCGATCTCGAGGAGGAGATCGCGCGTTTCAGAGGGAGCGATGGGTGTTGTGGACATGATGGTGGTGCCTCAAAAAAGTAGGGGCGGGCCCCTGTGCCCGCCCGTCATGCGCGATGCGTCATCGCGCCCTCGAACATTCATCTCGTCGATTCACGCGCGGCATCTCGTTGCTTCACGGGCATCGTCGATTCACGCGCAGCATCGACCCAAGTCACGCGAGCTTCGAGCGATCCTTGAGCAGCGGGAAGCCGAGTCGCTCCCGCATCGCGAGCCACGCCTCGGCCGATCCACGCGCCAGATCGCGGACACGTTTGATGTAGCCCGCGCGCTCGGTGACGCTGATGGCGCGCCGCGCATCGAGCAGGTTGAAGGCGTGCGAGCACTTCAGCGCGTAGTCGTAGGCCGGGATGGGCAGACTCGCCTCGAGCAGGCGTTTGCACTCGGCCTCGTAGCGGGAAAACAGATCGAACAGGAGTGCCGGGTCGCTCAGCTCGAAGCTGTATTTCGACTGCTCGACCTCGTTCTCGTGGAAGACCTCGCCGTAGCGAATGCCCTCGGTGAACTCGACATCGAACACGTTGTCGACCGACTGCAGATACATGGCGATGCGCTCGAGTCCGTAGGTCAGCTCGGCACACACCGGGCGGCAGTCGATGCCACCGGCCTGCTGGAAATAGGTGAACTGGGTGATCTCCATCCCGTCACACCAGACCTCCCAGCCCAGCCCCCAGGCGCCGAGCGTCGGCGATTCCCAGTTGTCCTCGACGAAGCGGATGTCGTGGGCCTTCAGGTCGATGCCGATGGCCTGAAGCGATCCCAGGTAGAGCTCCTGCACGTCCTTGGGCGAGGGCTTGAGGATCACCTGGAACTGGTGGTGCTGGTAGAGCCGGTTTGGATTGTCGCCGTAGCGCCCATCGGCTGGTCTGCGGCTCGGCTCGACGTAGGCCACGCGCCAGGGCTCTGGGCCGAGCGCACGCAAAAAGGTCTGGGGATTCATCGTCCCAGCGCCCACCTCGGTGTCGTAGCCCTGTCCAATGAGGCAACCGCGCGACGACCAGTATTCCTGCAACTTCAAGATCAATTGCTGAAAGGTCAGTTTCATGGCGCGCGGCGCTCTAGTCAGCCGGATCTGACCTGTCAACGAGGGGCGCTTGGGAATTCATTTGAGAGGTTTTTCGAAAAAGATTTGTTCGACACATTCAGGTTTTTATTTGGATCGATGACTCGATCGCTGATTTCCGGTCGCCACCGTTCTCACCCTTCCGGCCTCCATCCCCCATCGCCTCCGATGCTCCGAAAGGCTCCCACCACATGCCTCAGCCCCTGATCCCCGCCGATTTCTCGCTCCACAAGCTGGTCGCGCTCATCGGTCCCTATGGCAGCGGCAAGAGCGAGCTCTCGCTTGCCCTCGCGCGCCTCATGGCACGGCAGCGCGGCGCGACCAGAGCCCGATTCGCGAGGGTGGCGCTGGGCGACATCGATGTTCTCAAGCCCTACTTCCGCTCTCGGGAGTCGGGCGAGCCCCTCAGGATCGAGGGCGTCACCCTGCTCGCGCCTGGTGGGTGCTTGCGCGACGCGGACCTGCCGATCCTGACGCCCGAGCTGCGCGGCGCGCTCCTCGATCCCGACACCCAGCTCATCCTCGACGTGGGCGGCGATCCAGTCGGCGCGCGCGCGCTCGGCTCGCTGCGGGACGCGATGGTGCCAGGCGAGTGCGACGTGTGGCTCGTGCTCAACAAGAACAGACCCTTCATGCAGAGCGTTCAGAGCGTCATCGAGCAGGCGCAGAAGATTCAGAGCGCGGCAGGGCTCGAGCTCACCGGCATCGTCTCGAACACGCACATGATGGAGGAGACGACGGTCGATGACATTGCCGAGGGGCTCGACCTCGCCCAGCGCGTTGGCCGCGAGCTCGGCATCCCTGTGCGTCTCGTCGGGCTGAACGAGGAGATGGCCTCTCGGATTTCCTCCAGCTCGGCCAACGAGAGCTCTCTGCTCGGCGACATCCCTGCCATCGTCCTCGGGCACTGCCTCAGGCCCGCCTTTCTCGGTGGCCACGCGCTCGCGCCTCGAATGAACCGTCTTTCGTAGGGGCGGCCCCCCTGTGGACGCCTTGGCGACGCATGGCACGTTGGTGAGGGGCGGGCACAGGGGTTTGGCCTCTACCTATGGCTTCTTCGCTCGAACCCGCCACCCATCCAATCCATCAGAGATCTAAATCCCATGACCGACACCCCCTCCCTCTCGCCGAATCCTGCCCCGCCGCCGCGCCTGCTCCTCGTGGACGACGACCGCGCCAACCTCGAATCGCTCGTCCGCATCTTTGCCAAGGAGGGCATCCCCGCGCTCGCGGTCACCAACGGCGTGGACGCATTGGCTGTGCTCCGGCAGCAGCCCATCGAGGTCCTCGTCACGGATCTGATGATGCCAGGCATGACCGGCACCGAGCTGCTCCGGGCGGTCAAGGCAGTCCGGCCCGAGGTCGAGGTCATCTTCATCACGGCCTACGCCACGGTCGAGACAGCCGTCTCCTCCATGAAGGAGGGCGCCTACGACTTCATCACCAAGCCGCCCAAGCGCCACGACCTGTTCAAGGTCGTGCGCCAGGCCTTCGAGCGTTCGGGCCTCGTCGCAGAGAACCGCGCGCTCAAGGCCTCGCTCGCCGAGCTGACCGGTGGCGGTGGCCGGGCCATCATCGGGCAGAGCCCCGCCTTTCGCCGCGTGATGGAGATGATGCGGCTGGCCGCGCCCTCGACCGCGACGGTGCTGCTGCTCGGTGAGAGCGGCACGGGCAAGGAGCTGTTCGCCCGCGCCGTTCATGAGAATTCGTCGCGCGCCAAGGGAGCCTTCATCCCGATCAACTGCGGCGCCATCCCGGACACACTCCTGGAGAGTGAGCTGTTCGGCTATGAGAAGGGCGCGTTCACCGGAGCCATCGCCCGCAAGGAAGGCCGCTTCGAGCGTGCGAGCGGTGGCACGCTCTTCCTCGACGAAGTGGGCGAGTTGACGCCCACGGTCCAGGTCAAGCTGTTGCGCGTGCTGCAAGAGGGCGAGATCGAGCGGCTCGGCGGCAGCGGCCCCGTCCCAGTGGACGTGCGCATCGTGGCGGGCACCAACCGCGACCTGAAGAAGCGCGTCGAGGAGGGCCATTTCCGCGAGGACCTGTTCTATCGGCTCAACGTGGTGCCCATCACGTTGCCGCCCCTACGCGAGCGGCGTGAGGACATCCCGCTGCTCGCCGACCACTTTCTGCGGCGCTACGCGGGCAAGAACCAGAAGCCCATGACAGGCTTCTCTCCAGAGGCCCGAGCGAAGCTCGAAGCGCACGGCTGGCCCGGCAACATCCGCGAGCTGGAGAACGTCATCGAACGCGCGGTCGTGCTCTGTCGAGGCAATGCGATCGATCTCGAAGACCTGCCCGACGCACTGCGCGCTGGCTTCTCGGGCAGTGCCGCAGGCCACATCGTCGTGCCCATCGGGATGCCGATGGAGGAGATCGAGCTCAAGGTCATCCACGAGACGCTGCGCCACACCAAGGGCGACAAGTCGCTCGCGGCCAAGCTCCTCGGCATTGCCGCGCGGACCATCTACCGAAAGCTCGACCGTGAGGACGACGGGCCAGAGTAGGGCGAGCAGCGAAGCCATCCGTTGACGATCACGACCTCGGCAACGACATGGATTGCGTTGCTTCGTTCGCAATGGCGAGATGTTTGTCGAGAAATACGAGAAATAACCAAGACGCTCTCGTAGGGATGGTGTGGGCAATGCCGCCACCCTCTGTTGGCGTCGCCCGCCGTCCATCGTTCGATCGACAGGGGGCGAGTGTCGACACCTCCTGGTTCGACATCAAAAAACAGGATTCGATGGCCCCTGTTCAGAGGTCTGGCAAGGCAGGGCAGGCCTCGCCCCTCAAGGCCGTCGAGTTCTCGGTCTTCGGATGTCACGAACGATGGGG
This sequence comes from Myxococcales bacterium, assembly GCA_031262165.1. Classification (GTDB taxonomy): domain Bacteria; phylum Myxococcota; class Myxococcia; order Myxococcales; family UBA5297; genus UBA1203. The sequence continues at coordinate 1,012 of JAISIF010000029.1, read as the reverse complement.
CATAGGGGCGTAGGGGCGATTACCAATCGCCCGTCGTCGAAGGTGAGTCGATCGTCGAGGGGCGTTGCGCACGGGCGGATTGCCATCCGCCCCTACGGGTTGTCTCCGAGGGACACGAAGAAAATTTCGCCCCACACCTCCTCAGCTGTCGCGTGCCTGATGCATGGGGACGCGGATGTGCGCCACCGAGCTGCGCGTCGATCCGACTGGCGCGCGCGCTCCTCTTCGAGATCGCCAATCAGACCGACAGCGCGGATTTGGACGGACGTCGAGACTTGGGCGGCATCGACGGCAATGAGGGCTCGTTTGGGGGAAGGGCACTTCGAATGATCCGCGATCTCTTCCCTCTCCCCTCTGATGAGTGAGGGAGGGGGAAATAAAAAAGGCGCGATTTCTCGCGCCTTTTGGGGTGATTCACAGAGCATCGGCAGAATCGACTCAATCAATAATAGCTACTCAGGAAGTTTTTCCAGCCAGAGCTCCATTCATTTCGCCATTTGCTTGGCTCAGATTTATTATAGCCACCATTATTATCTTCATCCTGACAGGTTTCATTGGATAAAGAATAGTATTGGCTCGTACTCCCACTCTGTTGGCAATATCCACTTGAATTCAGAGAATACTCAGTCCCGAAGGCCGCACAACAGGTGAATCCCCGAGGGAAGAAGATGGCGAGCCCGGTGGCGTTGGTGTGGCTGAAATCCCACATTCCAAAGAGCCCCGTGCTGCTCTGATGCTTTTCATAGACTCGGAACGTGGTGATCTGGGTCAGCAGGGCGCTCGCGGCATTCTTGAGGCTGGTGGAGAGCGTCGAGTCGTTTTTGATCTGCGTGACGAAGTGCTGCAAATCCGCATGTTCCTGATAGCTGTAGCCCTGCGTATTGTTTCGGATGGTAGCGATCTTCGTTTTGTAAGACGACGTCCCAATCGCCGTCTTCATTTCATTTCCAAAGGAATCGAGCGCCGTCTTGAGGGCGCTGGATTTGGACAGATCATAGACGGCCATCGTCGC
>JAISIF010000210.1 GCA_031262165.1 Myxococcales bacterium | reverse complement strand
AAATACATCCGCTTGCTGGCACCAGCGGGTGCGGGCAAGACTGCGAGTTTGCTCTATCGTTGCGTCCGTCTGTTGGAGCAGGACAGGTCGCGGCATCTGCTCACCGTCACCTTCCAAATGTTGGCGTGTCGAACGAAAATTTTCATGGCTGAACAATTACAGAAGATTAGCCAAGGATTATGAAATCACGACGACTTCCGAGGAGAGCTATGTGGATATCTCGTCTATCGCGCTTCTCTTGAGACGGCTGTTCAAGGCTTGAATGCAGGTTCTCAAGGTCGGGCCCCTACATGGTTAGGCGCTGCCCATTCTATTCTCGGTCCCCATGTCTCCTCTCTCAGCCTCCTCAAAGTCACGACCATTCTCACTCTTCGTCTTGTCGCCGCTCATTCGTGCATGGTAGCAGACGCGCCTTTTTTTCCGACAGGGTCCTGATGTTTGTCCTCACGAGCACGGGCTCTCAATCATCGTCATCACGCATCACGAAGGAGTTTCGATGTCCGGTCACAATCGATGGACCAAGATCAAACGGCAAAAAGAGGCCATGGGCGCCTCGAAGGGCAACCTGTTCACCAAGGTAATCAAGGAGATCACGGTGGCGGCACGCACGGGCGGCGGCGATCCCGACGGTAACGCGCGCCTGCGCTCGGCATTGCTCGCGGCCAAGGCGGCCAACATGCCCAACGACACGATTCAGCGCGCCATCCGCAAGGGAACGGGCGAGTTGGAGGGCGTCAGCTATGAGGAGATCACCTATGAGGGCTACGGGCCGGGTGGTGTGGCAGTCATCGTCGAATGCCTGACCGACAACCGAAACCGAACCTTTGGCGAGGTCCGCTCCATCTTCACCAAGGGCGGAGGCAACATCGGTGAGCCCAACTCCGTCTCCTTCATGTTCGACCGCCGCGGCGTCATCACCGTCACCGCAACCACTGAAGACGCCCTGATGGAGACGGCACTCGAAGCGGGCGCACTCGACATCAGCGAGAGCGAAGAGGCTGGCACGTTCGAAGTGCTGACCGAGCCCACCGAGGTCCACAAGATCGCTGGCGCCCTCGAAAAGGCCAACTTCAAGATCGCCGAGGCCAAGACGAAATACCTGCCCCAGAACACGATCTCACTCGACGTCGAGAAAGCGCCCAAGATGCTCAAGCTCTTCGAGAACCTCGAAGACAACGACGACGTCCAGAACGTCTATGCGAACTTCGAGATCGATGACGCGGTCATGGAGCAGCTCGGCGCCTGAGTCATTTTTTCCTATGACAAAAGAAAAAGGCCTCTTCGGATATTTCGAGGAGGCCTTTTCTCTTTCTCGACAAATCTATCCTCATTGTGAGGAGTGAGTCGACGAAGCACTCCTATTGATGAGCAACCTCGACAAACAAAATGGATTGCTTCGCTACGTTCACAATGACGGATTGGGACTTTCTCGATAGATCCATCGTCATTGCGAAGAATGAAGAACGAAGCCTTCTCGTCCGCCGCATGAATCCTCTCTCATGAATCGATCGGGCATTCGAATCATTGCCCATCTGCCCACTCTGCCTTCAGTCGAATCGCCTCATCCATCCATTCTGAACGCCGAGGCGCGACACCTCGCGGAATGAAACGATGCCCTTTGAATTGTTGGAGACTTGAAGACAACGCGACGACCGCCATACCCAAAGAAAACGCCCTTCCCCTCGCTCTCTCCCCCTCATGAAGTGCGCTGTCGAAAATTCGGACGAGGCAGTATAAGAACGGTTTTTTTCTAGGTTTCAGGGGGAAAGCGAAAAGGCCTGCCAGGCGGCCCGCCTGGTCGTCGCCATTTCCCGAAAAGAAAACGCGTTGATGGATTGTTGGTGTGAAATCGGGTGATCTCTCCTGACGGGGCTCTCACTGGAATCGAGGAGCCCCGCTGATTTGGAGCTGCTTCCCTCATCGATTCGAGCAGGGTGCGCCAGACCCCAGTCCCTGGGCGCAAAAGGAAAAAAGGAACAAACGCACATGGCCTTTCGAAAAGACGACAAGAAGAAAGTGAAGGACACGTCGAGGCTCATCTCGCTGTTGCCTCTCAGGGACATCGTCGTGTTCCCGAACATGGTCGTGCCCCTGTTCGTCGGGCGCGAGAAATCTATCGCTGCCCTGCAGGAGGCGATGGAGAACGACCGCGAGATCTTTCTCGTAGCGCAGCGGCGCTCCAAGACGAACGACCCCATGGCCGAAGACCTGTTCGAGGTTGGGACGCTCGCGACCATCGTTCAGATGGTTCGGCTCCCCGACAACACGGTCAAAGTGCTCGTCGAAGGGAAGACCCGCGCCAGGGTCGCGGAATTCATCCCCAACGAGCGCTTCTTCCAGGTCCGCTGTGAGCCGCTCGAAGAGGCGTCGGGCGCGGCGGTCGAGCTGGAGGCGCTCGCCCGTTCGGTCCAGGCCGTGTTCGAGAGCTACGTCAAGCTCAATAAGCGCATCCCGCCCGAGATCCTGACCTCGGTCGCGGCCATCGAAGATCCCTCGCGCCTGGCCGACACGATCGCGGCGCACCTCACGCTCAAGCTCAACGACCGCCAGTCACTCGTCGAACAGATCAACCTGACCTGGCGGCTGGAGCGCCTCTACGAGCTGATGCAGGGCGAGATCGAAATCCTTCAGGTCGAGAAGAAGATCCGCACCCGCGTCAAGAAGCAGATGGAGAAGACGCAGAAGGAATACTACCTCAACGAGCAGATGCAGGCGATCCAGAAGGAGCTGGGCGAGCGCGACGAGTTCAAGAGCGAGATTCAGGAGCTCGAAGAGCAGATCAAGAACAAGCCCCTGCCCAAGGAGGCTCAGGTCAAGGTCAAGAAGGAGCTCAAGAAGCTCAAGATGATGAGCCCAATGAGTGCCGAGGCCACGGTCGTGCGCAACTACATCGACTGGATCCTATCGCTGCCGTGGGAGGAGACGACGCAGGACAAGCTCGACATCCTCGAGGCCGAGAAGATCCTCGACGAGGACCACTACGGCCTGCACAAGGTGAAGGAGCGCATCCTCGAATACCTGGCCGTCCAATCGCTCGTGGAGCGCGTCAAGGGCCCCATCCTCTGCTTCGTCGGGCCTCCGGGCGTGGGCAAGACCTCGCTGGGCCGTTCCATCGCGCGCGCGACTGGCCGCCGCTTCGTCCGCTTGTCGCTCGGTGGCGTGCGCGACGAGGCCGAGATCAGAGGGCACCGCCGCACCTATATCGGTGCCATGCCGGGCAAGGTCATCCAGGCGTTCAAGAAGGCGGGCACTTCCAACCCGGTCTTCCTGCTCGACGAGGTGGACAAGATGTCCACCGACTTCAGGGGTGACCCGGCTGCGGCCCTGCTCGAAGTCCTCGACCCAGAGCAGAACAACACGTTCTGCGATCACTACCTCGACCTCGACTACGACCTGTCGAAGGCGATGTTCATCTGCACGGCGAACACGCTCCATGGCATCCCTGGTCCGCTTCAGGATCGCCTCGAGATCATCCGGCTCGCTGGCTACACCGAGCCCGAGAAGCGATCGATCGCCCGCCGCTACCTCATCCCCAAGAAGAAGGAGGAGAACGGCCTGACCGACGTGGACTTCACGCTCACGCAGAGCGCACTGACAGGCATCATCGGCAACTACACGCGCGAGTCAGGCGTGCGCTCGCTCGAACGCGAAATCTCGAAGATCTGCCGTAAGGTCGCGCGCACGGTGCTCAAGGAGGGCAAGGACAAGAAATACGTGGTCGGCCAGAGCGCTCTCTCGAAATACCTAGGCGTGCAGAAGTTCAAGCACGGCCAGATCGAGAAGGAGGATCAGATCGGGCTCGTGACTGGCCTGGCCTGGACAGAGATGGGCGGCGAGCTCCTCGTCACCGAGGCCACGCTCATGCCGGGCAAGGGCAAGCTCATCATCACGGGCAAGCTCGGAGAGGTGATGCAGGAGTCGGCGCAAGCAGCCATGAGCTACGTGCGCTCGCGCGCCGAGCGCTTCGGCATCGACAGCAAGGTGTTCGAGAATCTCGACCTGCACATCCACGTGCCCGAGGGCGCCATCCCCAAGGACGGCCCATCGGCAGGCATCACCATGGCGACGACGATGATCTCGGCCTACACGCGCGTGCCGGTTCGCAAGGACGTGGCCATGACGGGCGAGATCACCCTGCGCGGCCGCGTGCTGCCCATCGGTGGCCTCAAGGAAAAGGTCATGGCGGCCCACCGCGGCGGCATCAAGACCGTGCTCATCCCCAAGGAGAACAAGAAGGACATCTGTGAGATCCCCAAGCGCGTGCGCGAGGCGGTTCGCATCGTTCCAGTCGAACACATGGACGAGGTCCTCACCGAAGCCTTGCGGCTCGACGAGCCAGCCAAGTTCTTCCGAGGGCCTGACATGATGGTCCCGGGGAAGAACGGGAAGGCATCATCCGAGACGGAAACGGAGACGAGCGCAGCGTAATCGTTTTTTCAATCGATACTCACCGAAAGAAAGGGATGGCCCGATGAGGACCATCCCTTTTTTGTTTATGTATCCATAGAAATTATTTTCACAACTACGGCTGCTTCTACGGCTGCTTCTCGACAAACCTATCGTCACTGCGAAGCGCGCAGCGACGAGGCAATCTTTGGGCGCTTTTTAGGCGTTATTCATCGATTATCCCCTCGCCCCGCTCGTCCGTGAAACGCTAGCCCTCGTTGCTTCGCTCTTCGCTTTCGTCTGGAAGGAAGCTCCCGCCTCGCGCCTCGTCTGGCATTCCCCCTCCTTCGCGTTGCTCGGTCGATCGATCGATTCTAATCGATGGATAAGGCCTAAAAATTAGATCTGCTCCGAAAAGACAAATTATCGAACAGGCATAATCTCCCGCTCACTCGAAAATCGATCTTTTCAATTGCCTTGATGCCACGGCGCGAACATAGGGCCGCCTCTTTTCCAATTCACTATGCAGATGAAAGGTGACGAATGCTCAAGCCCAACGAACGCTGCTGGTGCGGCAGCGGTCTCAAATACAAGCGCTGTCATCAGACAGCCGACGCCGAGCGCCTCCCGACAGCACCAGCGCCAGCGGCGCCAGAGGAAAAACCAACACGACCAGCCATGACACCGCAGGGTAGACCGCTCGTCGCCGTTGGCCGCGTCTCGCCGGGTCTGAGCGTCCCGCCAGAAATCGCGCGGCCCGACTACGCGCTGTTCGGCAAACCCAAGCGCCGCTTCTTCAGCCGAGGCGATTCCAACCCGCTGACGCCCGATTTGCTCCTTCGGATGCGCCGCGCTTGCAAGGCCGCCGCAGAGGTCCTCGACATCGCGGGCAAGGCTGTCCGGCCAGGCATCACGACCGAGGCACTCGACGCGCTCGCCCACCGCGAGATCATCGCGCGCGGTGCCTACCCGAGCCCGCTCAACTACAACGGCTTTCCCAAGTCGATCTGCACGTCGGTGAACGAGGTCGTGTGCCACGGCATCCCAGACACGCGATCGCTTGAAGAGGGCGACATCGTGAACATCGACATCACGGTCTTCCTCGACGGGATGCACGGCGACTGCTCGGCGACCTTTCCGGTCGGGAAGATCTCGTCGGCAGCGCAGGCGCTCATCGACGTGACCCGCGACTGCCTCGATCGGGGCATCGCGGCGGTCGTCCCCGGCCGCCCCATCAGCGACATTGGCCGGGCCATCGAAGCGCTGGCGACCCAGCACCGCTACGGCGTTGTCCGCGCTTATTGCGGCCACGGCATCGGCGAGAGCTTCCACACTGGGATCTACGTGCCGCACTTCTTCGACCGCAGCGCCAAGACGATCATGCGGCCCGGCATGACCTTCACCATCGAGCCCATGATCACGATCGGCAGCTACGAGTGTGTGCAATGGCCAGATGGCTGGACCGAGGTGACGACTGACCGCGACCTGACCGCCCAGTTCGAGCACACCATCGTGGTGACGGACACGGGCGCCGAGATCCTGACCGTGGTTTGACGCCGCCGCCGATTTCCCCGCTTCCCGTCTCACCCCCCCCTCCTCATCCTCTCCCATCCAAACGGAGCTCCCCAGATGTCTCGATCGCCCCATCATCCCGACCACAGCAAGACGCTCCTCGTGCTCGCCTGTTACTTCAAGGGCAACCGCTTCCTCGAGCAGGCCAAGAAGCGCGGCGCCTACATCTTTTTGCTCACCCAGGAGTGGCTGTCGAAGGAGCCATGGGCTCACGAGAGCATCGACGGTTTCTTTGCCCAGATGAACCAGCCACCCTTGCGCGCCACGATCAACACGGCCGCCTATCTGTCGCGCGGCCTGCGGTTCGACAGCGTAGTCGGGCTCGACGATTTCGACGTGGAGACGGCCGCGGCCCTGCGCGAACACCTGTGCCTGCCAGGGATGGACGCCTCACACGCGCGCTTTTTCCGTGACAAGCTGGCCTGCCGCACGGAGCTCGAGCGCCTGGGCGTGCGCGTGCCCGAGTTCACGCGCACCGTGAACGACGCGGAAGTGCGAGCATTCACCGAGCGCGTGCCGGCGCCATGGATGCTCAAGCCGCGCTCCGAGGCGAGCGCCACGGGCATCCACAAGGTGCACTCGGCCGACGAGCTGTGGGGCCTGCTCCACCAGAAAGGCGACGACCGCTCGTTCTTCATCCTCGAAAAATACCTGCCGGGCGACGTGTTCCACGTCGATTCGCTCACCGTGGACGGCCAGGTCCTGTTTGCCGAGGCGCACCGCTGCGTGACGCCGCCGTTCAACGTGGCGCACACGGGCGGAATCTATGCCTCGGCCACGGTCCAGCGCGGCAGCCAGGACGAGAAGAACCTCCGCGTGCTCAACGCGCGAGCGATCGCGGCGCTCGGGTTCCAGAACGGCGTCACGCACATCGAGTTCATCAAGAGCCAGGAGGACGGGGAGTTCTACTTGCTCGAGACGGCGGCGCGCGTTGGCGGCGCGCACACGAGCGACCTCGTCGAGGCAGCCACGGGCATCAACCTCTGGGCAGAGTGGGCCAACATCGAGATCGATGGGCCGAATTACAAGCTGCCCGAGCGCCGCTTTGACCACGCGGGCCTGCTCATGACGCTCTCCAGGACCGAGCACCCGGATCTCTCGTCGTTCGACGCGCCCGAGGTCGTGTTCCAATCGCCAGAGAAATGGCACGCCGGGCTCGTGCTCGCGTCAGAGAGCGCCGAGCGCGTGGCCGCGCTCCTCACCGACTATCGAGAGCGCCTGCTGCGTGACCACACGGCCGTGCTGCCCGCTCCAGATAAACCGACGCATTGAGTTCGGCACGTTGAATTCAATGAAAATAAATATCCATTCGACTCGAACGATATGCCGAACATTGACGTAGAGGTGAGCGACGGGTCACCCTTACAAATGATTCGAACGAAGAAGCGAACTGGGATGTAGCAAGGGGACGAATCCAATTGCCTGTGTCTGTGCAGGATAAAAAACAATCATGATTAAGGCCTTATCCCTTCATTAGGACCTTTGCACCGCGAAGGACGTGGAATGTCAGACGAGGCGCGAGGCTTTGAGCTTCCAGAGGGAAGTGAAGAGCGAAGCAACGAAGTCTGGCGTTTCACGGACAAATGGGGCGACGGGAGAATTGAGGGATAAGGCAATATTTCAAACTCATGTTTTATTCGCTCAGATATTTCGACCTTCAACCCTAAACTCTTTATGGCATTCTCGAATGTTTCCCGATAGCCCGCGTCCGCGCAAACACCCAAAAGGCTCGGGGATTCACTCAATGCCTTTTGAAATATTTCTCCACCCTGCATCGTATCATGGAGATTTGCTGCGTGAACAACCACAGCCAATATGTTTCCCCATAGGTCGATCACAATGTGCCGCTTTCTCCCCTTTATCTTTTTTCCCCCATCGAACCCCCGCTCTTCGGCGGGCCCCGTCGTTTTGACACTCTGTGAATCAATGAGCGAGAAGGATGGATCGGCTTTTCTTCCTCGCATTTCGCGATCAAGTTTGATCAATACATTCATGAGCCGCGTCCATAATCCAGATTTTTGGGCTCTTCTATAAAATGACCAAACCGTTTGATAGGGAGGAAAATTCTTCGGAATCATTCTCCATTGGCAGCCTGTTTTTGTCAGATAGAGCACTGCATCCATTAAAATTCGCTTGTTCCATTTCGCTCGGTTTCCATGGTTTCCAACTTCTTCTTTAAAGATGGGTTCAATCGCTTTCCATTGTGCGTCCGTCAAATCTTTAGAGTAACTCAAGATGAGAGAGGGGGTGTCTAGGCATGAATGCGCCTTCTAAAATCATCATCGCTGGAGTGATCGCCGGTATCCTGGGATTGCTGCTGCATGTGATTATTGAGAATCAAGTAGAAGCCTGGGTTGCCAAGACAATGATTGGGAAAGCCATTCATGTTCAGACGCCACCATATTCTATATCGACAAATATATTGGCATTCGTGACAGCTATTCTTCCTGGCATTGGAACCGCTGTCGTTTTTTACCTGATAGATGCCAATCTTCCTGGAAAAGGTGTATTTCAAAAAGGGCTCGTCTTTGGTTTTCTCTGTATGTTGATGCGTGGAACATTGATACGCGCGCCATTGATGGACTTGACCGTAGGTAATCCTGCCGTGGTCGTTCTGGCGCAACGATTAGAGCCATTTGCAACCGGTTTCTGTATGGCCTTGGTGATTTCGGCGATCATCGAAAAGGGAAAGCCTCTGCCGACAGATGGAAATAGATCCTGAGAAGGGCAAATGCTTCCCATGGAAACCCAATCACTCCGCGCGCCCGACGTCTTTCCTTTCGAAGATGGCCTTGCCAGTGCCCTGAGCAATGCGTCGAACGCATATCAGCAATTGATTGAGCGATTGTTCAAATCGGAGCTCGCCCTCGTCTGGCGCTATGACAGAGATGGCAAGGCATGGCTGGGCAAAGGTGTCTCTGGCAAGAAGACGATCTTCTGGCTGTCGGTATGGGCGGGCTTCTTTCGAATTTCCCTGTATTTCATCGAGAAGATGCGCGCGCCCATTCAGCAACTACCAATCGCCGACGAGTTCATGATGACCTATTCCTCAATTATCCCGTCGCCAAAGCTTGTCCGTGAAACGCCAGCCTTCGTTGCTTCACTCTTCATTTCCGTCTGGAAGCTCGCGCCTCTTCTGGCTTTTCCTGGCCTTCGCGGTGCTCGGTCCTCATCGAGGGATAAATCCGAAATCGCGGGCGGCGGCTCAACCAGATCAGGGCAAGCTCTTCTCACTCGTCCTGGACTTTCATTCGGCTGAAGGGCTCGTCGAACTGTTCGTGCTCGTCGAATACGAAAGGCGGTTGAAATGAAATAAATGCCTCGACGAAGCCTCGCACCTCTCCATCACCATCCTCTCGCCCCTCCAAAAGGATCTCGCCCGCTCATGGACTCAAACCTTCGCGCCCGATTCAACGCTGCCTTCACCCCAGAACTCTACGCGCGCTACCTGCAGACGCTGGCCTCGCACTTTGGCCCCATCCCGTTCCGCGTGGCCGAGACGCCGCTCTTCTTCACGCCTGAGCTGCGCGATCGATTCATCGCTCACGCGCTCGATCTGGCCGCACAGCTCTCCACGCCCGAGATGATCGCCTGCTGCAAAAAGGCGATCCCGCCGCGCTTCGATGCCCCGAACATGGACGCGCTGCCGAATACGGTTCAGGTGGACTTCGCCGTGGTGCCAGGGGCGCGAGATGGCCAGCTCGACGGCCGTCTCATCGAGCTGCAGGGCTTCCCGTCGCTCTATGCGTTCATGGTGCGACAGGCCGACCTCTGGGCCGAAGAGCTCGACGAGATCGAGGGGCTGCGCGAGCCGTGGACAGCGCTCTGCGCCCCGACGCGCGCCCAAGGCCTCGACCTCCTGGGCCGGACCCTCCTGGGTGGCTGCGACCCGCTCGAGACCGTGCTCGTGGACATCGATCCGCCCTCGCAGAAGACGTTCCCTGACTTCGTGGCCACGCAAGAGCTGTTCGGCATCGAGCCGGTCTGCGTGACGCAGCTCATCAGGCGCGGCAACAAGCTCTTCCGAAAGCGCGGCGGCCAGGAGATCCAGGTCAAGCGCATCTACAACCGCCTCGTGTTCGACGAGCTCATCGCCAAGAAGGTCGAGACGCCGTTCGACTTCCGCGACGAGCTGGACGTCACCTTTTGCTCGCACCCCAACTGGTATTGGGCGTGGTCGAAGTTCTGCCTGCCGCTCCTCGATCACCCGAGCGTGCCGCGCGCGCGGCTCCTGAGCAGCCTCGACCTGAGCGCGCTGCCCGAGGACCTGTCGGGTTTCGTGCTCAAGCCGCTCTTCTCCTTTGCTGGTGCGGGCGTGGTCATCGATGTCACGCGCGAGGCCATCGCGCGGGTTCCCGAAGCCGAGCGCGAGCACTGGGTGCTCCAGGACAAGATCACCTATGCCCCGGCCCTGCACACGCCCGCGGGCAACCCGGTCAAAGCCGAGATCCGCGTGATGCTCACCCGACCGCCCGAGGACGCCACCTTCTCTCCGCTTCTGATGCTCGTCCGGCTCTCGCGCGGGAAGATGTGTGGTGTGGACTTCAACAAGGACCTCGACTGGGTCGGCGGCACGATCGGCATGTGGCCGTCGTCAGCGACATCGACGCGCCACGGCGAGATCTAGAGGGAGCTCCTGGATGCGCGCCTCGCTGCTGACCAAGCTCCTCGTCGTCTATGTGTTGCCCATGACGGCGCTCATCGCGCTGATGCTCTTCTTTGGCTGGAGCACGGTGCGCGGCCTGCTCAATGACGAGCTCGGCAAGCGGCTGGCCAGCCACGCGGCAGCAGCGGCGATCTCCCAACGCGCGGAGCTCCTCGCGATGCTCGCGCCTGGCGACGACGGCAACCGCACCCACCGCAACGCGGTTGCCAGGCTCGCTGCCCTCCAGGGGGCGACGGACGCGCTGGAGCGCCTCTACATATTCACACCGCAGCACCAGCTTCTGGCCTCGACCGCCGAGGGGGATGGCCCCATCGGGACCCCGATGCCCGAGCTGGGGCGCGACGTGGGCGAGATCGACTGGGCGCTCAGCCACCGCCAACCCATCGCCTCGCACGTCACGTTCAAGGGCAAGGACGGTCGCCTCTACAAGTCGGGCTATGCGCCCATCTTGAACGACCAGGGGGAGGCCATGGCCCTGGTTGGCGTCGATGCGTCCGCCGAGAGCTTCACGGTCCTAGACCGAGCGCTGGTCCAGCTGGCGCTCTTCTCTGCGCTCGTCGGGTTGCTGGGGCTCGTCGCCGTCTCGCTGCTGGCCGATCGCTGGATCGGTCGACCCATCCGCAGGCTCGCGCGCGCCGTTGCCCGCATCGGGCGCGGCGATCTGAAGACAGAGGTCTCATCGGGAAATCGCGACGAGATCGGCTCGCTCGCCCTGGGCATGGACCGGATGCGTGACCGACTCCTCGCCCGCGAACGAGAACTCCAGATGATGCTGTCGGGCATTGCGCACGAGGTCAGGAACCCGCTCGGCGGCATCGCGCTGTTCACCGGCCTCTTGAACGAGGAGCTCTCCGCCGACCCAGAGGCGCGTGCCTACATCGAGAAGATCCAGCGTGAGCTCAGCCACCTCGAGCGACTCGTCGATGATTTTCTCAACTCCGCGCGCGAGCCGCGCCTCGAAAAACTCCCCATCGATCTCCGTTCCCTGTTCGAGGCCTTGTCGGAGCTCATGGCGCCAGAGCTCTGTGTGAAGCGGCAGACCCTGGACATCCTCGTCGCGCCCGATGTCGAAGCCCTCCTGGCCGACGAGACGCTGCTCAGGCGCGCGCTTCTGAATCTGTTGCGCAACGCCAGCCAAGCCGCGCCCGTGGGTGGCCACATCGAGCTGAAAGCCGCGCGCCATGCCAGGAAGTTCATCCTCTCGGTCCGCGACGATGGGCCCGGCATTCCCCCCGAGGTCGAGGCTCAGATGCTCACCCCCTTCTTCACGACCAAGGAGAAGGGCATCGGCCTCGGGCTACCGCTCGTCGCGCGCTTTGCGACGGCGCACGGCGGCGCGCTTCGACTCCTGCCCTCGGACAAGGGAACCCACTTCGCGATGGAGCTGCCGCAGGCGTCGATGCCAAGGGGCTGCAGCGATGGCTGCCGCGTCGATGCCAGGCCCGCCTCGGATGTCAGCGAAGAAGCCGGAGTGGCGGTCGATTGATTCGAAGGATTCGACGCGACACTTCCGACAAGCCCTCTCAAAATTTGCCATCTTCCCTCGGATTTCTCTTGATTCTCTCCAAACATTCGACTAGAAGGCCGCCCGTTTTTTTGGAGGCCCTACAGGCTCTCGCCGACATAGCTCAGCAGGTAGAGCAACTGATTCGTAATCAGTAGGTCGCGTGTTCGATTCACGCTGTCGGCTTTGCTTGAGCAGAGGATTCCATTCGACCGCAGAGAGTTGGCGCTCTCTGCGGTTTTTTTATTTCGTTTCATTGTTTTGTTTCTCCTGCGCCGGAAAAATGTCCGACGATTGAAAGCCGGGACAATTCCCGACGACGAGCCTCTAGGCTCAGAAACCGTATTCATGCCTAGACGCCCCCTCTCATCCTGAGCAAGGAGAACATTTTGAGTTACTCTACAAATTTGACGGATGCACAATGGCAAGCGGTTGAACCCATCTTTAAAGAAGAAGTTGGAAACCATGGAACCGATCGAAATGAAGCAAGCGAATTTTAATGAATGCGGTGATCTATCTGACAAAAACAGGCTGCCAATGGACAATGATTCCAAAGGATTTTCCTCTCTATCAGCTGATGAATTGAAAAGCATTTCTGTAATTTAACAATTCTTTGATGTCATCCTTGTTGGCATCAACATCACGTCCTGCCCAAACCTCAGCAGACTGCTCGACGGTGAGCCGTGTGCCCTCAATGTGCGTCGTGTGATGGGCTTCGAGCAGAATCGTTTGCTCGCTCATTCGGCGCACCCAATCTTCCGAGAGGCTTGCGGCGTCCAAAAAACCTCGGGCGCGCTCTATCTCCGTGAGGTTTTCGAGCATCTTATTTGTAATTGAAAAAATAGGTTTATACGCTCCCATTTCATTTCCTTTCGAGATGTCGCAAGTTGTCGCTAGTCGATGTCGCAAGTTGTCGCGAAAATCATCCCTTCTCCCAGTGCTGTGGCCCGGAGAAGGGATGATGCTCCAGTGGCACGATCTCAGAGCCTGTATTCAATCCTTGAACAGCCGTCTCAAGAGGAGCGGGATAGACGAGATTTCCACGTAGCTCTCCTCGGAAGTCGTCGTGATTTCATAATCCTTGGATAATCTTCTATAATAGTTCAGCCATGAAAATGTTCGTTCGACACGCCAACGCTTGGGCAGTATTTCAAATTCATATTTTATTCGCTCAGATATTTCGAACTTCAACACTAGACTCTTTACGGCATTCTCGAATGTTTTCCGATAGCCCGCGTCCGCGCAAACACCCAAAAGATTTGGATATTCACTCAATGCCTTTTGAAATACCTCATCAATCTGCGCCGTATCATGGAGATTTGCCGCGTGAACAACCACAGCCAATATGTTTCCCATTAGATCCATCGCAATCTGCCGCTTTCTCCCTTTTATCTTTTTTCCTCATCGAATCCCCGATCTTCGGCGGGCCCCGTCGTTTTGACATTCTATGAATCAATGAGCGAGAAGGATGGTTCGGCTTTTCTTCCGCGCATTTCGCGATCAAGTTTGACCAATACCTTCATGAGCCGTTTCCATAATCCAGATTCCTTGGCTCTTCTATAAAATGACCAAACCGTTAGATAGGGAGGGAATTCCTTCGAAATCATTCGCCATTGGCAGCCTGTTTTTGTCAGATAGAGCACCGCATTCATTAAAATTCGCTTACTCCATTTCGCTCGGTTTTCATGGTTTCCAACTGCTTCTTTAAAGATGGGTTCAGCCGCTTGGCATTGTGCGTCCATCAAATCTGTAGAGTAACTCAAAATGTTCTCTTTGCTGAGGTGTATTGAAGAGACGCCTAGCTATATTAGAATGTTTTATTGCATGAATTATTTGAAGCTGCTGTTTATGAATACTTTGAAATGTGGCGTTACTTTGTATTCTAATATACAACTGTAGTTCTAAACTCGGGCGCGCTTTAGCTCTCAATACAGATCGTTTTTTCCGCTCTTGGGGGAATGCGATTGGCGCTGGGCATGTGCGAGCGCAGATTGCGACCTGGCTTGCCGTTGAATTCGATGTGGGAGGCGTGTCGATGGGCGTGAAGAGATTCGTTCGCCAAGGCGCCAAATCCGCGCTGGCGGGTCTGCTCGATGTGACGGGCATGGCGCGGCTGATCAAGGGCGCGGCGCGCAAGGCCGCCGGAGGCCGCCGCGTGCTCATCGTGGCGTTTCACCGCGTGGCCGAGGACTTCGAGCGCGAGGCGCGCCAGGCCATCCCTGGGCTCATCATCAGCACCGAGGCCTTCGAGGCGCAGCTCGACGCGCTCCACAGAGCGGGCTTCGAGGTCGTCTCGCTCGCGGAAGCGCTTCAGATACTCACGGGGGAGCGCTCGGCGCGGCGCGACGCCGCGGTCATCACCTTCGACGACGGCTACGGGGATGTCCACGCGCACGCCCTGCCTATCCTGCGGCGGCGTGGCCTGAGCGCGACCGTCTATCTCGCCTCGGGCTGCATCGGGACGAACCAGCCCTTTCCTCACGATCAGCTCTATTCGCTGCTCCTGCGCAACCTCTACACGGACGCGCATCGGATGAGCGTGCCCGCGCTGGGCAAGGTGTCTCTGCACTGCGCCGCGCTCGTCGAGCGACTCATCGCCGGTCAGTCGGCCCACACGCTCGAAGCCCTGATGGAGGCACTGGCCGCGCGCACGCCTCCAATCACGGAAGCGGAAGCGGCGCTGGCGAGCGAGCCTTGTTCGGGCGGCAGGCCGCTGACCTGGGACGAGGTGCGTGCCATGAGCAGGCAGGGCATCACCTTTGGCGCGCACACGGTGAAGCACACGGTCCTCACCCATGAATCGGTCGAAGCGATCGAAGGCGAGCTGACGCGCTCCAAGGCCGAGATCGAGGCCGAGACAGGCCGCGCCGTGCTCGACTTTGCCTATCCCAATGGGCTCTTCGATGCGCGCGTGCTCGACATTCTCAGGCGCCTGGGCTTTCGCTCGGCCGTGACGACCGAGGACGCGCCCAACCGCATCGGGATCGATCCGCTCAGGCTGCGGCGCAAGACGCTCTGGGAAAACACGGGGCGGGGCGCGTTCGGACTTTCGGAGCGCCTGGCACGCTGCCAACTCGACGACCTATTCGGTCTGCTGTCGCTCACCCAACCAGAGCGCGGCCTGCGCGCCGTGCCGCGCGCCTGATCGCTGTCGCTCCGACACTCCCCAGACTTCTCAGGGAGCCTTTGGCTGGGCGCTCACCCTTCATGGGCGCGCCCCAATCGCCCCCTTTCCCTCGGAGGAAAACTCGCTAGAAGGGCGACTTTTTTTGGAGCCTTCCCATGCCGACTGCCCTGTTTGCCGCGCGCAGAATCGCCGCGCTCGCCCCTGTCCTCGCCGTCTCCCTGGGCACTCTGAGCATGTCGAGCTGTGCCTACTTCCGGCCGCCCCTCGCTCTGGAAAAGAGACCTGTCGCTGCCTCGGCGCGCGCCTCCGATGCGCCGCCCGCCCCGTCGTCCCCCGAGGCACGTGAGCCCATGGCCGCCTCTGCGGCGCTGCTACCGCCGAACGAGCCAGAGCCTAGCGTCGACGTGGAGCAGCCGCAGCTCGATGCGTCCGCGCGGCGTGATCATCTCGCCCGCATCACGGCGCAGCTCGCCGATGCGCGCGCGCTGGACGAGCTCGACGGCGACAGGAGCGACGGCGACAGCGCTGACGAAGGCGATGAGGAGACAGGCGAGTTCGACGACATTGAGGAGCCTGGGGGGGCCACCTGCGAGGCGCCGTCTTGCGGTGAGGGAGGAGAGGGGATGCCGGGTGCGCGGCCAGGGGTGCGCTACACGACCGACATCGACGACGAGACACTCGCCCGGCTCTGGAAAGAATCGCCCGAACGGCTCGGCTCGATCTCGATCGGCCTGCCCTCGCTCGGACGGCTCGTGAACGCGCGCCCCTTTCCAACGAGCGACTATTGGCGGGTGACCACGCCTCTGAGCACCTACGCCACGCAGGAGACGATCGCCTATCTCACGGCGGCCATCGCCGAGGTGGTCCAGCAGTTTCCCGACGGTCATCCGCTGCGCGTGAACCATATCAGTGCGCCCAACGGCGGCTACCTGCGGCCGCACCAGAGCCACCAGTCGGGCCGCGACGTGGACCTCTCCTTTTATTACGGCGCGGGGGGCCCGGACCGAGGCGCCTGGGCAGCCAAGCACAACTTGGACATGGCGCGGAACTGGGCGCTCGTGCGCGCGCTCATCACCGAGACCGACGTGCAGGTCATTCTCGTGGACAAGTCGATCATTCGGCGCCTCTACGACCACGCGCTCGCCATCGGCGAGGACAAGGCCTGGCTCGACAGCGTATTTCACGTGGGCGCGAACTCGCTGCTGCGCCACGCGCGACGCCACCGCGATCACTTCCACGTCCGCTTTTACAACCCGCGCGCGCAGGAGCTGGGGCGCCGCATCCTGCCGATGATGCCCAAGGACCCACGCGAGAACCTGCGCTACCACCGCGTGAAGAAGGGCGATACGCTCGGCAAGATCGCGTTTGCCTATGGCTCGACCGTCAAGGCCATCCAGCAGGCCAACAACCTCAAGAGCACGATGATCCGCCTCGACCAGCGCCTGGCCGTCCCGATGCGTGGGCCATGCGTCAACTGCCCGATGCCGCCCGAGGTCATCGTGCCGCCGCGCCGTCTGCCGCCGCCCAAACCCGCGCCGCTCATGGCTTCACTCGATTCGATGAAGGCCGAGCTCTGACGCCGCGCCGGATCATCCAAGCGTGAACCCAAGGGATCGAGTGGAGGACACCGTCAGATTCTGACGCTTTCGATCGGGATCGCTGCATTGAGGCATGTCTCGCCTGGCCAAAGCGGCCAGCAGCCTCTCCGGTGGACACAATTTCGATCGGGATCCGCTGCATTGACGCATGTCTCGCCCCTGTCGATCGGCGTTGCGGCGCGCCATGTCCGACACATTCCGACTCGACTCGACTCGTCAGCCAAAAACAGAGCTCGATGGCCCTGGTCGGTTCCCTCTTCCCGGCGGTGGATGAAGCGCGCGTTCCTCATCAGCTTTTTCCCCTAGGCAGCATTGACGCGGGGGAGGCTTCGAGATGGCCGGGCGCGTGTTTCGGTGGAGCGTCGATGTGCTGATGTGCGCTGCTTTGGTCTCTGTCCTCGCGGCGTTCGCGTTCGAGCGCGGTGCTCTGCAGAGCGCGTTGCCCGTGGAGCTCCCGGCCTCCTGGAGTGCGCTTTTGAGTCGTGGCGTCGAGGCGGCGGGTGACGGTGACGTCCAGCGCCTGAGTCGTGAGCGGCAGGCGAAACTCCGCGACGAGTTTCGCGAGCTCGAGGCGAGGATCGACGATCTCGAGACGCGGCTCTTCTCTGGCCTGTCGTCGGTGCAGCTCTGGCGCGAGCTCGCCGATCGGCATCAGTCCGTGAGCCAGCTCGCTTGCGAGAACGCGGGCGAGCACCTGAAGGAGATCGCCGCCAGCCAAAAGCGGGATCGGCAACGGCAGCAGCGGGCCAAGGCGCGGTGGGAGAAGGAAAAGGCCGAGACGGCGGCTGGTGTGGTGCCATGATCGATTGAGCGACGACGGAGCGAGCGAGCGCCTGGGAGACGAAAGCTGGGGCTGTGTCCACTCACTCCTGCGGCGGCGATGACGAGGTGGGCGTCCGCAAGGCCTCGATGAGCTGGCGGGCAGCGGTGTCAAGCTGTCCGGCAAAGCGCGTCAGCCGAATCTGCGCCGTGTTGGGCATGTCGTCCGTGTAGCGGCAATACCAGCGCAGAGCTTCCAGCTCTTCGAGGAAGCGGCTGACCGCGTGCTGCTCCTTTGGCTCCAGCTCGACGATCTGCGCGAAGTCGGCGCTCAGCAGCCACGAACGCAGAGGCAAGAGTAGTGGGTCACGATCGCGGTGGCGGGAGAAGAGGTCGAGCATGGCGCCGAGCTGCGCGCCAAAGCGGCGGACGACATTGGCCGCGTCCAGGGCGATCAGGTGGCGCACGCGATCGGCCTGCGCTGTCCGCGCTCGATGAACGTCAATCGCTGGCCGCTCGGAAGCCGAAGACGCCGATGAGGATGAGGTCGATCCTGATGCCTCTGTCGAAGTCGCTGTCGCTGCCGTGGCGCTGGCTTTCTTGGAGTTGGACTTGGGCTTGGTCGCACGGCGCTTCGAGGTCGATCTGGCCTTGGGCACGCTCGCCTGCGCGTCGGTGACGCTGGGGGCTTCGGAGGTGTTCTTCAGTTTTTGGGCTGCCGTCTTCCTGGGCATCGCGTCTCCCTCGTCGTCGTCATCCTCATCCTCGCTTCATCCTCAATCACAATGGAAAAGGGCGCGCTCGCTCGTGCCCTGCGTGAAGACTCTCTCGCCTTCCGTGTCATCCGCCCGCGAGGAGTTGATCGAAGTCGAGCGTATCCACGCGCTGGACCCAGCCAAAGGGATCGTCGAGCTCGCCGCGTTGGAGCAGCGAGATGTGCTCGAAGAGCTTGAGGGCCAGCGGGCCACTCTTGCCGCGGTGGATGACGTGCTCCACGCCACGGTAGGAGAGCTGGCCGACTGGTGAGATGACGGCGGCCGTCCCAGTCCCAAAGATCTCCTGGAGTTTGCCCGTCTGAGAGGCCTCGACGACCTCGTCGATGGAGATGGGGCGCTCGCTGACGTGCAGGCCCCACGAACGCGTGAGCGCGAGCACGCTGTCGCGCGTGATGCCCGGCAGGATCGTGCCGGTGAGCGGCGGCGTGATGAGCTCGTCGTCGATGAGGAAGAAGATGTTCATCGTCCCGACCTCTTCGGCAAAGCAGCGTTCGAGCGCGTCGAGCCACAGCACCTGCGCGTAGCCCTTCTTGGCCGCGCGCTGCTGCGCCTGGAGGCTGTGCGCGTAGTTGGCGCCCGTCTTGGCCTCGCCCAGGCCGCCGCGGACCGCGCGCACGTCCTCGGTCTCGACGAGGATGTTCACCGGATTGAAGCCCTGCGGGTAGTAGGGGCCGACCGGGCCGCTGAGCACGTAGAAGAGGAACTCGTCGCCGGGGCGCACGCCGAGGAACGGGTCGGTCGCCACGAGCGTGGGTCGGATGTAGAGCGCGCTGCCATCGCACTCGGGAATCCACTTGCGTTCGGACAGGACGAGGGCCTTGACGGCGCGCTCGAAGAGCTCCGTCGGCACTGGCTCCATCGTCAGGCGCTGGGCCGATCTGGCAAAGCGCTCGGCGCTCCTGCCCAGGCGGAACAAGAAGATTGCGCCGTCCCTGCCGCGGTAGGCCTTCAACCCCTCGAAGATGGTTTGCCCGTAGTGGAGGCAGAGCGCGGCCGGGCTCAGATCGAGCGCGCGCAGGGCGCTGATGCCGCTCTTGCCCCAGCCTTCGCCACGACGAAACGATGCCTGGAAGAAGTGATCGGAGAAGCAGCGACCAAAGCCGAGGTCGTGCGTGTCGGTCGGGGGCGTGCGGCGTTCTTGGAGTGGAGTCGGGCGGTAGTCGATGGGCATGGGCGTCATATCGTTTTGTCCTTTGGGAGGTGTGGTTGCGTTGTCGATGAGGCGTTCGATGATGCGTCGAGCCGATGTTGATGCGTCGCGTCCGTGTCGTCGGTGTGTGTTGTCGTCGAGTCGATGTCGATGTGATGCGTGGTGGTGTGTCGTGCGTCCGTCAGTGGTGCTTCAGAGCACAGGAAGAGGGGCACGAGAACCCCTGTGCCCCTCTTCGCTAGAACCTGAGAGCCGTCTGATTTGTCTGAAGCGAGCCTCTCAAAATCCCGACAGTGCCTCGATTGTCTTTCCAGAAAAGGTTTTTTTAATTCCCTCGTCCTTTGCGCCATGAGCCGAACGACAATAAATCGACAAACCCTCTCGTCCGTATGGCTGGAAAAAAACATCGAATTGGCGACGCATTGATCTTTTGAGAGGTGCCTCGAATTTCTATCTCTTCAATCACCCGTCGAAACAATCGAAGAGGGTGAAATCAAAAGGCGGATTTGAAGTATTTATTTCTTACTTTTTATATTTCGATCGCAACACATCCACCTGGAGCTTGGCCTGGGCAAAGGCCTTTTTGAGCTCGGCGCTCGCGGTGATGGCCACGTCGAGGGCCTTTTCGCTGACCTTATCGAAGTTGTCTTCGAACTTCTTGCTCAGGTCTTCAGTGTTGATGCCCATGCCCTTGGCAGCCTCGTCGGCCAGGGCTTCGACCTTCTTGAATCCAGCCCGGAAATCCTCGTCGAGGCGCTTGAGCTCCGCGCTGATCTTCTGGCTCGCGCACTGCGCCTGCGCGCGCAGCTTGTCGGCCGTCTTCTCGAGCTCTTTGGGATCGATCCCGAACTTCTCGGCAGCCTTGCGCGCGGCGCCCTTGATCGGCGGGGCTTTCTCTTCGGCGGTCTTCTCGCTTTGAGTCGCCTTGGGCGCGGCCTTCTTCTCTGCTGCTGCATCCTGAGGCGCTGGCGCCTTCTTCGCCGCCTTGGGCGAGGCAACGGCGGGCTTCGCAGGGGCCTTCTTGGGTGCCGCGGCCACCTTTGGTGCATCCGCCTTCGAGGCCGACTTGGCCGTCGCCTTCGTGGGCGCCTCCTTGACGGCACTGGCGTTCTTCTCCGCCGACTTGGCGGGCGCCTTTTTGGGGGCTGCCGCCTTGACGACCGACGCCTCTGGCTTTTCCGCCTTCTTGGAGGCGGCAACAGAGGTCTTCTTGGCAGGTGCCTTGGGCGAGGCAGCGGGCTCAGCAACGACAGGGGTGGCCTCAGCGGTCTTCGACGAAGGCGCGGCCTTCTTGGTCATGTTTTTTTTTGTCACCATGGGGGTGTGTCTCCTGAGGAAGTGAGGGGAGGAAGAGGAGGATGGGGGGAGGATGGAGAGGAGTTGGAGGTTCAGCGGTGGAGCGCCTGGACGAGCGCGCCGATGTCTTGGGGAGAGTGCAGCTCGGTGACGCAGAAGAGGACGCCGTCCAAATTCAAGTCATCACGGCGCAGACCATAGCCACCATTCAGGCCTGCCTGCTCAAGTTTTGTCTGGATTTCATCGGGATCTGCGCGCAGCGCAAACTCGTTGAAGACTGGGCCTGTGAAGAGAGGCGCCAGGCCGACCGCGCGCAGCGCTTCGCGCGCGTGTCGCGCCCGCTGGTAATTGAGCTTCGCGAGCGCCGCGAGACCCGGCGCGCCGAGCAGCGCGAGGTGGATGGTCGCGGCGAGCGCGCACAGGCCGTGGTTCGAGCAGATGTTCGAGGTCGCCTTCTCGCGCCGGATGTGCTGCTCGCGTGTGGCGAGCGTCAGCGCGAAGCCACGGCGTCCCTGGCGATCGACCGTGGCGCCGACGAGCCTGCC
This sequence comes from Myxococcales bacterium, assembly GCA_031262165.1. Classification (GTDB taxonomy): domain Bacteria; phylum Myxococcota; class Myxococcia; order Myxococcales; family UBA5297; genus UBA1203. Next base: position 2,827 of record JAISIF010000210.1, on the reverse strand, counting down.
CGGGAGCTGGCGCACGAGGGCTTGACGCGCGGCCAGGAAGCCAAGACCTGGCCCACCAAAGTTGAGCGGGCTGCCAAAGCTCTGCATCGAGCCAGCGCTCAGGTCAGCGCCGAGCGCGCCTGGTGAGGCGAGCATCCCCAGCGCCACGGCCTCCTCTGTCACGCTGATGGCCAGCGCGCCCGCGTCGTGGGCGAGTGCGGCGATTGCGTCGAATGGCTCCACGATGCCGAGGAAGTTGGGATAGCCCGCGACGAGCGCCGCGGCGCCGATCAAGCGCGGGGCAGCCGCGTCGAGGTCGAGCTGGCCCGTCATTGGATCGAAGGGGAGCTCGCGCAGCTCGATGTCCAGTGGTTCGAGGTAGGTCTTCAGGACAGCGCGGCAAAAGGGAGAGAGCGAGCGAGCCACAGCCACTGCTCGGCGGTCGGGATGGGCGCGGCAGGCGAGCAGCGCAGCCTCGACCGTGGCCGTGGCCGCGTCATACATGGAGCTGTTGGCCACATCGAGACCGGTGAGGAGCGCCACGAAGGTCTGGAATTCGAAGATGGCCTGGAGCGTCCCCTGGCTGACCTCGGGCTGATACGGCGTGTAGGCCGTGTAGAACTCGCTGCGCAGGAGGAGTTGGTCCACGGCAGGCGGGACGTGGTGCGGATAGGCGCCAGCGCCCAGGAATGGCACGCGCCGATCGTTTCGCTCGGCCAGGGCCTCGAGATGGTCGAGGAGCGCGCGTTCGTCGAGCGCGGGAGGCAGAGGCGGTGGTTGATCCAGGCGGGTCTCGGAGGGGATCACGTCGAAGAGCGCGTCGATGCGGGTGATGCCCAGGGCACCGAGCATCGCGTCGAGATCGGATTGGCTTGGTGGAAAGTAGCGCAGGGTCGTCTACCAGAGAGAAGAAGAGGGGATGTTGAAGCGGGGAGGGGAAATCGAGGGCAGGCTTCTAGTCGAAGGTGTGGGAATCTTTAAGGGCTGAATGAAGGTGCAAGTGCCACGTCGCAAATGAATCAGAAAAAAAGCACCCGATGAATCAAGCGGGCGCTTTTTTGGAAGCAAGATAGCTCAATGAAAATGCACTCCCTATGGACGATCGTCGCGATGGAGATGCAGAAAAAATCGTCAAAACCATCGAATCTGGCGGCACGAATCATCTACCTCGCCTCAATGAGAACCATGCCACTGTTGTCGAGCGCGCAGAGGAGTATTTGAATGAACTCCGGTTATGACGCACTGATGCCTGCCACTTCAGATTTTATTCAGAATTCAACATTAGAAAAAATAATCCAAGAAATACATTGACAATTCTGTTCAATATCCAAAAGGAGCTTGGTCGCACGGTAGGAAACCGAGCCGCCACGAGGGATTCGTTTGGAATCGATTTGTTATCCCATCCGTCGTTCGAAAAGGAGAAGTCATGACCAGGATATTGAAATTATCATTTGGAATTTTCTGTCTGTCGTTGTCATTCGGTTTGAATGCTATGGCTCTGGAGTGTTTTAGATGTCCACTCACCGGAGAAATATATGGCGAGTTCGAAGAAGGGACTTGTGGTGGTGATTGCTTGAATTGGTTTTTGCCAGTCGCATGTGAAAGGCTCTTCGACTCCGAGTGCGAACTATCAGACGAATATGATTTCCTAAACTGCGATGGTTCTACATATCAGACTTTCCCTGATGATGTGGATTTCATCTGTGATCAACCAGACAATATCTGTGAGGGACAAATCGGTGGTCCCGTCAATCTGGCCAATGGCTCCATGTGGTATCGTCCCGATGCAGATGTCTCCTTGAACAATCCATTTCCATTTGAAGTCCGCCGTGGTTATTGGTCTACAGCAGCCCAAAGAGACCATGACCGAAACATCATGCATCCCTTGGGATGGGGCTGGCGAATCAACTTTTATGAATGGATGGAAATCAAAGGAGCAGAAAACGATTTGGCAGGTATTCACCGCTGGAATGGAGCGCTGGATCGTTTCTACATCCGAGAGGATCACCCACAGTGGAAACCCGAAGACGGAAAACATCAAAAATTTTCACCGGTGGCCAATGGTTATGAATTGATCGATGAAGATGGTATTTCTCGAATCTATGAAGGTAGCGGCATTGGCGAAAAATTTGTGATGACCTCAATTGCTCCATTCGATGTCCCAGAGCAGGCCGTTCAGATTTGCTATTCGACGGAATCTGATCCGACATCCCCGACATCAACTTGTAGTTGTGGCGCAGGCTCCAATACCAATGTCGAGGGCAAGCCCTGCCAAGTGAAGCCTGCCTCAGGACCGCCGATCGACGTTCATTGGACGCGCACTACTCTGTCGAACAAATTGGTGATTTCATCACTCAGTATCGGTGTCGTGACGGTCGCTTCCTACGAATACGATTCGAATGACAATCTCCAGTATTACTATCGCGGCGATACAAGTTCACCAGAGGATTGGAAATATACTTATTCGTATGAATATTCACATGGTCTCTTGCACAAAGTTGAGACACCCGAAATTCCAACTTCAACTGGATCTAGCCCCGCAAGAATCAAAGCCGAGGAGCATGAGTGGACTTGTTCCTCTTCCTCCGGTCCTTGCGAGGTCACCAGAACAAAGACACCTATTGAGGATTATTCGATCACTTATGCTTCGATCCCTCCTGATCCGCTTGATCCACTCGCTGTTGCTACACATAAAGCCATAGTGACGAACAATAACGTCAGCCCACCTCTCGTGTATACAATCAAATTCAATGGGCGAGGGCTTCCAGTTGAGATGTCTCCGGCGAGTGCTTGTCGGAGCCCCGTCTCAAAATATGAATATGACGATGAATCTGTGGAAAAAGACGGT
>JAISIF010000195.1 GCA_031262165.1 Myxococcales bacterium | reverse complement strand
GCTCCCATCAGAACGCGAATCGACATCGAAAGGATGTGCATGAAGCCCCTCATCGCCCCCTCTCTGCTCTCGGCTGACTTCGGGCGCCTCGCCGACGAGGTCGCCGCCATCGAACGTGCCGGCGCTGACCTGGCCCACCTCGACGTGATGGATGGCCGATTCGTCCCGAACATCACCTTTGGTCCAGCCATCGTCGCGGCCATGCGGCGCGCCACCGCGCTGCCACTCGACGTGCATCTCATGATTGTCGAACCCGAGCGCCACATCGACGCCTTTGCCGAGGCGGGCGCGCACCGCATCTCGGTCCATGTCGAGACGTGCCCACACCTCCACCGCACGCTCCAGCAGATAGCCCGCGCTGGCGCCATGCCCGCCGTTGCCATCAACCCTTCGACGTCGCTGCATATGGTCGAGGAGATCCTGGGCGACGTGGGCATGGTGCTCGTGATGAGCGTGAACCCCGGCTTCGGCGGCCAGAAGTTCATCCCTGGCGCGCTCGACAAGATCCGCCGCCTGCGCGCGCTGGGCGATACGCACGGACATCGCGCGCTCGACATCGAGGTCGATGGTGGCGTGAGCGATCAGAATGCCCGCGCGCTCATCGAGGCAGGCGCCAACGTGCTCGTGGCCGGCTCTTACGTCTTTGGGCAGAGCGACTATGCCGCAGCGATCGCCTCGTTGCGCGTGTGACGGACGCCGCGCGTCACGCGCCAGGCGCCACGCACCCATCGGCCACATGCCCTCAGCACCTCCTCGAAGCGATCGCTGCCAGGCCTTTGTCCTCGATGGATTTGACACGACCACTCTCTGAGGCCCTCCGAGCGGGAGGCTTCGCCGACAGGAGGGGGAAGTGACGATGCGAATCGATAGGGATCGATTGCCTCAAACAGCTCCCCCAAAATGGGGTGCGCCCTCCTGGCCAAGGCGCTAAAACTTTCGCCTTTTCGACGTGGGCAAAAACATCGCCCCCCACGTTTGGAGTCCCCAAAAAAGGAACCCCGTGCTTTTCCAACCCCAATTCGAAGAGTTGATCGCCTTCGCGAGCGACGCCGTGTTCATGCCTGAGCTGCTCAAAGCCAAGTCGGCCTATTTCAGTGCCACAGGCGAGGTCTTCGAGGACGACGCCTTCTTCGAGCAGCAGATGGCAGCCTTCATCAACTTCTACCTCTTCGACTGGAAGCTCGACGGCGATCAGCTCACCCCGGCGGAGCGCTTTTGGAGAGATGGCCGCTTTGCCACACCGGACGACGCGCCCATCTTCGAGAGCTTCCTCGAGACGTGGCTGTCGCTCTGGGAGGTGCGCAAACTGGGCAAAGCCAGCGTGCGGCTGCGCGACCTGTTCACCGACCGCGACGTGGAGGTGTTCGAACGGCGCCAGCTCATCGGCCTGACCAAGGGCGATCTGATGGAAGCGCGGCTCGCCCCCATGGGCGACAAATTCGTGTTCATGCGAGGCTCCGCCTTCCATCCGAGCGCGGCGCGCAAGTCGATCCTGGCAGAGATCAAGCGGCTCAAAAAACAGGCGCCAAGCTTCGACACGCGCGACTTCATATGCGTCTTGTCGCGGATGCGCCTCAAATTCGAGCGCTCTCGAAACATCGCGGCCGAACAGATCTATAATTTTTCCAGAAAATAATTCTGGAATTCTGAATTCCCGTCCCGAACGACGCGCCGGAAATTCGAATTGAGATCTAAAAAATCAAAATCGGGATCTATCGAGTCGCCCTCGTATCGGATGCACTTCACCCCAACAGTTTAGGAGATCTTCCCCATGCCTTCCCAATGGAAATCGCTCCAGGCCGTCTCCTCCGAAGAGCTCCCCCAAGAGGAGCCACTGAGTCGAACCGAAAAAAAACTTCGCGCCATCAGACCCATTACTTTGGGGTTGGAGGATTATTTCAAAATCAAATGCCATGAAGAAAAAGCATCCACCCTCTATCGCGAGGGTTCTTCCTGTCAGAGCGTCTATTTCATCGCTTCGGGCTGCGTCCGACTCAAGCGCATCGTCGTCGATGCGCAGACCGAAACCCTCGTCGATATGCTCGGCCCCGGTGACTTCTGCGGCAACCTGAGCGCCGAACCCGCTGCCCGGATGCGGGAGTCAGCCATTCCAGCGCAGGGATCGGAGATCTGGTCGATCGATGCCACTGACTTTCGTAGGCTGCTCGCAGTCAGGCCGCTGTTCGCCCAGGAGTTCATACAGGCCCAGAACGACAGGCTGCGCCACCAGCAGCACCGCCTCTTCTGGATCACGACGCGAAACGCGCCGTTCCGCCTCATCCTGGCGTTCATCGACATGGCGGAGCGCTTTGGCTCGCCCAGCCACGTCACCGGAGAGTGGTCGCTCCAGGGAATCTCGCAGGCCGATCTGGCCGAATACATCGGCGTGGTCCGCAACCTCGTCTCGCGGCTGACCTGCGACATGCGGCGCGCGGGGATCATCACGACCGTGGGTCGGACCATTTACATCCCGAGCCGACGGCGCCTTTATGAGCTCGCGGGTATGGCCGTGCCCGACTCTCTCGATTGATCGATTGATTGATCGATTGATGGCGCGACCGACGCTGCTCAAGGACTTATCCCTTCATTAGGACCTTTGCACCCCGCAGGACGGGGAATGTCAGTCGAGGCGCGAGGCGGGAGCTTCCAGACGGAAGTGACCAACGAAGCAACGAAGACTGGCGTTTCACGGACGAGCGGGGTGATGGGATAATCGAGAGATGAGTCCTAACTTCGCTCCTTTGCTGAACCACCCCTGACCACACGCTCCCGCGCGGAGACACCACCGAGTCACCGATGGCTTTTCCTCGAAAGATAGGCCGAACCGCCTCGACGGGTCCGTCCAAGAAGGCCCGCGTCTTCTTGGAGATCGAGTGCGGGCCAGGCAAAGGCGAGCGACGAGAGCTCTTCGAAGGGCAGCTTCACCTGGGGCGTGCCAGCACGGCGGACTGGCGGATCGACTGCGATTCGGCCAGCCGCCACCACGCCACGCTGTTCCGCGAGGGCAACGTGGTCGTGCTGCGCGACGAGGACAGCCACAACGGAACGTTCGTCAATGAGGTCAGAGTCGACGAGGACACCGCGCTGTCGGCGGGCGACCGCATCCACATCGGCGACACGGTCTTCTGCCTGATCGTCGATGGCCAGCGGGAGCGAAGGCAGGATCCTCCAGTGGCCATGCCCCCTGCCCCTGACAAGGCCGACGAGCGCGCCTCGACGATGTGGCGCAACGTGGCGGTCTTTGCGCTGGCCATCCTCGCGGGGACGCTGCTGTTCGCGTTTCTCCTGCCATGGCTGGGGGCCGTGGCGCCCATGCCAACGACGGGGACGCGGGCAGAGGCGGCAGATCCAGTGGTGGCGGCCTCATCGTCTCTGCCTTCGACCGCCGTCCCCTCCCCGCCCCCCTCAGCGCCCGAAGTGTCCGCGCCGCGCCCCTCGATGCCTGCCCTCTCGAACGAGCCAATCGCTGTTCCTGCCATGGCCTTGCCCACGCCTCTTTCGGCACCACCACCACCACCCGCGCCCGCTGCTTCAGAGCTCTCTGATCAACGGGAGACTCGGATGGCTGGCCGCGCGTCGCCCCGATCGACGCCCCGCGCCAAGCGCAGCCGTTCGCGTGACGAGCGCCGCGCCATCGATCTCTACCGCCAGGGAGAGATCGGCAAGGCCATCGCCGCGGCCCGCGCGACCGGCGCAACCGGGCTCGTGAACCAGCTCAAGAGCTTCGAGAAAGCCGAGGGCGCGGCCCGGGCCGCGTTCACGTTCAAGAAGGGCACAGAGGCGATTCAATACTACGAGGAGGCGTTCGCCCTCGACGAAGAGCTCCGCGCGCTCGACGATCTCGACGCGGCCAGCGTGCCAGGTCGCCGTGTGGCCAAGGCGCTCTCCAACCTCTACCTCCAGGCGGGCGAGGTCTTTCTGAGCAAGAAGGACCTGGACAAGGCCGAGACGTTTCTGGAACGCGCGCTCGACTACGACCAGACCAACGCGCGGGCCCGAAAGACTTTGCAGAAGGTCCGCGCGGAGGCGCGGTGAATCGGCCCTCTTTCAGGAGTGGCGGATCACGATTCGAAGCGACGCGGTGATGGTGCGAGGAGCCGACAGCTGAAGGCGCTCATCCCCCCTCGACGCTCCAGCGCGTGAGCACTGCCTGGGCGATGCTGAAGTAGAGCACGATCCCGACGATATCGACGATCGTGGCGACGAGTGGCGCCGAGGCCACTGCCGGATCCATCCCGACCCTCTTGACGAGGATGGGCATCAGGCCGCCCACGACCGACGCCATCGTGACGATGCAGATGAGCGCGAGCGCGACGATGAGCGCGATCTGCCAGCCAATGCCAGACCAGAGGAGCGCCCGCACCGCGCCAATCACCGCCAGGATGAGGCTGAGCATCAGGCCGCACGTCAGCTCGCGCTTGAGCACGCTCCACGTCTGTTTGGGGACGACCTCGCCGATCGCGAGCGCGCGGATGAGCAAACCCGCCGACTGGCTGCCCGTGTTGCCGCCCGCCGAGATGAGGAGCGGGATGAAGAAGACGAGGGTGATGGCCTCTTGGAGTGACTCCTCGAAGTGTCGCAGCGCGTTGCCCGTGAACATCTCGCCGACGAAGAGCAGGATGAGCCAGCCAGCACGCGAGCGGATCATCTGAAAGAAGGTGGTCTTGAGATAGGAGTCCTCCAGGGGCTCCATACCTGAGAGGCGCTGGACCTCCTCGGTCGCCTCCTCTTCGGCCACGTCGAGGGTGTCATCGACGGTGATGATGCCGAGCAGGCGGCCTGCGTCGTCCACGACGGGCAGGGCGAGCAGGTCGTATTTCGCGATGACCTGCGTCACCTCGGCCTGATCGTCACTGCCGTGCACCGTGACGAGGTGCTCGGTGTCCATCAGGTCAGCGATGCTGCGGTCCGGCTTGGAGAGGACGAGCGAGCGCAGGGACACGACGCCGCGCAGCGAGCCCTCGGGCGAGATGGCGTAGGCGTAGTAAATCGTCTCCACGTCCTCGGCGACCTCGCGGATACGCTCGATGGCCTGGGCCACGGTCATCTCGGCGTCGAGCTCGACGTAGTCGGTCGTCATCAGCGCGCCGGCCGTGCCCTCTGGCCAGGCGAGGAGCGAGCGCAGATCCTTGGCGTCCTCCTTCGAGAGCTTGGCGAGGATCTTGGCCGCCAGCGGCGTGGGCAGCTCGCGGAACAGGTCGGCGCGCTCGTCCGCGCTCATCTCCGCGACCAGGCGGGCGGCCATGTCCGGCGCGAGCTTCTCGAAGAGGTCGGCCCTGAGATCGTCATCGAGTTCTTCGAGGATCTCGACCTGCTCGGTGATGAGGAGTGCCTTGAGGAAGATGAGCTGCTCGTCCTCTTTGAGGCCGAGGAAGATCTCCGCCGCATCGACGGGGTGGAGCTCTTCGACCAACTCCCGAATCGCGGCGGGATCGCTCTGCAGTGCCTCGCGGACCTCGGGAAGAAACAGCTCACTCACATGCATGGTCACGACCCTTCAGCATCTCACCGAGGCCACGGGCATTTCTGAGATGCGCCGGTGACCGCGGCCATGAATTAAATTTTTCAAACAAAAAAACGCGCGCTTTTACGCGAAGCGTTCGGGGCGAGAGCAAGGAGGAAAACACCCTCGGATCCGAATTTTGAAACATTTTTCAGGCGAGGAAATCGACGTGCGTCCACCATTCTTTTCGAGACTCATGTATTCGTCTAAATCATTGTTTTGTTTGTTCTCGCAAATGACCGCGAATTCTTTTTTTACAAATCCATATCTCGATGCCTTCGAGGGCGATGTAGGGCCACGGCGCGCCGTGCCTCTACAGAAAACGCGCACAGGCAGGACGAGGATCACACAGGCCGTTCGAGCTCGCCGCGCGTGACGATGGTGTCGTGACACATGGCCTCGTCGCGCTCAGGGTAGTCGAGCGTGGTGTGCAGGCCGCGGCTCTCCCGGCGCCGCAGGGCCGAATCGACGATGAGCATGGCCACGTCGGCGATGTTGCGCAGTTCGATCACGTCTCGCGTCACGTTGAAGCGCCAGTAGTAGTCGCGGATCTCGCTCCGGAGCATGTCGAGGCGGCGATGGGCACGGTGCAGGCGCTTGTTCGTGCGCACGATGCCCACGTAGTTCCACATGAGGCGGCGGATCTCGTCCCAGTTGTGAGACACGAGCACGCTCTCGTCCGACGGCACTGCGTCGCCTGGATCCCAGCTCGGGGCCGCAGTGTCCAAGGGCGTGCTCAGCAGGCTCGCGGCGCGCAGCGCGGCCCGGTGGCCGAACACGACGCCTTCGAGCAGCGAGTTGGAGGCGAGGCGGTTGGCGCCGTGGAGCCCGCTGCATGCGCACTCGCCGATGGCGAGAAGGTTCGGGATGCTCGTCTGCCCGTGGAGATCCACGTCCACACCGCCGCACTGGTAGTGCGCCGCTGGCACCACGGGGATGGGCGCGCGCGTCATGTCGATGCCGAACGACTTGCAGGTCGCGTAGATGTTGGGGAAGCGGCCGACGAGGTAGTCCGAGGGCAGGTGCGTCATGTCGAGCAGCACGCAGTCGTCGCCCGAGCGCTTCAGCTCGCCATCGATGGCGCGGGCCACCACGTCGCGCGGCGCCAGCGCGCCCATCGGGTGGTAGCGCTCCATGAACGTCTCGCCGTTCACGAGCCTGAGGATGCCACCCTCGCCGCGCAGCGATTCGCTGATGAGAAAGCTCTTGGCGTGCGGGTGAAACAGGCAGGTCGGATGGAACTGGTAGAACTCCATGTTCGCGACGCGCGCACCGGCCCGGTAGGCCATCGCCACCCCATCGCCCGTGGCCGTGTCCGGGTTGGACGTGTAGAGATAGACCTTGCCCGCGCCGCCCGTTGCCAGGACCGTCACCTTGGAGAGGAACGTCTCGATCTCGCCCGATGGCCGCAACACGTAGGCCCCCAGGCAGCGGTTCGCGCGGCTGCCCGACGCGCGCGCGACCTTCTCCAGCGTGATGAGCTCCACGGCCGTGGAGTCGGGGAAGAAGGTAATGTTCTGACGCTCGTCGCAGGCTGCGAGCAGCGCTCGCTCGATCTCGCCACCCGTCAGATCCGCAGCATGGGCAACGCGGCGCTTCGTGTGACCTCCCTCGCGTGTCAAGTCGAGCGCACCGTCCGCGCGCCGCGAGAACTGGACTCCGCAGTCGAGCAACTCGCGCAGGCGCTCTGGCCCTTCGCGCACACAGACCTCGACGGCTTTTCTGCGACACAGCCCAACGCCCGCGTTCATCGTGTCGGTGGCGTGAGCGTCGAAGGAGTCGTCGTCGGCCTGCACTGCGGCAATGCCACCCTGGGCATAGCGTGTGGCGCCTTCGACGCGCGCGCGCTTGGTCAGGACAGCGACCTGCCCATGCTTGGAGGCTTCGAGAGCAAAGAAAAGCCCGGCAATGCCACCGCCGAGCACCAGAAAATCGAATTGTTCACTCATGAAACGCAGCCCTTTCGAGTGTCACTGACCAACAAGGGAAAACAAAGAGAGAGATATAGTCGTATAAAAAAGCATCACTGACATCTTGGGTATTCATAGATGGCCGACTCCAGTGATTTCTATCGTAAAACATTATCACGCGGCCACCTCTTGAAATTTGCCCATGTCTTTTCGTGAGTAAAGCATGACTGACCTCGGTGTTGTTGGGAGTTCCCTTTTAGCGTTTCTTCTTTATACGGCTATATTTTGATTCTCTTGAGGAGACCTTCTTGAAAACCCGACGACACCTTGATTGTTTTTACAAACAAGGGAATTCATTCTCACGGATGTGGCCTCTCTGGTCGAATATGACGAGGGGATAGATCCTCTTGTCTGAGTGGAGAGCCATAGCAATTTGAATCGGGATTAACAATTTTATCTAGGGGCGCAACATGCCGCACTCCTACGATTCCATGTGACGTGTCCGAATCGAATTGCAGTGGCGTCCGGTCGGGTGGCCATTGATGTCAATTCGAATTTTTATAATGAATGAAGCTTCATCCATCAAAGACTCTCTTGACTTTGGACATTCGGGCGGTCAGATAGCACATCCGATATAAACTCAACAAAACATCCAGACAAGACTCAGGACGTATCCCTTCATGAGGACCGAGCAACGCGAAGGACGGGGAATGTCAGACGAGGCGCGAGGCTTTGAGCTTCCAGACGGAAGTGAAGAGCGAAGCAACGAAGTCTGGCGTTTCACGGACAAGTGGGGCGACGGGATAATGAAGGGATACGTCCTCAATCCTCTGAGTCCTCATCGTCCGCTTCCCTGTCCCGCGAGAAAAAATCTTGAAATCTCTTTTCAAATATTTCGACCGAATTCTTTTTGATCTCCGAAAGCATCGCCAGATAGCGCTCTATGAAATCCTTTCCCGCTGCCGTCAGCTCCGCGCCGCCCCGCAGATGCCCGCCCTTGTATCGCCGGACGATGCCCATCTGCAGCGTGTCCTCCAGCGATTGGATCATGTGCAGCGCCTTTGGATAGGAGAGCTCCATCTCTCGGGCGGCCTGGCTGATCGAATGGTGCTTTTCGATGCCCGTCAATAGCCATATCACCCCGATACCCATGAATGGCTCGCCTTCCTCGTCCTTGAGCATGACGCGCACATCGATGTCGATAGATTGCATTGAATGATTCTCCGGATTCATGCTTCCTGATTTCGGATCAAAAGCCGCGCTCTGTCGCTGAAAAGGTTTTGAGATGTCAACCAACAAGACGGTCCTGTTGATAACGGGAAAAGCGGGCAGCGGAAAAAGCCAACTGCTCGCCCGGCTCGCCCAAGCGCTGCGCGGGAGACATTCCCTGGGTGGTTTCGTCACGCGAGGGATGGACCGACGGCCTGCGTTGCTGGGCGCTGCCCATCGATACGATCTGGTGCCCATCGAAGCGAAGGATGGCCCCTCGTATTGCTGGGCCGTCCGCGAGGATGGCGAGACGTGTGTCTTCAATGATGAGACGCGACGCGTGGCTGAAAACCTCATCCAGGAACGATTGAATCGTTCGGAGAATAAACCCGAAATTCTCATCATCGATGAAATTGGCCGCCTCGAATTAAAAGGTGAAGGTTTTTCAAACCTATTGCTCGAAGCGCTGCGCAGTGATTGCCCCATCGTCATCGTCGCAATCAAAAAGAAGGCGCGTGCCGAGATCATCGAGCACTTTCATCTGGAGAGCGCGATCGTCCTCGACCTCGACGAGATGGGTTCTCGCCAGGCCCTCTCCGAATTGAAATCAACGATCGAGGCCATGGACGCCGAACGCATCGGCGCCTTTGCTGGCATCAATGGGCTCGTCGAGGTCGGCCTCGGCTCGATGCTTCGCGCCCTGAAGGTCCCGCTCAAAGGCCATTTCTTGGCCTATCTGCAAAACATCCTGCTCATCACCTTTGGAAAAGCGCTGCATGGCCGTGGATTGTTTCGGATCACCTTCATCTGCGCCATGCTCAAAGCATTCTCGCCAATCGGCGATAGAATTCGGCCCATGCTGTATATCTTTTTGCAGGGTTCGATCTTCACGCTCCCGATCTTTTTATTTGGCTTTCGTTTTTTGAGCGTCCTCTTCGGCTCTATTCTGATGGCCTGGCTCACGCTGACGATGAAGCTGCTGCTGAATTACCTCGTCTTTGGAATGGCTTTTTTTGATGCCTATGCCAATGCCCTCGACAAGCTGAATGAATGGGCCCAGATTCAGGGGTTCTCTCTCTGGAGTGTGATCGCCGCCGCTTTCATTCTGAAATCATTTCTGGCGGTGATCGTCGCTGCCAGCGCTTATTTTGGAAACATGCAACCGCTCGTTCAACGGTTGAAAAGGCGCCCCAAATGGACCCTGGCGCCGCGCCAGGATTTGAATGTCGCCTTGAGTGAGGCTGCCCCCAAGCCCTCTCTGGGCAAGTCCGCATTCGGCGCACTGCGCGACATCCTCAATTGGAAATACGCGCTCTTTTTTTTCATCTCAGCGCTGCTCATCCTGTTTTTTGCGAATCTATCGACAGCGGATGTCGCTGCCGTCCTGCTCCGGGCTATCTGCATCTCCTACGTCGGCTTCCTTGCCCTGCGCCGAATTGACTTCCATCAATTCGGAATTTGGCTGGACAAAAAAGCAGGTCTTGGCCTGGGCAAGAGCCTGCCCGTCGCGCTCGATGCCCTGATGAACCAGCCCCCAGACGCCTCTGAACAGCCCCGCACCCAAGACGAGGCGAACCGTGACCACGAATGAATGATGGAGAAGCCATGATCTATGACCACCTCGACCACCTGTCCCTCTATTCAGGCCTCTCTCCGCGCCTAGACACGGCCATCCAATGGCTCCTTCAATCCAATCTCGAGGCATTGCCCTTGGGCCGGACAGACATCGGCGGCGACGATGTCTTCGTGAACGTCTTTCTGTCAGATTCCCGGGCGCCCGAAGATGCCGAGTTCGAGATCCATTCGCTCTATGACGATCTCCAGCTCGTGCTCGACGGGCAGGAGCGCTTCGAGGTCGCCTGTGGCGATTTTCTCCCGACACAAGCCTATGATGCCGACAGGGATGCTGCCTTTGGCGCTGCGCCGATCCAATGCGGCGGCGTTCTCGACGAGCAGCATTTCGCCATCTTCTTTGTCGGAGAGGCGCACAGACCAGCCCTGCTTTCGGAGAGTTTCACGAAGGTCAAAAAAGCAGTCATCAAGATTCGCCATTGAATTGAAAAGAATTTGTAAGGTTTCATAAGTTCACACCCAATAACCATCTGTCAGATCCAAGAAATGGTTTCGATACTGGCGTGAGGCACATCCATATGAAAGTGAAACCCTCCGATACAGAGGTGAAACACTTCGACTCTCAGAGACAAATGCCACCTCCTCCCTCTGTGGAAATATGAAAGATCAACGTGGGGTATTTCAGAGGAAAGTTGAATCTGCGGGAGGAGAAGAGAAGAAGCTGATAGAGAAAAATCCAGACTTTATAGCAAGTCGATGGGTGGTTGAGGCTTGTCATTCATGGTTCAACTGTTTTCGGAAATTGACTCCTCGTTATGAAAAGACGGACGCATCATATATTTCTTTATGTGAATTGACGGCAGCGATGATTTCTTTCAATAAGGTCATCACTATTCATGGGTAAGCCCTAAGGATTTATCCCTCCATTAGGACCGAGCAACGCGAAGGACGGGGAATGTCAGACGTTGGCGCGAGGCCGGATCTTCCAGACTGAAGTGAAGATCGAATCAACGAAAGCTGACGTTTCACGGACAAGCGGGGCGACGGGATAATCGATGGATAAATCCTAGTGCCCCAAAGTGCCCTTTGTTCCCAATTGATTTGAAACGATTACTCCCATCCATCGTCTCTGTAGGCTGGATCGAAGCGGAGCGAGAACCCAGCACACAGAATCATGAGAGAGGGCGATTCGCTTGGGACAGAAATGTGGCGTCGACCATTTTCGAAAAAGAACAGATCGTTGCTACTGCATTCTCCAATGGGGATGTCGGCGAGGGGATGCTCGATGGGAATCGATGGCATTCGTTTTTCCTGACAAATATCCCAGCAGAATCCATTTCTCTGCTTGAATCAAAGCAATCACGGAATGGCCAAACAAAACGGGCGCCCTCCATTGCTGAGAGGCGCCCGTCGTTTTGTCAGCTCAAGCCGTCGAGATGGATCACTTGGTCATTTCGGCGATCTCAGCGGCGAGATCGGACTTTTTCTTCTCGAGGCCCTCTCCCAGCAGGAAGCGCGCAAAGCGGCGGACCTGGATGTTCTCGCCGGTCTTCGCGATTTTCGCGTCGATCATTTGCTTGACGCTCATGGACTGGTCCTTGGCGAACGGCTGATCGAGCAGGCAAATCTCGGAAAAAAACTTGTCCATCTTGCCTTCGACGATCTTGTCCCACGCGGCCTGGGGCTTACCCGACGCCTTGACCTGGTCGAGATAGAGAGCGCGCTCCTTGGAGCTCTCGTCCTCGGGGACTTCTTCGCGGCGCACATATTTGGGGTTCAGCGCGGCGATCTGCATGGCCACGTCCTTGACGAGCTCCTGGAAGTCATCGGTGCGTGCCACGAAGTCGGTCTCGCAGTTCAGTTCGACAAGCACACCGAGCTTGCCGCCCATGTGGATGTAGCTGCCCACAGCGCCCTCGGCCGTCACGCGGCCCGTCTTGGCGCCAGCCTTCGAGAGACCTTTCTGACGCAGCCACTCGGTGGCCTTCTCCATGACGCCATCGGTCTCAGCCAGGGCTTTCTTGCAATCCATCATTCCGGCGCCGGTCTTCTCGCGCAATTCCTTCACAGCGCCTGCTGTCACTGTTGCCATCTGTCGAACATCCTTTCGGGCGCTTCGTGCCTCGCGCATGGCCTCTCACCGAGACCTGTCAAGGGCAGGCGCCACCATTTCGGAGGGTGATGACCCAAAAACGGGCGCCGACGGCTCGCCGACGCCCTGCTTGGGACTTTGGAATTTCCTGAAGAAAAAAAGAGACGACGCCCCACGAATCGAGGGGGGCGCGCGTCTGTCACTCTGCGCTCTCGGCAACGGCTTCGCTGCTGATGTCAGCGGCGGCCTCGGCTTCGGTCGCGGGCGGCTTGGCCTCGACGACGGCGGCCTTGCGGACCACCTGGACCTGCGGACCCTTGCGCTCGCCACGGTCGGAACCAGCACCGCGGCCACGGCGCTCACCGACCTTGCGATCGCGGCGATCACCGCGGGCGCTGCGCTGCTCCTCGACGGCACCGCGTTCGTCACCCTTGTCCGCGCCACCAAAGACACGACGGCGGGCGCTGCCCTCGATGCAGGCGTCGGCGATCTTGCCGGTGATGAGGCGGATGGCGCGGATCGCATCGTCGTTGCCCGGGATCACGTAGTCCACGCCCTCGGGCGAGCAGTTGGTATCGACGATGGCCACGACCGGAATGCCCAGGCGGTTGGCCTCGTGGATTGCGATCTTCTCCTTGCGCGGATCGATCACGAACAGCACGCCGGGCAGGCGGCCCATGTCCTTGATGCCGCCCAGGTTCTGCTCCAGCTTCTCGCGCTCGCGCTCGAGCAGGGCGACCTCCTTCTTGGGCAGGCGATCGTAGGTGCCGTCCTGCTGCATCTTCTCGAGCGCGCGGAAGCGGTCGATGCCCTGCTTGATCGTGCGGAAGTTGGTGAGCGTGCCACCGAGCCAACGGCTGTTCACGAAATACTGACCGGCACGCAGCGCCTCCTCAGCGATCGTGTCCTGCGCCTGCTTCTTGGTGCCGATGAAGAGCACGCTGCCACCACGGGCGACGATCTCCGAGACGAACGCGCAAGCGCGGCGGAAGAGCACGGCGGTCTTCTGGAGGTCGATGATGTAGATGCCGTTGCGGGCGCCAAAGATGTAGGGCTTCATCTTCGGGTTCCAGCGCTGCGTCTGGTGGCCGAAGTGGACGCCAGCTTCGAGCAGCTGCTGGATCGAAATGGTGATGGGCGCCGTGGAAGGGACCTGGGGAATCTCTGCGGGGGCGGCGACCTGAGGCTGCGCCTCGGCCTGAATCTGCTCTTCACTCATGTTGGTTTGCTCCTCCGCTTCCGTCACTTTGATCAGCCGCGGCGAACGCCGAACCTTGCTGAGCCAATCGGGAAGCGTGTGTGTTTGCGGCGACATGCCGCATGTGGCTGACTGGATTGCTACGTGAAAAAGCCCTTTTGGCCTTGGCGTTTGGCCCGAAAAGGCAAGGGCGAAGGGGGGGGCAAGACCAAAAAAGGCGGCGCGCCCTAGCACAAGCCCCGAGGCATCGCAAGGCAGGAGGCGTGGTGCGCCAGAGTGGTCGAGTTCTGGATTTCGACCAAGAACGAGGCGTGTCTTCGTAGGGGCGTTGCGTGCAAGGCCCTGCGGTCGTCATTCGACAAAAACACGACGGGCGTTGCACGCAACGCCCCTACACATCCCGATTCGAGATCAAAAAAATAGAACTCGACCGCCCTGCGTGGTGCGCCAGAGCGGTCGAGTTCTAAGGACTCACCCATCGATGATCCCGTCGCCCCACTCGCCCGTGAAACGCCAGTCTTCGTCGCTTCGCTCTTCACTTCCGTCTGGAAGATCCCGCCTCGCCCCTCTTCTGGCTTTCCCCGTCCGTCGCGTCGCTCGGTCCTAATGACGGGATAAGTCCTAACTTCGGCAGAAAGGATGCTCTGGCGAAACAGATCGAAGCGCAGATGGCGCCTCCAGCCCATTCCAGAGCCTCCTCGTGGCGCGCGGATGCAGGTCGCGTCGACCAGGCAAATCCTGTGTGCGCGTGCCGAGTCAGGGATGGGCTGATCTGTCGCAGCCAGCTTTTGGCCGACCAGCAGCGAGCGCCAAAAAAGCACTGGCACGCAGGCGCTTGAGCAGCGCGACATCAGAGATATCGCGCCAAGTCGGTTGTCTGGGCCCATGCCGCCGTCGAGCGCAGAGACATGCCTCACACGCCATAGGCAAACACCAAGCGAAGCAGAGCCGTCGCTGACCGAACATTGCGCTTGCGGGTGAGCGCGCCTGTGTCACGCGCGCACTCTTCGAGCTCAATTTGGGAGGGAGAGGATGTCAGACCCCGTTGCCGCCCACCTGCTGAATCAGCCGCTGGATCTCGCCCTGCGTCTGGCCCTTCTCGCCTTTCGAGTCATCGGTCACGGGCGTCTTCTGCGAATCCTCGGGCAAGAGGCGGCGTTCGGTGCGCAGGCTCAACCCCCGGCAGACATTGCCCGAAAGGCGGCCGATCACCATCTCCCGGGCGTCGCATTCGATCGTCGCGAGCGTGTTGGCGCAGATCGGCAGCTCCTTGCGCGCCAGCCCGCTCTCGGCGCGTGAGTCAGGGCACGAGTCGAGTAGGAGCGAGCAGTTCGCCGTGAGCTTCTTGCACGTCGCGATGGCCTCGCACGCGGCGATGGTGTGCGCGCGGCAGAGCTCGAAGTTCGTGACGGGCAGCGCCTCGATCATTTTCTCGGCGCGCTCGCGGCGACGCATCAGATCGCGCTGGGCAGCTTCGGCACCCATGGCCTCGTCCTGCTCCCGCTCTGCCTTGAGCTGCGTGAGGCCCTGTTGCGCTGCCGCGAACGAGTCGCTCGCCGCAGCAACGGCGGAATAGAGCGCCTCCGCCTTGTCCCAATCGCGCTGGGCACGCGCGATCTGCGCCCGCCGCAGCCGCAGCCGATCATCCGTGGGTCGGCGTGCCATGGCCCGCTCCAGCGAGCGGATTGCGGAAGGCTGATCGCCGATGGCCAGGGCCAGATCCGAGGCCCGCAAGAGTCCCGCGTCACTCTCCTCGAATTGGAGCGAGCGCTCGGCGAGCGACAGGGCGAGGATGCGATCCAGGTCATCGGCGTGCGCGCCCGTCAGCAGCAGCCGCGCGAGCTCGCCGCGCACCGCTGAGTCGAAGCGCGCTGGATCTGCCGCGGCCACGGATAGGTAGAGCTCGTCCCAGGACTTGTTCGCAGCGAGCGCGCGCAGATCTTCGAGCCGGGCGAGAGGCGCGGCAGGCGTTGCCACGGCTTCGATGACGGGCGTCGAGGGGGGTGTCGGAGGAGGAGGCGTCGGAGCTGCCGTGAGCAGAAAAGAGAGGACGAGAGCGCGCGCCATGACATGCCTCCAGCGATTCGAACGAAGTGAGGGAACAGAAAAACGGGCGTGCCTCTAGCGCTCTTCCTCGAAAAATCCGCATCGAAAGTTCGCCCGTTCGGCGTGCCCAGAACAGCGGCCTCTCTCAGCTTCGGATCGCGTCCCGCGATGAGAGGCGAACGCTCGCTTCCTGACGCGCGCGGCAGCGGGAGAAGTTGCGGACAGGCCCCGGGCGAAGCCGCTATAGGCCGCGCCTTTTCCGGCCCTCGACAGGCCCCATCCATCCTGAGGAGACAGGAGACCGACATGAGCGAACCCACCAAACCAACGCCCCAGTCCCAAGAGATTCAATTCCGCATCGAGATCGACGAGCAAACCGCGCAAGGCGCCTACTCGAACCTCGCGATCGTGAACCACTCGCCCACCGAGTTCGTCCTCGACTTCATCTTCATGCAGCCTCAGCAGCCCAAGGGAAAGATCCGCTCGCGCGTCATCACGAGCCCGCTCCACTTCAAGCGCCTGATCGCGGCCATGCAAGAAAACCTGGCGCGCTACGAAAAGAACTTCGGCGTGATCGACGTGGACAAGTTGCCCGAGCCACCGAAGCCATCGATCATGAATTGAACATGAATTGAAGGTGAATCGAATAGACAGAACAAACCGAGCGCTCTGCCTCGATCCCTCTCCCGCAAGCGGGCGAGGGATTTTTTGGATCGATGTCGTTCGAAAAAAGCCCTCTCGAATCATCCGCAACGACGGGCGATGCGCAGGAGCGCCCTACTACTACTTCTTCTTCTGCGACTTCCCGAGCTGGCACACGTCCACCCAGTCCTTGTGGCACTCGTAATCCGGGCAGAACTTGTGGGTGCCACCGCCGCACGCGACGAAGAAGAGGTCGTCGCAGGGCATCGGGTTGAGCGCGGCCTGGAGCGCGGCGCGTCCGGCGCTCGCGATGGGGCCAGGCGGCAGGCCCTTCACCGTGTATGTGTTGTAGGGGTGCGCGAACTCGAGATCGGCCCGCCGGATGTTCCCGTCGAAGAAGCCGTAGCGCAGCAGCTTGGCGTAGATGACCGTCGGATCGGTCTGGAGCATCATTTTTTTGCGCAGGCGGTTGTGGAACACGCACGCGATGCGGGGTCGCTCGCGCGCGTCGCCCGTCTCCTTCTCGATGATGGAGGCCAGCGTCGCGACCTCGTGTTCATTCAAGGTGACGCCGTTCTGCCGTTGGGCGTCGGCGCGCGCGTATTCCGCGCGGACGCGCTCGACCATCTTGAGCAGGATCGCCTCGATCTTCGCGCCCTTGGGGAACGCATACGTGTCTGGATAGAGGTAGCCCTCGAAGCTGCCCTGCGCCGTGAGCTTGGCCCTGGCGAGCAGCGCCGTGTCCTTCAGCGCGCGATCGATCTCGGCGCGGGCGGCGTAGCCACACTTGTCGAGGAGCGCCGCAATCTCGTCCGTGCGCAGTCCCTCGGAGATGGTGCATGTGTAGAGCTTCACCCGGCCCTTCGCGATCTGGTCGAGCACTGCCTCGGGCGAGAGGGCGCCCTTGAAGGCGAACTCACCCGCCTTGACGCGGCGATCGAAGCCCCGCGACTTGGCCACGGCGAGCAACCGACGCTCGTCATTGGCCGTGACGCCCGCTTCGATGAGAAGGCGGGCGACCCGCCTCATCCCCGCGCCGCGCGGGATGTCGACGAGCCGCTCCGTGCCGTCCTCGCTGCCAAACGGCGTGGTCGCGAACCGCTCGATGGATGCGTTCCAGTGATTCCAGGCGACGAAGGCCGCGGCAGCGGCGACCATCAGAAGGATCGCGAAGGCGAGGGCGATGCGTTTGATCATGGCGATGTCTCAGGAATCGGAGCTGGAGCGGGTGATTCAGTCGTCGTCGTTGTCGTCGCGGTCCAGCGCCTGGGGATCCTCGCGGACGAAGAACGCCTGGACGTCTGGCCGCGCGAAGTAGCTATGCGCGGCGTAGAGCAGCAGGGCGACGGCGATGGTCTTCACCCAGAAGAGGACGAGGTAGGCCGTGCCTGCGCCATTGCCCAGCAGGCTGCCCATCTCCAGGAGCGTGTCGCCCGTGACGGGCGCGCTACTCGCTCCTTGGAAGGAGAGCTCGCGAATGAACGCTTCGAGCAAGGGGCGCAGCTGGACGACCCCTGCCAACTCCACGGCGGCGCAGCCCACGCGCGCGACCAGGGCCACGAGCGCCGCTTGGGAGAGCCGCACGACGTTCTGGTTTCCAAAGCGCCATGTTCGCGAGGCCAAGAAGAAGAGCGCCATGTAGGCACCCACGAGGAACAGGCTGAAGATGGAGAGCGGCGTCGAGAAGCGCTTTCGAACTGCCTGCTGCCCTTTCAGAAAGGTGACCGACGCCTCGGCCATCGCGTCGAGTTGCTCGGGCGAGACCTGCTGCGTGTCGAACATCTGGGTGTCGTTGAGGCGCCGGAGATATTCGGCCTTGGTCGGGATCGACGTCATGGACGTCGAGGCAGGCATGACCTCCTGCAGCGCGCAGCTCCCGCCCAAGAAGGCCAGCACCATCACGGCCAGGAGCAACCAGCGCGCGCGCCTGAAGGTCGCGGAGCGCTGCGGTTCGAGCTGTTCCAGGGATGGGGTTTGTGGCGCGTCCACCAGGGCCTCCAGAGGTAAAGGGCGCGCTCCATAGCAGAACGGGTGATGCGCGCCACAAAGGCATTTCGCCTGAGAGAACCCGCTGGATCGCTCGGGCCATCCCGACGGTCGGATTTTGAGCGGGAACGCGAGTCTCCAGCCACGACAACCAATCCTTCAAGCCTTTCGATCTGAGTCGCGGACACGAAAAACCCCGCGCTCCATTTCGGAAGCGCGGGGGAAGGACGTTTCGGGATCGGCTCGACCTGGTGACAGGGGCTCAGGCGGCGAGACGTGGCTCCTCTTCCGGGAGGGCCGAGGACAAGGAGGGTTGAGCCGACATGGGGATGACCTTACTGGCGGGCAAAGCGCGTGTGAGCCAGGACGACTTGTGCGGTGTCAGGATGGCGTAGGGCGCAATCCACGAGATGCCGAACACCGCAAGCACCACGTAGGGCAGTGCGAAGAGGGCCTTGGCCGAACGGCGCAGCGCCACGTAGAGCCCACCGGGCAGCACAGCGCCAGCCACGAGGCTCACCAAAACGATCGGGATGGCCGACGGGTTGGTGAAGGGCATGGTGATGGCCGGGATGAAGAAGAGCGAGGCCAGGACGAGCTGCAAGATCGACCAGAAGAAGTTGATGCGCGTGCCGAGGAGCGATCCTTTTCGGAACGGTGTGAAGAGCCAGCGCGCCATGACGATGGACTCGCGCACGTCGCTGCGCGCCCAGCGCAGGAGCATCTTGCAGAGCTGGACATAGCCCGCCGGAACCTCTGTCAGAACGATGGCGTTCGACTGGAACAGGACCTTGTAGCCACGCCGCAACACCAGGTTGGTGAGGGCACGGTCTTCGCCGATGGCCGCGCTCTGGCCCATGAACGTCTGGCTGACCCATTCATCGCGGAAGGAATCGACGAGGGAGCGGCGGTAGGCGGCGAGGGCGCCAGGGGTGCAGGCCACGGAGCCTACCTGACTCTCGCTGGCGCGCATGAATTCGAATGAGAAGGTGTACCAGACGTCGAGCATCCGGGCGATGAGGCCGCGCTCGTTGAGCACGCGGACGTTGCCCCCCACGCCACCCACTGTTGGATCGGCCACGAGCGGCGCCACGAGGTTGCGCAACGTGTTGGGCAAAATCTCGGAGTCGCTGTCGATGGTGACGACGATCTCGCCGCGCGCACGGCGGAAGCCCTCGTAAAGGCCCTCGCGCTTGCCGCGATTCTTGGGAAAGCGGACGCCGATGACGCGCGAACGATCCAGATCACAGCCCTGCTGGATCCAGTGCCATGTGTCGTCGCGGCTGCCATCGTCGATGGAGACGATCTGCAGCAGGTGCGCCGGGTAATCGCTCGCCAGGATGCTCTCGATCGTCTTCAGGACCTGCGCGCCCTCGTTGTAGGCCGGCACGATGACCGTGAGGCTCGGGAGCATGGCGTCCGAGGGCGACGGCGTGGGACGGTAGCGCGCCACGAGGACCATCTTCCAGATCATGACGAGCAGACTCGCGAACAGAATCCAGAAGCCGGTGCTCATCGCGATGGTGCCTGCCATGTCGAGGTTCAGGCGCGCGGCAAGCTCGGTGGGCGGGCAGCGGAACATCAGCAAGAGTTGCCCAAAGATGGTCAGCGCCAGGACTGGGATCATCAGGGCCACGGGGCGGGTCGATCGGATGGTGCTGGCAGCGATGCGCTCGGCGCTCATCGCAGTGCTCTCTGTGGTGTTTCTGGTGCTGAAATTCTTGGAATCGCTGGGGCGGGTCATGTCTGCCTCCTTGCAGAAAACCTGTGACGAAGAGGCAAAATGCATCAGACATTCCACAAAAATTATTCAATGATTTCAAATGGTTAGGTCTGATTCAGCCTTAGTTTGCACCCAGACGAGAGGTGAAGTTTCCGGCCCGGCTGCGCGCGGCCACCAATCCGGGGAAGAAATCCCCCCTGACCTGACATCAGGCAGGGAAATCTTCCCTGTTCGCGGGATGGGCTCTCTCTTGGGAGAACGCTGCTTGTATTGGCGACGCCGACCTTTCCGCGCGGTTTGAGGAGGAGGTTCGTCTGAAACCGCTCTCGCGCCTCATCGGACTGTCTCAAACGTCATTGGATTGATTCGGCCTTCCGCGTCTCGCAATGGCCTCCGAAGATGGGAGGGCATCGGGAGCAGCGGCCGCAATCATGGAGCGCTGCATCACGGCAGCAGCACGGCCACATAGATCGCGGAATCGCCGCGTTGGAGCCGGAGCAGCAGGCGCTCCCCGGGCTTCAAGGTCTGCGCGATCTCGGCAAAGTCGCTCAGCCCCTGAATCGACTTGCGCTGCATCTCGATGATCACGTCGCCGGGCTGAGCACCGCCTCGGCCGATTGGGCTCTCTGGATCGACCGCCGTGATCTCCACGCCGCCCGAGAGACCCAGCCGTTTCTGCCGGGCGCGCGGCAGCTCGCGCAGCGACAGTCCGAGCTCGATGCGCTCGTTCGGCGCAGGCGCGCCTCCTTTGCGGAGCGCCATGAGCGGGCGCTCGTCTGGTCTGTGGCCCACGTCCGCCTCGATCTCCAGCGCTTTGCCCTCGCGCAGGACGCGCAGTCGCGCAGGCTTGCCTGGCTCCAGTGCGGCGACGGTCCGCGAGAACTGGTTGTAGGTCTCGATCGGCTTGTCCGCGACAGCGGTGACGACGTCGCCCGGCAGGATGCCAGCTCTGTGCGCAGGCCCCTCGCGAATCACACCCACGACGAGTGCGCCCTTGGGCCGCGCCAACCCGAGCTTGGGCACCAGGGCGGTTGGGATGTCCTGGACCGAGACGCCGAGCCAGCCGCGCAGAACCTGCCCTTTGATGAGCTGCGGCAAGAGCGCCTTGACCATGTTGATGGGCACCGCGAAGCCGATGCCCTGGCCCTGCGCCATGATCGCGGTGTTCACGCCCACGACCTCGCCGCGCAGGTTGAAGAGCGGCCCACCCGAATTGCCTGGGTTGATGGCCGTGTCGGTCTGGATGAAGTCGTCGTAGGGGCCCGCGCCGATGACGCGCTCCTTGGCCGACACGATGCCGAGGCTGACCGAGTGGTCGAGGCCGAACGGGTTGCCGACCGCCAGCGTGAAGTCCCCGACCTGGAGCGCGTCCGAGTCGCCCAGGACGACGACGGGCAAGTCCTTCACGCCCTCGCCTTCGAGCTTGAGGAGCGCGACGTCCGACTTACGATCGAGGCCGATGGGCCGCGCTGAGAACTCCCGACCGTCGTCGAGCTTGATCCGGATCTCGGTCGCGCCCTCGACCACGTGGTTGTTCGTCAGGACGAGGCCGTCCGAGTTGAGGATGAAGCCCGTGCCGAGGCTCTGTCGTGCCTGACTGCCCGCTGCTCCATCGAAGTAGTTGCGGAACAGCTCGTCCATCGAGTCGCCGAAGTGACGGGCGCGCCTCCCGCGCGAGGGCACGATCGAGAGCGTGTAGATGTTGACCACGCCCGGCTTGACGCGCCGGACGAGCGGCGCCAACGAGTTGAGCGGGATCTCCGCTTCAGGCATCGGCGCGCCCGCACTCTCCAGGAACAGCGGCGTGGTGGTTTCGGTCGGTGGGCGCTTCTGTTTCTGAGGCTGGGCAGCGCGGCGCACCGCCTGAGGCCGTGGCGCGGACACGCTCGCGCCCTCGCTCGACGAGCAGCCGATGAAGAAGAAAATCGCGGTGGTCGAGAGGGAGAACAGCACTCTCCACGGGATGGATTTGCTCAAGGCCATGGGTCACCTCACGGTTCGGGATCAGGATCGAAATCGAAGACGAGAACGACAAAACGAGCCAGCTAAAACGCCCGAGCGGACAGGCGATTCCAGCGCTCTGCACGCTGTCTCGTCAGGCCGTCGATCGAGCGCGGTCTTGAATTTGGCGCGGGGTAGTCGGGTTCTACAGGCGTGATTCTCGATACGTTTATCGTAGGGAGCCACATGCTGAGCCTCCGCGAAAACGCTTCGATGCTCGGACGACGTCGCCAGAACCCGCCACACTGCATTTGGCGGCAGCGCCATCGAGTTCTAACGATCCGGCCCGCAACTCCCACTGGCGGCTCCGCCGACATCCCCTCGGCGGAAGGGCTTCTCCAAGAGCCTCCCCCTCAGAAGGAGGTGGCGCATGGCTTTGATGGCGTGATCGCATCAAGCATTTTTAGGACTCATCCCCACGATGAGGACCGAGCAGCGCGAAGGACGGGGAATGTCAGACGAGGCGCGAGGCGGGAGCTTCCAGACGGAAGTGTCCATCGAAGCAACGAAGGCTGGCGTTTCTCGGACGAGCGGAGGCGATGGGATAATTGATGGATAACCCCTTAGAATTCGATTGCCCTGCATTTGGCGGCGCAAACCTTTACCCGACTGACCTCGGCGACTAGGTTGCGCGGCTTTTGTCGAGGGCACCCGTCAGGGCTGCTCCACGTTTCATTCGGAGGAATCGTCGGACATGTCGCGCCCGCTCAAACTTCTTCTCTGTCTCGTCGCCCTCGGACTCTTCGTGGGGCCGCTCTCGGCGCAGGCCTGGCTCTTCACGGCGGACGTACTCGTCCGCAAGGTCGGCGTGGCCCGGCGCAACATGCAGCATGGCGAGACCAAGCTCTCGTCGCTCGCGGTGCGCGGCACGCTGCACCTCATCGGTGACGAGGCCCGCACGGCCGCCAGCGCGCTCGGCCTGCCTTTCGATCCAGCGTCGCCCGAGATCTTCGTCCCGGCCAAAGCCAGCTACGGATTCCCGGGGCGCTGTCGGCTCGAAGTGCAGCGCAAGCCAACGGTGCCAGGCCCGCGCCTGGCCGCGTCGAACGACGGCGGCAAGCGCTCACTCGATACGAGCGGGCAGCACATCACCGTTCTGGAGATGTTCACGGACATGGCCTGCCCGCTGCTCGATGGCCGCGGCGGCTATGAGGGACCGATGGCGCTGATGCGAGCGGCAGGCGTGAAGCGCAACGTCGTCACGCTTGGCCGCGTCGAAGGGCAGCAGATTGCCTATGTGGTAGGCGCCAGGCCGCAGCAGACGAACGCCTCGAGCCTCTGGGTGAACAAGGAGACGTTCCAGCCGCTGCGCTTCGTCGATCGCCAGTCGCCTGTCTCCAAGGAGCTCCGGTTCATCGATTACGACTGGAACGAGGCAGGGCGCTGGCACCCGCGCAGGATCGAGTTCATCCAGGCCGACCGCCTCATCGGGACCTTCACCATCGACGAGGCGCTGCCCAATCCAAGCCTGAACGACGCCATCTTCTGAACTTCGTGATGACGGTGGACGATGGTCCGCAAGGCTCGACCCAGATCGATTCGCCTCGAATCCGATCTACTTCCCTTCCAGACGTGTGACGTGTGCTTGCCATGACCGACAGCGACAAAAGGACACCGACCCCGCGCCCTCAGGATTCGGGCGCCCCGAAAAATGACCAGCAGCGGACAGAGCGCCGCCACTTCGAGCGCCGCCGTGGCCAGCGTTCCCGCCGTGGCGAGCAGGCATCCGCCTCTGCCTCGTCATCGACACCGCCGCCGACCATGGCTGGCGTGGAGACCTTCATCCTCGAAGCGCTCTCGGCACTGGAACGGCCACTGACGCGGGGTGAGTTCGCCGAGGTCGGCCAGGGCTTCCAGAGGATCGCCGCGCGCCTCGAACCGCTGCGCCTGTCCAGCATCGACGTGCTCGACTTCGACGCGCGCACTCACCTGCTCACCGCGCTCCTGCGCGCTGGGCGCCTCCCCTCTCCAGCGGACGACCCGGACAAGTTGGCGGCGCGGCGCGACATGCTGTCTGCCGTGGGCGACACGTGGCTCGCCGTGGGTGACGAGGCTCGAGCGGACAAGGTCTATGAGGCCGCGGGCCGCCCCGATCGCGCGATTGCCCGGCTGGAGCGCGAAGGTCAGTGGCGAGAGGCGGCCGAGCTGGCCGCGCGCGCGGGCAACCTGAAACAGGCCGCGCAGATCTTCGAGGCGCACGGCGACAAAGAGCGGGCGTTCGCGCTCTTTCAGCAAGCGGGCGAGCAACGCTCCGCCCTGAAGCTCGCGTTGGAGCTTGGGCGCCGCGAGGAGATTCGTGCGTTGGCCAAGTCGATCGATTTCAAAGAGGTCCGCGCCCTCCTGTTCCAGCACGGCCTCGCCGATCTCTACCTGGAGCTCGTCGCCGAGATGGGCGACTGGCGTGAGGTCGCTCGACTCTACGAACAGGCGGGCCAACACGGTGACGCGGCGCGTGCCTATGAGCGCGCGGGCAATGTCACCAAGGCCCTCGATGCGTTCAACCGGGCTGGGCAGCAGGGTGAGGTCCAGCGCCTGGCGCGGCAAGAGGCGGCCGCGCGCGAGCAGCGGGGCGATCTGGCTGGCGCGGGCAATGTCCTGTGCCGCTTTGGCCTGCTCGACGAGGCGGTCGCGCTGACGCGGGCCTCGCGGCCAGAGCTGGCCTTCAAGTGGCTCGAACGGGCTGGGCAGCTCGATCGGGCGCGCGCCTTTGCCGCCGAGATGGTGGGCCGGTTGGACGCTCAGGGCGATCGACTCCTGTGCGCGATCTGGCTGGAGCGCAGCGGCGACAAGGCGCGGGCGGCCGAGCGCTGGCGCGCCCTCGGAAAGCCAGAGGAGGCGCTCAGGCTCTATACGGCGCTCTGCGACTGGAGGTCGGCGGCTGCGCTCACCTTGGAGATGGGCGAGCTCCATCGTGCAGCGGACTTCCATGCCCGGGCAGGGATCGCGCTCCCCGACGAGGTCGCGCAAGCCCTGCTCGAGGCCGCCTCGACGCTGACCGATCCAGCAGCCGTGTCCAGTCGTTCCGCTGAAGCGTCTAATAATCCTGCGGTAGGTGAGCAGGCGGCGCGATCGACCGAACAGCAGGCGACCGAGAGTTCTCAGACGGCCCGAGAGGCTGAACCGTCTAAGAATGAATCGAGCGCTGCCTCCGACGAGCCGAGCGTGGCCGAAGCCGTCGATCCGACGGCGCCGTCCAATAATGAAGCGCCAGAGACAGCGCCCGCGCCCGAACAGACGTCCACGCCCGATTCAGAGCCTGGACTCCCGGAATAGACGACAGCGTCTAATAATGTTGAGCAAAACGTCTAATAATTATGGAGAGGTCTCTTGGACAGCCCCAGCCCAGCGAGTAGCGCCCCCATTCCTGAGATGACCGCGGATGAGGCGCGCGCCTCGGTCGCCGCCATTGCTCGATGCCGCCAGCAGATCGCCGAGGAGCTGGGCAAGCGTATCGTGGGCCAGCGCGAGGTCATCGATCACCTGCTCATCAGCCTCTTCGCGCGCGGCCACTGCCTGTTCGTCGGTGTGCCAGGCCTCGCCAAGACGCTCCTCGTGTCCACGTTGGCCGAGTTGCTCGATCTCTCGTTCAACCGCATCCAGTTCACGCCCGATCTGATGCCCTCGGACATCACCGGCACGGAGATCATCGAGGAGGACCGCGCCTCTGGCCACCGCGCGTTCCGCTTCGTCCAAGGACCGCTGTTCGCCCACCTGGTCCTGGCCGACGAGATCAACCGCACGCCACCCAAGACGCAGGCCGCGCTCCTCCAGGCCATGCAGGAGGGCCGTGTGACGGCCGGTGGCCGGACCCACCCGCTGCCGCACCCCTTCTTCGTGTTCGCGACGCAAAACCCCATCGAGCAAGAGGGGACGTATCCGCTGCCCGAGGCGCAGCTCGATCGCTTCATGTTCTTCGTCGAGGTCGGCTACCCCTCGCTCGAAGAAGAGCTCGACATCGTGCGCACGACCACGGTCGGCCAGAGCGCGCCGCTGCAAAAAATCCTCTCGCCCGAGAAGATCGCGGCACTCCAGGCCATCGTGCCCCGCGTCCCGGCAAGTGACGCGGTCGTGCGCGCGGCCGTCGGGCTCGTCCAGCGAACGCGGCCAGGCGCCAAGGACGCACCCGACTTCATCAAGCGCTCCGTCTCCTGGGGCGCGGGTCCCAGGGCGAGCCAGTTCCTTGTCCTGGGCGCCAAAGCCCGCGCGCTCCTCGATGGCCGCTTCGTGGCCACGGTCGAGGATGTGCGCGCATTGGCCCGCCCTGTCCTGCGCCACCGCGTCATCACGAACTTCCACGCCGAATCAGAGGGCATCGACTCAGGCACGCTCATCGATCGCCTGCTCGCGGAGGCGTGATCTCTGCCCAGCGATTCGTCCATTCGAAAGAGAACCGTATCGACATGTCGTTCAGACACGCCCTCCTCTCCTCCCTCTTCCTGATAGCCGCGCTCTCGTTCGCCAGTCCCCTGTCTGCCCAGGCAGACGTGCCCGACAACGCTATCCAACTGGGTGAACTGAGGCTCACGCCGCGCGTGGACGTCCGCCTGCGCAGTGAGCTGCGCGACGACCTCTCGCTCGACGCGGCGACCGACGAGGAGCGCTGGCGACTCCTGATGAGAACAGGGATCGGGATGAGGCTGTCCTTCCGCGCCTTCGAAGCCCTCGTGGACCTCACCGATGGCAGGGAGCTGGTCCACGAGGCCACGAGTGCCGACGCGCCGCTCGACTTCACGCAGGCCTACCTCGGCCTTCGTCGACCCTTGGGCTTGCCGCTGAGTGTGAAGCTAGGCCGACAGGCCATGAACCTGGGTTCGAGGCGCCTCATCTCGACATCGAGCTGGAGCAACCGGCCGCGTGCGTGGGACGCGCTACGCTTCGACACGGACTTCCAGCGGCTCCAGCTCACGGCGCTCGTGGGCAGCGAGGTGAAGGTCTATCGGGATGACTTCGATCGCAGCGACTTCGGGGAGACGCTGTGGGGGTTCTTTTCGTCGATGGAGATCTCGCCCCGAAGCCACGTGGAGCTCTACGTATTCGGGCTGTATCGGACCGCGGACCTCGATCCCGGCAACCCGATTCGCGGTGAGGACGGCGCCAAGGGCGACGAGCACCGTATCACGCCGGGCTTCCGCGCCTGGGGCGACATCGAATCGCCCGCCCTGGACTGGGAGTTCGAGCTCGCCCTGCAGTTCGGTCAGAAGGCGAGCGACACGATCCACGCTGCCGCGCTGCACGGTGCCCTTGGCTGGCGCATGCCGCTGTCCAACGCGCCGCGCCTGGGCGTCGAGGTCAACTACGCCTCGGGAGATCCAGATGCCGAGGACGGCCTCGCGCAGACGTTCGTCCCCCTCTACGGGACGACGCACGAGCCCTATGGCATCGCGGATCTGTTCCGCTGGCAGAACATGATCGAGGTCTCGCCCAGCCTGAGCCTCCAGCTCCACCCGGCGGTCAGTGCGCGCCTCGAACACCACACCTACTGGTTGGCGGAGACCGGCGACGACTGGGTGAACACCTCGGGCAAAGTCCTGCGACCAGCCCTCGCGTCCGGGTCGAGCCACGCCGGGCAAGAGGTGAGCGCCATCATCACTTGGACGCCCAGCGCCCTGCTCAAAGTCGAGGGCGGGATCTCGTATTTCATCGCGGGCGAGGCCCTGCGGCAGACGAGCGAGGTGAAGAGCGCGACCTTTGGCTACGTGTCGGCGGCGTTCCGGCTGTGACGCGCCAGACGCGCCAGACGCGAGAGCTTTTTCGGTCTGTTTCATTCGAAAAACACCCGAATCCACCTCGGTGGATTTCCCTCTCCCTCTTGACGGGAAAGGGCCGAAGCGAAGCGACGGGTGAGCGTCGATGGATGAACCATCGCCTCCTCTTCACCGGCATGGCGACCCGCCGCGCGCGCTCATTTGAAACAACCCAGAGGTTGCGTTTTCGAACGTGAAGTCCCATGAGGCGCGCCCTCTGAAATGGGGACCCCAGCGGCCCACCTCTTCCTCTGAAGAAGGCCGCGTTCCAAAACGCCGTTCGCCTCCTCTCCTCCTCGCGGGCAGGGCCGATGACGCCACTCTTTCTTGGCCGGAAGGAACGGGGTTCCCAGGCACTTTTTCGAGAGGTGTTGTTTCTCATGATGACGACTTCACAGGACGCGCGCCGCCAAATGCCCCGCGGCATCTCCACTGATCTGACCCTCGACTCGGCGCGCAATCTCGTCGAGCTGCTCCTCATCCGCGCCCGCACCCCGACCTGGCTGGCCGCGCGCCACAAGCAGAACGGCAAGTGGATCGACGTCTCCTGGGGAGAGGAGCTCCAGCGCGTCCGGCAGATCGGCGCTGGCTTCAAGGCGTTGGGCATCGAGCCAGGCGATCGCGTCGCCATCTTCGCGGAGACCCGCTACGAGTGGGTCCTCGTGAACTTTGGGCTCTATGCCATCGGCGCCGTCGCGGTCCCCATCTACACCTCCTACACGCCCGCTGACATCGCCTACATCCTGAAGGACAGCGGCGCGCGTGCCATCGTCATCGATCACGACACGCCCGACGCGAAGCAGAAGCAGCTCGGCCGCCTTGGTCGTGTGCGTCAGATCCGCGCCGAGGTCCCTACGCTCGACCACGTCGTCCTGATCGACGCGCCCATCGAGATGCCGGACGCCCTCTCGTTCAGTGAGCTGGAGAGGCGCGGGATCCAGAAGCTCCAGGAACCTGGGGAGGCCTCGCTCTTGGAGCAGGCCGCCGCGCGGACAAGCCCCGACGACCTGGCCTACCTGCTCTACACCTCGGGCACGACCGGCAAGCCCAAGGGCGTCATGCTCACCCACGCCAACTGGACCTCCCAGGCGCGCTGCGTGGCGACGAACGGCCTCATCTCCGACGGCGAGATCGCCCTGCTCTTCCTGCCGCTCGCCCACGCCTTTGCGCTCATCGTCCCAGCGGCACACCTCGGGTCTGGGATCACCATCGCCTACGCGGAGTCGATCGAGACGGCCATCAACAACGCGGGCGAGACGCGCTCGACGCTCATGACGCTCGTGCCGCGCGTGCTCGAAAAGGCGTTCAACAAGGTCGTGGGTGATGGCGCTGCCCAGCCGGGCATCAAAGGTCAGATGTTCCGCTGGGGCATGTCCCAGTTCGAGGAATACGCGGCGGCCCGCGTCGCCGGTCGCGACTACAGCTCGGTGCAGTGGACGCTGGCCAAGAAGCTCGTGTTCTCGCAGGTCGAGGCCAAGATTCAGGCGCGCTTTGGCGGCACCATGCAGAAATTCGTCAGCGGCGGCGCCCCGCTCTCCAAGAAGATCGCGCTCTTCTTCGACCTGTGCGGTTTCCACATGTGCGAAGGCTATGGCCTGACCGAGACGTGCGCGCCGACGCACGTCAACCTGCCCTCCCCAGACAAGAAGCAGATCGGCACGGTCGGCCTGCCGTGGAAGGGTGTGCAGGTGCGCATCGCCGACGACGGCGAGCTCCTGCTCAAGGGCCCACAGGTCATGAAGGGTTACTTCAACCAGCCCGAGGAGACGGCGGCGGCCATCGATCCCGAGGGCTGGTTCCACACCGGCGACATAGGCCGGGTCGACGCGCGCGGGTTCCTGACCATCACGGACCGCAAGAAGGATCTGCTGAAGACCTCTGGCGGTAAATACATCGCGCCGCAGGAGCTGGAGAACGGCCTGAAGACAGAGCCGCTCATCGGCAATGTCCTCATCATCGGCGATCGCCGGAAGTTCGTGTCGGCGCTCATCACGCTCACGGAGGAGGCGCTGCTCGAATTCGCCAATGCGCAGTCGCTGCCCTCGCGGGACTTTGCCGAGCTGTCGCGGCGGCCCGAGGTCCACAAGAAGATCGAGGCCGCGGTCAAGGCGCTCAACGCGCGCCTGCCAAGCTACGCCACGGTCAAGCGGTTCGCGATCCTGGACCACGAGTGGACGCAGAAGGACGGCTCGATCACGCCCACGCTCAAGGTGAAGCGCTCCGTGGTCCTGGAGCGCTACCGCGAGCTCATCGACGGGCTCTATGACGGCGAGCGCTTCGACTGATGGGCCGTCCCCTCTCTCCAGCCCTCTCCTGCAAGCGGGTGAGGGCGTGTTTTGGGAGTCGAATTGGATCGGATGTGACGCCGCCGCCGCCTCGATCTCATCCCTCTCCCACGAGAGGGAAAGGGCGGACGCGAAGCGACCGGGATAGGGAACGGAAATGATCGCCTCGTCCATGTCCCTAGAGCGCCTCCTCGCCGACCGCCGCATCGTCGTCTGCTGTGGCGCGGGTGGCGTTGGCAAGACGACGATCTCCGCGGCGCTCGGTTTGGCCGCGGCGCGCCTGGGGCGCCGGACGCTCGTCCTCACCATCGATCCTGCACGGCGCCTCGCGCAGGCGATGGGCCTCCCCGAGAACGCCCGCGCGCCAGTCCCGGTCCGCGCCGATCGGCTCGCAGCCCTGAGCATCGCGCCTGGCAACCTCCACGCGTGGATGCTGCTGCCCGAAGTCATCTTCGAACAGATGATCCTGGAGCTGACCGACTCGCCGGAGCAGGCCCGCCGCATCCAGGACAACCGCATCTACCAGCTACTCTCGCGCATGACGGCGGGGATGCAGGAATACACGGCTGCTGAAGCCGTCCACCGCCTGTCCGTGTCGGGCAATTATGACCTCGTCGTGCTCGACACCCCGCCCTCGCGCAACGCCCTCGACTTCTTGGTCGCGCCAGGCCGCATCGCTGGTTTTCTCGACGAGCGCGTCGTCTCGATCTTCTTGCCCAAGGGCGAGCGGCGCCAGGGCGTGCTGGCGCGCAAGGCCAGAGGCCTCATCGACGCCGTGTTCGCCCGCATCTTTGGCGCGAGTTTCCACGCCGAGCTGTTCGACTTCATCGACGCTTTCTCCGGGATGTTCGGGGCGATGCGTGACCACGCGAACTGCGTGAAGCGGCGGCTCGAATCGGACGCGGCAGCCTTCCTCGTCGTCACGGCACAGGGCTCGACGGTCACCTCCGAGGCGCTGTTCCTGCGGAAGAGCATCTGTCGGATGGGCTTCCCCTTTCGTGGATTCATCCTCAACCGCAGCCTGGCAGGGCCGCAGGCGCGGCAGTCGCCCGAAGCCATGCCCATCCCGGCGGACTGCCTTGCCTCAGGGCTGAGGACCGAGGATCTGATCGCGCTGGCCGAGGTGGAGCGCTGGCAGGCGCTGCGCGATCGAGAGCACCTGAACCGCCTGCGCCGCGAGGCGGGCAAAGGGGCGTTCGCCATCGCCGCGCCACACCTCGGCACCTCGATCGAGGATTTGTGTGGGCTCGCCCTGCTGGCGCAGGGACTCCTGGAGGCCGAGGCGCTCGTCGAAGCCGAGGCGGACGCATAGGGCTGTCCTCGAATTCGGACCGAGCCGCGTGAGGAAGATCTCTGCTTGCCGTCCCCGCTTCGCGCCCGTGGTGCCGATTCCTCCTTACCCCGTTCCCACGACGCCCCCCTGCGAGAGTCCTGAGCCATGCCCCCCTCTTCTCCCTCCCTGCCAATGCCGCCGATGATCGAGGTGCGCGCGCTCCACAAATCATTCGAGAGCCGCGAGGTCCTGCGCGGTGTGAACCTCAGCGTGGCCCAAGGCTCGACGGCCGTGATCCTGGGCGGCTCAGGCTCGGGCAAGACCGTGCTGATGAAGCACCTGATCGGCCTGCTCCAGCCCGACTCGGGCGAGATCTTCATCGAGGGCGCGCCGATCGCTCGGATCAGTGGTCACGCGCTCAACGAGCTGCGCCGCAAGTTCGGGATGGTCTTCCAGGCCGCAGCGCTCTTCGACAGCATGACCGTCTTCGACAACGTGGCCTTTCCCCTGCGCGAGCACACGCGCAAGCCCGAGAACGAGATCGCCCGCATCGTCCACGAGAAGCTCGACATCGTCGGCCTGCGCGACATCGACGCGAAATTTCCGGCGGAGCTGTCGGGCGGCATGAAGAAGCGCGTAGGCCTCGCTCGCGCCATCGCGCTCGAACCGAAGATCGTCCTCTACGACGAGCCGACGACCGGCCTCGATCCCATCACCACCGACTACGTCGATGAGATGATCCTCGACGCCCAGAAGAAGCTCGGCGTGACGAGCGTCGTCATCAGCCATGACATCGGATCGGCCATGAACATCGCCAACCACATCGCCTTCCTGCACCAGGGACAGATCTGCGCCGAGGGCACGCCCGAGCAGATGCGCGCCTCGCCCCATCCGGCGGTGGCCACGTTCCTCTCGACCTGGAGAGGCAAGCGCTGAGCTGCTGGCGCCTTAAAAACTACACGTCGTTTTTTTGACTACATCGCATTGCAAGGTATGCCTTAGACACACTTCACCCAGGAGGTCGTCATGAAGGTCCAGACCAAAGAGCGGCGGTCGGCAGTCCGATTCGACAAGGCGTTTCACGTCTATCTGTCCGGAGACGATGGCATCTCGCGCGGCATCGCGCGCAACATCTCGGAGGGGGGCATGTTCGTGGAGACGAGCGCGCCCTGCCCGATCGGCTCGCGCGTCCAGATCACGTTCGTGGCGCCGGGCTCGAGTGTGGAGATCGCGATGTGGGCCGTCGTCCGCTACCAGTGCTTCCTTTCGTATGGGAACGAAGAGGGCGAGGGCCTGCTGCGCGGCATGGGCCTACGCTTCATCGAGCCGATCCAATTCGAAGAGGCCATGCCCGAGCTGGCACAAGCGCAGACGTCGACGCCCGCGCTCCCCAAGCCAGCGCCTTTGGCCGCGCCGCTGATGAGCGCTGGTTCCCGGGTGCTGCACTAGGGACTTCTCCCTCGATGAGGACCTTTGCACCGCGAAGGACGGGGAATGTCAGACGAGGCGCGAGGCAGGAGCTTCCAGACGGAAGTGACCATCGAAGCAACGAAGGCTGGCGTTTCACGGACAAATGGAGCGACGGGATAATTGAGGGATAAGTCTTTAATGAACCAAAGTTTATTTTTTGATCCAATGATGCGCCACTGCTCATTGAATTCTATCTCCAGGCCATCTTCTGGAATAGCAGGGGCGGATAATTTTTCGCCCGAAGATCGAATCCATCTATAACCGAGGGAATGATGTATTTTTCAAATTTCGGCCAATCATCTTGTAAGAACTTTTTCCAAGTGCATAAAGTAGGATGCAAAGGGCTTTCTTGCCTTCTACTTTAGCGTTCGTTCGCCGGTCGCCTTCTCTAATATGTTTCCCAATAGATCCGTCACAATGTGCCGCTTTTTCCCCTTTATCTTTTTCCCCCATCGAACCCCCGATCTTCGACGGGCCCCATCGTTTTAACACTCTGTGCGTCAATGAGCGAGAAGGATGGTTCGGCTTTTCTTCCACGCCTT
The DNA here is from genome assembly GCA_031262165.1 of Myxococcales bacterium. Taxonomy (GTDB): domain Bacteria; phylum Myxococcota; class Myxococcia; order Myxococcales; family UBA5297; genus UBA1203. The sequence goes on along the minus strand of JAISIF010000195.1, from coordinate 4,438 downwards.
TCGCGATCAAGTTTGATCAATACCTTCATGAGCCGCGTCCATAATTCAGATTTTTTGGCTCTTCTATAAAATGACCAAACCGTTTGATAGGGAGAAAAATCCTTCGGAATCATTCACCATTGGCAGCCTGTTTTGTCAGATAGAGCACCGCATTCATTAAAGTTCGCTTGCTCCATTTCACTCGGTTTCCATGGTTCCCAAGTTCTTCTTTAAAGATGGGTTCAACCGCTTGCCATTGTGCATCCGTCAAATCTGTAGAGTAACTCAAAATGTTCTCCTTGCTCAGGTGTATTGAAGAGACGTTCATCTATATCAGGATGAGAGGGGGTGTCTTGGCATGAATACGGCCTCTTATATCTTCATCTATCTCTGGAAAATCCATTTTTATAAGTTTCGGAGGAATGACATTTTTTCATAAAACGCACACCAGAAGACCTTTTTCTACAATAGCCAGATAAAATCATGTTTCTTCAAGTTGTGCCTCTTTTTCGGTGATCACTCTCGAGTTTTCGTGATTTCAAATAGTTTCATCTCTACACCAATCCCCTGCAGTCCCAACACTTCAAATAAGAAAGAGAGTCTGCTCATGGATAACAAGGCCATCGACATCTATCGGCGCGAGCTCGATGCCATCGGCGAAGCGGGGACTTGGAAATCAGAGCGGCCCATTGCCTCCCCCCAGGGCGCTGAGATCGTGGTGAATGGCCGCACCTGCCTCAACTTCTGCGCGAACAATTACCTCGGCCTGTCGAGCCACCCGGCAGTGGTGGCGGCCGCGCGCGCAGGCCTCGACGCGCGCGGTTTTGGGATGTCGAGCGTGCGCTTCATCTGTGGGACACAGGACATCCACGCCGAGCTCGAAGCGCGCCTGGCGCGGTTCTTTGGCTATGAAGACGCCATTCTGTTCGGCTCGTGCTTCGACGCGAACGGGGGCGTTTTCGAGACACTCTTGACGGCCGAGGACGCCATCATCTCCGACGCGCTGAATCACGCCTCACTCATCGACGGCATCCGTCTGAGCAAGGCCACGCGCCATCGCTATGCGACCGGCGACATGGCTGATCTGGAAAGCAAGCTGAAGGAGACACAGTCCGCGCGCCTACGCCTCATCGCGACTGACGGCGTGTTCTCCATGGACGGGACGCTGGCCCCACTCGATCGCATCTGCGCGCTGGCCGAGGCCTATGACGCGATGGTGCTGGTGGACGACTCACACGCCTCTGGGTTCGTGGGTCGATCGGGCCGGGGCACGTCCGAGCATTTTGGCGTGCAGGGCAAGGTGGACATCCTGACCTCGACGCTCGGCAAGGCGCTCGGCGGCGCGTCGGGTGGCTTCATCGCGGCCAAACGGGTGGTGGTCGACCTGCTCCGCCAGCGCGCGCGGCCCTACCTCTTCTCGAACGCCCTAGCGCCTTCGATCGTGGCTGCCTCGATCAAGGTGATCGAACTCATGGAGGAGAGCAGCGCGCTGCGCGACCGGCTCATGGAAAATGCGCTCCTGTTCCGCGCGCGCATGGCACAGGCGGGCTTTGACCTGAAACTAGGCGAGCACCCGATCGTACCCATCATGCTCGGTGATGCGCGCCTCGCTGGGCAGATGGCCAGCCGCATGTTCGACGAGGGCATCTACGTGACGGGCTTCAGCTACCCGGTCGTCCCCAAAGGCCAGGCGCGCATCCGCGTTCAGCTTTCGGCGAGCCACACCGAAGCGCAGCTCGCGTTTGCCATCGACACCTTCGCAAAGGTGGGACGCGAGCTCGGGGTCATCGGTTGAAGTCTGCCCCGAGGCCTGCCACAGCCTCCAGGCAGCGGCACATCAGTCGGTTTCGGCGACATCGCCATCGATGATGAGGAGTGGTCATGACCTATTTTTGGAAAATGATCGAAGCCGCTTTCAGCCCAAGGTGAATCCACCCCTCCCTTGATTCTTCGGGCTGGTTTTTTCGCTTCGCTTCCCCCCCCCAGCCACCGGCCCTCTGGCCCCGCACCGACAGGGGGGAGGAATTGCGGAGAGAATCGAGAGAGCTCGATGGCCCTGCGGTCCATCCTGCCCTTCCCTAAGGTCAACACGCCAAAGCTTCCTCTGAGAATTAAGGACGTATTCCTCAATTATCCCGTCGTCCCACTTGTCAGTGAAACGTCAGTCTTCGTTGCTTCGCTCTTCACTTCCGTCTGGAAGCTCCCGCCTCGCGCCTCGTCTGGCTTTCCCCGTTCTTCGCGCTGCAAAGGTCCTCATGAAGGGATAAGGCCTAAGCCTCTCCAGACAGGGGTTCTGGAGAGGCTTATCGTTTCGCCGCCGAACAGCGCTTTTGCGGTTCATCATCGAGCCAGCGCGGCGATTCCAGCTCTTGGCGGACACCTTTAGGCGTAGGCAATCGTGTCCAGGGCCGCAGGCGCCACCACCGGATTCGGCGGCACATCCTTCTGTTTCTGCGCGGATTTGGCTGGCTTTTCAGATCTCGCGCTCAGAGTGGTCTGACCTGAGACGCTCAGGAAGCGACTGATCTTGTGGTAGGTCTGCTCGCCGATACCCTTCACGCCGCGCAGCTCTTCCGCTTTCTTGAAGGGTTTCTGCGACCTGTAATCGACGATACGCCGAGCGATGGATTCACCGATGCCAGGCAGAAGGGTCAGCTGCTGGACAGTCGCCGTGTTGATGTTGACGACACCGCTGAGACCCCTGTCTGCCTTTTCCGAAGATTGCCGTTCGGCCAGGGCCGTGACGGAGAACAGGGCTGCCATCGAGATTGCCATCGTCGCAAACATGATCTTTTTCATTGATTTCTCCTTTGTTGCTTTGGGGGATCGAGGGATGTTTTGTTTGTCCTGAAGCAATTGCCTCTGGACGACATCACCCAAAGCACCCCTCGTGCCCAGTAGCATTGGAGAATGATGGCCACTCTGTGTCTGCATTGGATTGTCGCGTGTTGGAACAATACTGTTCGCGAATTGTCCTGAATCGAGACAGTTCAGGACAAAGGGACTCTCTTCAACTCAAATGGGATTGGCCAAATAGGAGTACCCATGGGGCCAGTCCTCAAATTCTCCCATCACCGCGCTCGATTGTGAAAAGTCAGGCCTCATTGCTTCATCGCTCACTTCTTCCAGGAAGTCCCCTCAGCTTGGATTACCTCACTTCGCTCGCTAGGACGACGCATTTGAATATTGTGATGGATCATTGAAATAATTGATTCAAAACGTTCTGGAATTCCATCATGCCAATATTTTCATATCGTCGAAACAAATGAATTCATCGCATTATAGAATGTCCATAATTTTACGCACACTTTATCATGTAATCAGAAGCCATACTCATACCTAGGCCCCCTCTCATCCTGATATAGATAGGCGTCTCTTCAACACACCTGAGCAAGGAGAATATTTTGAGTCACTCTACAGATTTGACGGACATACAATGGCAAGCGGTTGAACCCATCTTTAAAGAAGAAGTTGGAAACCATGGAAACCGAACGAAATGGAGCAAGCGAATTTTAATGAATGCGGTGCTCTATCTGACAAAAAATCGGCTGCCAATGGAGAATGATTCCGCAGGATTCTCCTCATCATCAAACGGTTTGGTCATTTTATAGAAGAGCCAAGAAATTTGGATTATGGACGCGGCTCATTAAGGTATGAGTCAAACTCGATCGCAAAAGAAAAGCCGATCCATCCTTCTCCCTCATTTGATTCACAGAGTGTCAAAACGACGGAGCCCGCCGAAGAGAGGGAGTTCGATGAAAAAAATAAAGAGGAGAAAGCGGCACATTGTGACGGAGCTATTGGGAAATATATTGACTGTGGTTGTTCACGCGGCAAATCTCCATGATACGATGCAGGGTGGCAAAGTATTTCAAAAGGCATCGAGTGAATACCGAGCCTTTTGGGTATTTGCGCGGACGCGGGCTATCGGAAAAATATTCGAGAAAGCCGTAAAGAGTTTAGGATTGAAGATCGAAATATCTGAGCGAATAAACCACAAATTTGAAATGCTACCCAAGCGTTGGCGTGTCGAACGAACATTTCTCTGGCTGAACAATTACAGAAGATTATCCAAGGATTGTGAAATCACGACGACTTCCGAGGCGAGCTATGTGGAAATCTCGTCTATCGCGCTCCTCTTAAGACGGCTGTTCAAGGCTTGAACACAGGTTCTCAGAATTCTTCCGGATTTCCAGGCGATAGAAGTCAATCGCAACTGTGGTGCTAGTAGTTTCAAGGGTTTATTGATGTTTCTGAACTTCCAAATACTTCATTGGGCCCTGCAGGGATCGAACCTGCGACCAAGCGGTTATGAGCCGCCAGCTCTACCGCTGAGCTAAGGGCCCGGTCCGCCTCTCTCCCTTAAAGAGGCGAAAAGGCCGTGCCTTCTGTCATGGAGGTCTCGATGAGAGCAAGCCCTTTCTTGTCTTGTTCAGGAACGCGGACGAGCGGTGCGTGG